>NZ_RHHB01000049.1 GCF_003710805.1 Agromyces tardus | reverse complement strand
AGCCGCGCCGCCGCCTGGGGCGCCGGCGGGCCCCCGCCCAGGGGCTCGGCGCGCGCGGCCCGCACTCCCGGACCGCCGCCCGACGCGTGACGACCGGGCCCCGTGCAGCGCCACACTCCGGTGCAGCGCGACCCGGCTAGGAGACGGGTGCGCTGACTGCTGCGGCCGGCTCCACGGCCATCGCGGCGCCGTTGCCTGCGCGGAAGCAACCGGCGAGGTGGTCGTCGACCATGCCCGAAGCCTGCATGAGGGCGTACATCGTGGTCGGGCCGACGAAGCGGTAGCCGAGTCGCCGAAGCGCCCTGCTCATCGCCTCGGACTCGGGCGTGGTGGCCGGCACCTCGGCGAACGAGACCGGATTCCGCTCGCGCGGCGCAGGGGCGAACGACCAGAGGAGTTCGTCGAGCGGGGTCGGCAGCTCGAGCGTGACGCGGGCGTTCGAGATGGCCGCCTCGATCTTGCCGCGGTGCCGGATGATGCGGGCGTCGCCGAGGAGTCGCTCGACGTCGCCCTCGGTCATCGCCGCGACGGCCGCGGGGTCGAAGCCGTGGAACACCTCGCGGAACGCCGGCCGGCGCCGAAGGATCGTGATCCACGAGAGTCCCGCCTGGAAGCCCTCGAGGCAGAGCTTCTCGAAGAGGCGCTGTGGATCGCGCTGCTGCGTGCCCCACTCCTCGTCGTGGTACCTGCGGTACTCCGCGTCGTTCGCTCCCCACGCGCATCGGTGCAGGCCGTCGTCGCCGAGTACGAGCTCGGGCCGCGAAGGCAGGCTCACGCGGCGAAGCCGATCTGCTCGTGGCCCAGCAGCCACAGCTTGGTGGGGATGCCCTGGCCGCCCGAGTATCCCGTGATGCGGCCGTCGGAGGCGAGCACCCGGTGGCATCCGACGATGATGGGCACGGGGTTGGCGCCGACGGCGCCGCCGATGGCGCGCGCCGAGCCCGGACGGCCGACCGCGTGCGCGAGGGCGCCGTAGGAGGTGGCTTCGCCCCAGCCGAGTCGTTCGAGCTCGGCCCAGACGGCACGCTGGAACGGCGTGCCCTCGAGGCGCACCGGGACGGAGAAGGACGTACGATCCCCGTCGAAGTACTCGAGGAGCTGCGCCCGCGCGGTCTCGAGCACGTCGTTGGGCCGTTCGGGAAGCTCGTCGTGGGGCAGGGCGCCGTCGCGCTCGATGCTGAGCGAGGTGACGGCCGCTGCGTCGCCCGTGAGCTCGATGCGCCCGATCGGGCTGTCGAATCGGAGGAGGAAGTCGGTGGTCATGCCTTCGACTGTAGCCGCGGCATCCGTCATCGGCTCGCGGGAATCGGACACGGCGCGGGGCGAGCCGAACTGCCGGCTGTGGAGGACGGGTGCCCCTGCATCCGGCGGCGTGCGGCCTGCGAGGATGGAGCCATGAGCGACCTCGACTTCCGTTCCCTCGGCCGTTCCGGACTCCGCGTCTCCGCGGTGGGCCTCGGCGGCAACAACTTCGGCCGGGCGGGTACCGCGACCGAGGACCAGGCCGGCACCGACGCGGTGGTGCACGCCGCCCTCGACAACGGCGTGAACCTGATCGACACGGCCGACGTCTACGGACGGGAGTACGGCCTCAGCGAGACCCTGCTCGGCAACGCGCTCCGCGGCCGGCGCGACGAGGTCGTGGTCGCCACGAAGTTCGGCCACGCGTCCATCCCGTCGCCGCTTCCGCACTGGGGCGCGAAGGGGTCGCGCCGCTACGTGCGCCTCGCGGTCGAGGGGTCGCTCCGTCGGCTGCAGACCGAGTGGATCGACCTGTACCAGCTCCACACTCCCGACCCCCTGACGCCGATCGAGGAGACCCTCGCCGCACTCGACGAGCTCGTGCGCGAAGGCAAGGTGCGCTATCTCGGGCACTCGAACTTCGCCGGGTGGCAGCTGGCGGAGGCCGAGCTCCTCGCGCGCGAGCTCGGCACGAGCCGCTTCATCTCGGCGCAGAACGAGTACAACCTGCTCGCACGAGGCGCGGAGGCGGAGGTGCTGCCCGCCGCCGAGCACTTCGGCGTCGGATTCCTGCCGTGGTTCCCGCTCCACAACGGGCTGCTCACCGGCAAGTTCCACCGCGACGGCAACCCGGCGGACACCCGCATCATGCGCCAGCGGCCGCAGCTCGTCGAGCAGGCGCCCTGGGATGTGCTCGATCGATACGCCGCCTTCGCGGCCGAGCGCGGCATCACGATGCTCGAGGCGACGTTCGGGTGGCTGCTCGCGCAGCCGGCGCTGGCGAGCGTCATCGCGGGTGCGACCCGTCCCGAGCAGGTGCGGCAGAATGCGCTGGCCGGCGCGTGGCGGCCGACGGACGAGGAGGCCGTCGCGATCTCGGAGCTGTTCGCAGCCGGCTGACTCGTCCTCGACAGCGCCGGGTGCGGCGCGACGCCTCCCGGCTTCCGACCAGGCACGGCAGCGACGGATGCCGCAGGCCCACGCTCGTCGCATGACGACGATCATCCGCGCCGAGGCCGCGCACGACTTCCTCGCCCTCCTGCCGTCCCTCGCCGGCTATTCGCCGGAGCGCTCGCTCCTGGCCGTCGCCTTCCGCGGCAACCGAACCGCGGGTGTCATCCGGCACGACCTGCCGAGGAGGGCGAGTGATCGAAGCGCGGTCGCCTCGCTCCTGGTGGCCGCGCTGTGCCGGATGCCGGGTGTCGACGCGGTCGTCGCGGTCGCCTACACCGACGACCCCTTCGCGCGGCGCCGAGGGCTGCCGGAGCGCGCGCTGCTGCAGACGGTGGTCGCCCGCGCGGAGGAGGCGGGCTTCCTCGTGCGCGACGCGCTGTGCGTCGCCGCCGACGGATGGGGGTCGCTGCGCGATCCCGCCACGCCGGTACAGGGTCATCCGCTCGCGCTCATCGAGACGAGCTCGGCGGCCTCGCACCCCGTGTGCCGCGAGGCGCGCACGGGCGGCGTCGCCGACCTCGCCGTGCTTCCCGACGCCGAGCCCGAGGTCGCGGAGGCGGTGGCGCGCACCCTCGCGGCGCTGGTCGACGACGACGGGCGAGCGGGCGGGTTCGACTCGCGGAGGTCGCGGCCCGTCGAACGGCTGCTCGAGGCACTGGGACCGCTCGTCGATCCGGTCGAGTTCGTGGAGGTGCTTCTCGCCGAGGCGCCCGAGCACATCGACGCCGACCGCCTCGCCTGGCTCGTGCACCTCGCGGGCCGGCCCGCGTTCCGCGATGCGATGATGCTGCAGTTCGCATTCGGACCGGTCATCGGCGAGTTGGCTCTCGACGACTCCATCGACGCCAACGAACGTGCGGCCGCGTCGGGCGTCAGCATCGACGAACTGGTGGCGCGGGAACTCGCGGAGGGGGCACCCGACGGCGTCGACGGCTTCCTGTCGCGCCTGCTGCTCGGCCAGACCACCGCTCGTCCCGAACCGCGGCGCATCGAGCGGTCGATCGCGGTCCTGCGGCGCGCGATCGCCCAGGCTCCGCCCGCCTACCGCCCGGGCTCGCTCTGCATTGCGGCGTGGCTCGCATGGTCGCTCGGGAGGGGATCCGCGGCAGCGGGCTTCCTCGACCAGGCGCTCGCCATCGACGGCACGCACTCGATGGCGCGACTCCTGTGCACGTTCCTCGGGAGCGGGGCGATCCCCGAATGGGCATTCTCCTCGACGGCCGTGCCGGCGACGGGGGCCGATGGGGGATCGGACCAGGTCGGCCGATCCCGACCGTCGCCCGGGGATCAGTGACCGACGAGCGGGCCGAGCGCCCTCGAGATGAGCGACGGGCGCTGGGTGATCCGTTCCTCGGCGTCGGCGAGCCCCATCCCGAGCAGGCCCAGGTTGGCGCCGGCGAATCGGAGCGGTTCGGGCTCCCACAACGGCGACCGGTGGTTCACCCAGGGGAGCTCGGTGAGCGCGGTGGCGCGACCGAGCACGAGATCGGCCAGCGTGCGACCGGCGAGGTTCGTCGTCGACAGTCCGTCGCCGACGTAGCCTCCCGCGAACCCGACGCCCGTCTTCGGGTTGTAGCTCGCCGTCGCGTGCCAGTCGCGGGCGACGCCGAGCGCGCCGCCCCATCGGTGGGTCACCGCCGCGTCGCCGATCGCCGGGAAGAACTCGCGCAGCGTGGTGTGCAGGTGCTCGAACACGCGGTCGACGCGCTCGAAGTCCGGGTCGATGGAGCTGCCCCAGTGGTAGCGCGCGCCGCGGCCGCCGAACGCGAACCGGTTGTCGGCGGTGCGCTGGCCGTAGACGAGCAGGTGCCGGTAGTCCGAGAAGGTGTGACCGTGCGCGAGCCCGATGTCGTCCCAGACCGCGTCGGGCAGCGGCTCGGTGGCGATCATGAGCGAGTAGAGCGGCAGGATGCGCCGACCCACCCGGGGCAACCGTGCGCCGTAGCCCTCGGTCGCGATGATCACGTGTCGTGCCGACACGGTGGCCTCGGCACCGCTCCCGTCGAGGGAACGCACGCGTACGCGCCCCGCAGACCAGTCCACGACCTCGGTGCGCTCGAAGACCGCGACACCGCGCGATTCGACGACCCGGGCGAGCCCGCGCACGAGCTTCGCGGGGTGGACGCTCGCGCAGGCGGGGTCGTAGACCGCGGACGGCGTCGCGCCGTCGTGCCCGGTCGCGCCGAAGCGGCCGGCGACGACCGTCTCGGGCCAGTACTCGAGCTCGTCGACGCCGTACTCCCGTGCCTCGAGCACATCGGCCTCGGCGAGCTGCCGCTGCGCCTCGCTGCGGGCGAAGACGATCGTGCCGCCCTTCGCGAAGTCGCAGTCGATGCCCTCCTCGGCGGCGGTGCGACCGACGACGTCGACCGTGTCGATCATCGCCCGCCGCATCGCGATCGCGTGGGAACGACCGTGGCTTCGCTCGAGCGAGCCCGTCGAGCGCGGGAAGAGCGCCGAGCACCAGCCGCCGTTGCGACCCGAGGCGCCGAAGCCCGCGATCTCCCGCTCGAGCACCGCGATCCGGAGGCCGGGATCGGCCTTCGACAACTCGTGTGCGGTCCAGAGTGCGGTCAGCCCGCCACCGACGATCGCGACGTCGAACCACGCATCGGCAGTGAGCGACGGCCTCGGCGCGAGCGTGTCGACGCCCGATCGCACGAGGTCGTCCAGCCAGAAACCGGCACGCCGATACGAGGCCTGCGTCCCATCCGTCGGGGCGGGCCGCCGCACTCCCGCCATCAGACGCGCGCAGGCACGAGGAGGTGCTCTCCGCCGTGCTGGTGACCCCGGAAGCCCGCCGCGCGGTCGGCGGCCTCGGTGAGCACGCCGCGCAGCTTCTGCTCGATCTCCTGGAACTCGGGGACGCCGATCGTGAGCGGCGGCGCGAGCTGGATGACGGGGTCGCCGCGGTCGTCGGCGCGGCAGTACAGACCGGCGTCGAACAGGGCCTTCGAGAGGAAGCCGCGAAGCAGGTCCTCGGACTCCTCGTCGTTGAAGGTCTCGCGGGTCGCCTTGTCCTTCACGAGCTCGATGCCGAAGAAGTACCCGTCGCCGCGCACGTCGCCGACGATCGGGATGTCGAGCAGCTTCTCGAGCTCGGCTCGGAACAGCGGCGAGTTCTCGCGGACGCGCTCGTTGAGGCCCTCCTCCTCGAAGATGTCGAGGTTCTCGAGCGCGACCGCGGCCGACACCGGGTGCCCGCCGAAGGTGTACCCGTGGTAGAACGACGTCGTGCCGGTCTTGAACGGCTCGTAGATCTTCTCGGAGATGATCGTGGCGCCGATGGGGGAGTAGCCCGAGGTCATGCCCTTCGCGCAGGTGATCATGTCGGGCACGTACCCGTACGCGTCGCACGCGAACATGTGGCCGATCCGGCCGAACGCGCAGATGACCTCGTCGGAGACGAGCAGCACGTCGTACTGGTCGCAGATCTCGCGCACGCGCTGGAAGTAGCCGGGGGGCGGCGGGAAGCATCCGCCCGAGTTCTGCACCGGCTCCAGGAAGACCGCGGCGACGGTCTCGGGGCCCTCGAAGAGGATCATCTCCTCGATGCGGTTCGCCGCCCAGATACCGAACGCCTCGAGGTCGTCGGCAGGAGCGCCCACGTCGGCCGCGCGGTAGAAGTTCGTGTTGGGCACGCGGAAGCCACCGGGGGTGAGCGGCTCGAACATCGCCTTCATCGCGGGGATGCCCGTGATGGCCAGGGCGCCCTGCGGGGTGCCGTGGTAGGCGACCGCGCGCGAGATCACCTTGTGCTTGGTGGGCTGGCCCTTGAGCTTCCAGTAGTACTTCGCGAGCTTGAACGCGGTCTCGACGGCCTCGCCGCCGCCGGTGGAGAAGAAGACGCGGTTCAGGTCGCCGGGCGCGTATCCGGCGAGCCGGTCGGCGAGTTCGATGGCGGCGGGGTGGGCGTACGACCAGATCGGGAAGAAGGCGAGCTCCTCGGCCTGCTTCGCGGCGACCTCGGCGAGGCGCCGGCGCCCGTGGCCCGCGTTGACCACGAAGAGGCCCGAGAGGCCGTCGAAGTACTCACGTCCGTTGATGTCGTAGATGTGGTGCCCGGCGCCGCGCGTGATGATGGGAACGCCCGAGGTCTCCATCGTGGACTGGCGCGAGAAGTGCATCCACAGGTGGTCCTTCGCCTTCTGCTGGAGGTCGGCGTTGTCGTAGCCGACGCCTCGCAGGGTCGAAGCGGGGTCGAGGGTGGTCATCTCTGTCCTCCTTAGGGGGCGCCCGCTCAGCGGGTGCCCCAGTTGTAGAACTGCTTCTGCAGCTTCAGGTAGACGAACGTCTCGGTGGTCTGCACTCCCGCGAGATTGCGGATGCGCGAGTTCAGCAGCGTGATGAGCTGTTCGTCGTTCTCGCACACGACCTCGGCCAGCAGGTCGAAGCTGCCCGCGGTGAGCACGACGTAGTCGATCTCTGGGATCGCCGCGAGCTCGTCTGCGAGCACGCGGGTGTCGCCGGCCGCACGGATGCCGATCATCGCCTGCCGGGTGAAGCCGAGCTGCATCGGATCGGTCACCGCGACGATCTGCATCACGCCCGACTCGGTGAGTCGCTGCACGCGCTGCCGCACGGCGGCCTCGGACAGGCCGACGGCCTTGCCGATGTCGGCGTACGACCGTCGCCCGTCGGCCTGCAGTTGCTCGATGATCGCCTTCGACACCTCGTCGAGCTGCACCGGGCGTGGCTGAAGGGGGCGACCCGTGTTCGTCATGGGCCCGATTGTGTCAGCCCAACCTGACACCTGCAAGCGAATCCGTCGATTTGAAACCGAATCACAACGGATTCCACATGATTTGGTCCTACAGAGTTTCGAGTTCGTATGCGAACATGGGCGCACGACCCCGGCGGCCGGGCCATGACCCGCGCCCGCCCGAGACGACATCACCCAAGGAGCGACATGGCAGCCCCGACCCTGCGGAACTTCATCGGCGGCGAGTACGTCGAGGCTCGCGGCGACGCGACGATCGACCTCGTCGACCCGGCCACCGAGGAGGTGTACGCCACATCGCCCGTCTCGGACGGCGGCGACATCGACGCCGCGTACGCCGCGGCATCCGACGCCTTCGAGACCTGGGGCGAGACGACCCCCGCGGAGCGCCAGCTTGCGCTCTTCCGCATCGCCGACGCCATGGAGGCGCGCGCCGAGGAGTTCGCCGACCTCGAGTCGCAGGACACCGGGAAGCCGCGCGCGACGCTCGTCGCCGACGAGATCCTCCAATCGGTCGACCAGTTGCGGTTCTTCGCCGGCGCCGCACGCAACCTCGAGGGCCGCTCCGCGGCCGAGTACCTGGCCGGCCACACCTCCTTCGTGCGACGCGAGCCGATCGGCGTGATCGGGCAGGTGACGCCATGGAACTACCCGCTCAACATGGCCGTGTGGAAGATCGCACCCGCGATCGCGGCCGGCAACACCGTCGTGCTGAAGCCGTCGGACACCACGCCGCTCGCGACGCTCCGGCTCGCCGAGGTCGCCGCGGAGTTCCTGCCGGCGGGCGTGCTCAACGTCGTGACGGGCGATCGCACGACGGGCGCCGCAATGCTCGAGCACGCGACCCCGCAGATGGTGGCGATCACGGGTTCGGTGCGCGCCGGTATGCAGGTGGCCCGCGCCGCGGCATCCGACCTGAAGCGCGTGCACCTCGAGCTCGGCGGCAAGGCGCCCGCGATCGTGTTCGCCGACGCGAACCTCGCCGAGGCCGCCGACGGGATCGTCGCGGCCGCGTACTTCAACGCGGGGCAGGACTGCACCGCGGCGACCCGCGTCATCGTGCACGAGTCGGTGCACGACGAGTTCGTGGGGGCCCTCGTGGCCGCCGCGCGGGCGAATGCGCGCACCGGCGGGCCGCGCGAGGAGGGCGTGTTCTACGGGCCCCTCAACAACGCGAACCAGCTCGCGCACGTCTCGGGCTTCATCGAGCGGCTGCCCGACCACGCCGAGATCGCCCTCGGCGGACGGCGGCAGGGCGATGTCGGCTACTTCTGGGAGGCCACGATCGTCACCGGCCTCCGCCAGGACGACGAGGCGGTGCAGCGCGAGATCTTCGGCCCGGTGCTCACGGTGCAGTCGTTCCGCGACGACGCGGAGGCGCTCGCGATGGCGAACGGCGTCGACTACGCGCTCGCGTCGTCGGTGTGGACCCGCGACCACGGGCGCGCGATGCGGTTCGCGAAGCACCTCGACTTCGGCTGCGTGTGGATCAACACGCACATCCCGTTCGTCTCGGACATGCCGCACGGCGGGTTCAAGCACTCGGGCTACGGCAAGGACCTCTCGAACTACGGCTTCGAGGACTACACGCGCATCAAGCACGTCATGAGCAACATCGCCGGATGACGCGGCGGCCATGATGCCAGACTGGAGGACATGGTCGACGGATCCCTGCGCAGCGTCGCCGAGGCCGATGCGCCGCAATGGGACGTCGTCGTGGGCGACCGTTTCATCGCCATGCTCGCCGCGCCCGCCTCGGAGGAGGTGATGGCCGGCCTCGCCGACCTCGCCGCCGAGCCCGAGCCGGCGCTCGAGCGGATCGTCGCCCGCATCCCCACCGGGCGCAACGCCGCGGTGGAGTCGTTCGCCGTCGTCTGGTGGCCCGGCGCACGCAACGACGAGGTCACGGCGCTCGTCCGCGGCAGCGCCGTCGTCGACCTCGCCTCGCCCGGCGGCATCCGCCGCTTCGACGCCCGCGGGATCCGGCCCTTCCACCTCGCGGAGTTCGGCGACGTCACCGCCGTGCGGGCGACCGGCTCCGACGCCCCGCTCTGGTCGGCGGCTCGAGCCGGGGCGGAGGGCACCGACGTCGGCCGGTCGCGCGCCACGTTCCGGGCGAGCGGGGTCGCGTGGTCGGCTCGGCCCGCCGCAACGGCGCGACCACCGGGCGCGCCGGGACCTGCCCGGTCCTCGGGGCCATCGACCGACGCACCGGTGACGACCCGCGTCGACCTGGAGGATCTCGAGGGCCCGGCCGTCGCCGCTTCCGTGGCCGACCGCGCCGGCGCGGCGCAGGGGGGCGACGAGCTCGACGAGGCGCTCGCCGACTCGTTCGCCGACACGATCGTCTCGCCACGCAACCGCAGCGCGACGGTCGACACCGTGCGCACGGTGCGCAATCGCAACGCCGACGCCGACACCGTCCTCTTCCGCCGACGGCGGCCGGCGTGGCCGGAGGTCGGCGCCGACGCCCGGGAGCCCGCACCGGGGTCCGACCCCGACTCCGCCTCCTCGGCCGCCGGCTCGGACCGGGAGACGGCGGCGTCGACGGAGTCGGCGGGCTCGGTGCAGCCGGCGTGCCACGACGCACCGCACCGGGCTGCGCGGCCGGCCGCCGGAGCCGCGGACGTCGCGACCGCACCCCGGTTCCGCATCGGCGCCGGACTCCCTCGCAGCGTGACCGCGCCCGTGCGGATCGGCCGCAACCCGGCACCACCGCGCGTCGCGCCGGCCGGGGCCGAACTGGTGCGCGTCGACTCGCCGACCGCGGTGATCTCGTCGACGCACCTCGAGCTGCGACTCGAGGGGCGGCGACTCGTCGCCATCGACCTGCGGTCGACGAACGGCACGGTGGTGCGCTCGCCGTCCGGCACTCGTCGGATGCGTTCCGGCGAGTCCCTCGTCGTCGCGCCCGGCACGAGTCTCGACCTCGGAGACGATACGATCATCGAGATCCTCCCCGCCCCCGAAGGCGACGAGGAATGAACCCGACCGACGTGAGGCGGCACCGGTGACGCAGATAGGCAACGGCAACACCCGCCACCGGGTCACGCTGCCCGACGGCACCGAGGTCACGCTGGCATGGGCCGCGATGACCGACACGGGCCTGCGGCGCGAGGTGAACGAGGACAGCTTCATCGCGCAGGCGCCCGTGTTCGCCGTGGCCGACGGCATGGGCGGCCACGCGGCGGGCGACTTCGCGAGCGCGGCCGTCGTCACGCGCCTCGCTGAGCACGGCGGCAAGCAGATCGTCGGCACCCCCGACATCGACGGTGCCCTGCGCCTCGCCGTGCAGGACATGGGCCGCGGTGCGGGCGTCACCGACGAGGGCAGCGGCACCACGGTCACCGGCGCGGCGCTCGGCTCGATCGGCGACGAACCGGCCTGGATCGTCTTCAACATCGGCGATTCGCGCGTCTACCGGCTCGTCGGCGGGGTGCTCGAGCAGCTCACCGTCGACCACTCGATCGTGCAGGAGCTCGTCGACGCCGGGCAGATCACGCGCGAGGAGGCCGACACCCATCCGCACTCGAACGTGATCACGCGCGCGGTGGGCTTCCACGAGGCGCCCATCCCCGACTACCGCGCGATCGCCGTCGAGGAGGGCATGCGCCTGCTCATCTGCTCGGACGGGCTGACCAAGGAGCTCACCTCGTACGGCATCCGGCACTTCCTGGTCGGCAGCCGCCGGCCGGAGCAGGCCGCTCGCCAGCTGCTCGACGCGGCGCTCGGCAACGGCGGCCGGGACAACATCACCGTCGTGGTCGTCGACGTGCTGCGCGTGGTGCGGCCCGGCGCCGACGCGACGACCCAGCCCGCGCACTGACGCACCGTCCGTCGCGACCCTAGAATGGGGGCGACGTAGCGGGCGGCTGCCGGCACGCCGGCGGGCGGCAGCCCGACCGACACCGCCGGCCAGGGACTCAGGAGGATCGTGCCGAGGCGACTGCCGTCCACGCCGCCGAACCTACCCGGCTTCGCATTCATCCGCGTGCTCGGGTCGGGCGGATTCGCCGATGTGTTCCTCTACGAGCAGAACATGCCGCGGCGGCTCGTGGCGGTGAAGGTGCTGCTGGCCGAGTACGTCAACGACGACCTGCGGCGCATGTTCCAGGCCGAGGCGAACCTCATGGCCCAGCTCAGCTCGCATCCGTCGATCCTCACGGTCTACCAGGCGAGCGTCGCGGCGGACGGCCGGCCCTACCTCGTCATGGAGTACTGCTCGGCGACCCTCGGGCAGCGCTACCGCGCGGTGCAGCTGCCGATCGCCGAGGTGCTGTCGGTGGGCGTGCGCATCGCGAGCGCGATCGAGACGGCGCACCGACAGGGCGTGCTGCACCGCGACATCAAGCCGTCCAACATCCTGACCACCGCCTACGGCCACCCGGTGCTGTCGGACTTCGGCATCGCGTCGACGCTCGGCGAGGCCGAGACCACCGAGTCGGTCGGGCTCTCGATCCCCTGGTCGGCGCCGGAGGTGCTGCGCGACGAGGTCGCGGGCACCGTCGCGAGCGAGGTGTGGTCGCTCGGCGCGACCGTGTACTCGCTCCTCGCCGGTCGCAGCCCGTTCGAGGTGCCCGGCGGCGACAACGGCTCGATCGCGCTCATCGGGCGCATCGAGAAGGCGAAGCTGCAACCGACCGGTCGCAGCGACGTGCCGAAGAGCCTCGAGGCGGTGCTCGCCCGGTCGATGTCGAAGCGTCCGTCCGATCGGCAGGGCAGCGCGCTCGAGTTCATCCGCGACCTCCAGGCGGTGGAGGAGGAGCTCGGCCTGCCGCAGACCCCGATCGAGGTCGCGATGGACGACTGGGCGCTCGCGACGGCGGTCGACGCCGACGAGCTGACGCGCGTCGGCGGATCCACGGGTGCAGCCGAGGGCCCGGCGCGACGCCGGAAGCGGCGCGCGGCGACGCGCGGCGCGATGTCGGCGTCCGTGGTCGACTCGCGGCCGCGCGATCCGAGCGACGCGCGTCGCCGCACGCCGCCGCCGACCACGCGTCGCCTCGTCTGGGGCGTGTCGGTCGTCGCCGTGGTGCTGGTCGGACTCGTCGCGGCGGGACTCGTCGCGGTGCTCCGATCGAGCTCCGGCATCCCCGTGGTCTCCGACGTCCGCGCCGCGGTCGACGGGTCGACGGTCGTCTTCACGTGGAACGATCCGGGCATCGCCGACGGCGACGCGTACGTCGTGAGCGTCGACGGCAGTCCGTGGCCGCCGCAGCGGGAGCCGAGCCTGACCGTCCCCGCCGAAGCCGGCGACCGGGTCTGCGTGACCGTCACCGTCGCCCGCGACGGCAAGTCGGGCGCGCCGAGTGCCGAGCGATGCTCCGACGTGGACGGCGTGCCGTGATGTGGCGTCCGGAGTGGGCGGACCGGCACCGTTCGGCCATCGCGACCGGCACCGCGGTGACGGCGATCGTCGCGCTCATCGCCGGAATCGCCTGGGCGTCGGGGGGCTACACCGCGCAGCGCGTCGACCTCGGCGATGCCTCGGTGTGGGTCGCGAACGACGGGCTGCAGTCGGTCGGCCGCGCGAACACCGCGGTGCACGAGCTCAACTCCGTCGTGGAGACCGGGGGCACGCGCGCGGAGGTCGTGCAACGCGGATCGACCGTGTTCGTGCTCGATCGCGAGCGGGCCCGGGCCGGCATCGTCGATCCGGCCAGCTCCACGGTGACCGACACCGTGCCGGTGCCGCCGGGGAGCTCCTCGATCGCGCTCGCCGGATCCCGCGTCGTCGTCGCCTCCGACGGCGACATCTGGTCGGTGCCCATCGACGAGTTCGACGAGTTCGACAGCGAGGCCGATCCGATGCTGCGGTTCGGCGCGGCATCCGTCACCTCGGTCGACGAGAACGGCACGCTCTTCGCCTTCACGCCCTCGACCGGCGCTCTCAAGAAGGTGGATGCCGCCGACGCGGAGACCGTGGCCGCGAGCTGGGAGCTCGAGCCCCTCGGCGAGGGCGACACCGCCCAGATCACGTCGGTCGGGGGCCACTGGGCCGTGCTCGACGTCGAGGCGAGAGTGCTGCAGGTCGAGGGCCGGAGCCCCGTCGACCTCTCCGACGCGATCGGCCCCACCGGTCTGCCCGTGCTGCAGTCCCCCTCGGTCGAGGGCGACTCGGTGCTCGTCGCCTCGCGCAGCGGGCTTCTCGAGGTCGGGGTCGACGGCTCCGGTCCCACCGTGCTGGCCGACGGTCGCGGCGGTTCCCCGGCCGCTCCGATCGTGCACGAGGGATGCCGCCACGCCGCGTGGGCCGACGGCACCGCCTGGCGCGACTGCACCGATGGGCAGCCCCGCCGCATCGACCTCGAGGGGGCGACCGGGGCGTCGTCGCTGACGTTCCTCGCGAACGGCCACGCGCTCGTGCTGAACGACCGTCGCAGCGGACGGAGCTGGGCGGCATCCGTGGACTACGGCCTCATCGACAACTGGGACGACCTGATCCCCGCCCAGCGCGACGACGAGACGGTCGAGCAGAACGACCCCGACACGAAGCCCACGGTGGAGAAGAGCCAGGTGCCGCCCGTCGCCGTCGACGACGAGTTCGGCGCGCGCCCCGGCCGCACGACCCTGCTGCCCGTGCTGCTCAACGACTACGACGCGAACGGCGACGTGCTCGTCGTGCGGGGGGTCTCGACCGATCTCCCAGCGGGCGCCCGCCTCGATCTCGTGTCGAGCAACCAGCAGCTGCAGCTCACGCTCGACGACGCGGCCACCGGCGAGCTCAGCTTCCGCTACACGATCGACGACGGCCGGGAGGGCACCGCGGAGGGGACGGTGCACGTCACGATCCGCGAGCCCGACGAGAACGGCCCGCCCGAGCAGAAGCGGCAGAACCGGGCATCCGTCGAGCTGGGCGGACGGGTGACCACCTCGGTCCTCGGCGACTGGGTCGACCCCGACGGCGATCCGTTCTTCCTCCGTGCGGTCGGCGTGGACGCGCCGGACGTCGCTTCCTCGACCCCGGAGGGGATCGTCGTGTTCGACGAGGCGGGCGGCGAGGGCGACACGCGCACCGTGTCGCTCGTGGCATCCGACGGCCGAGACGAGCAGGTGGGCGTGCTCGAGGTCTCGGTGCGCGCGCCCGGCGAGGTGCCGCTCGTCGCCGACCCCTTCGTCGCGCTCGCGACCGCAGGCGAGGAGGTGCGCATCGACCCGCTCCGGCATGTCCGCGGCGGCTCCGGGCACGCGCGGCTCTCGGCGGTGCCGTCGAAGCCCGGCGCGCAGCTCACGCCGGACTACGACGGCGGCACCTTCCGCTTCACGAGCGCGGAGGCGCGCACCCACCTGCTCGAGTACTCGGTGACCGACGGGAACGAGACCGCGACGGGCGTGGTGCGCGTCGAGGTGTCCGCGCCGCCGGATCGCGACACGATGCCGATCACGGTGCCCCACACGGCGTTCCTGCGCGTGCAGCAGCCGATGGAGGTCGACGTCCTCGCGAGCGACATCGATCCGACCGGAGGGGTGCTCATCATCACGGGCGTGGTGGGCGAAGCCGCCGACGGCGTGCGCGTGCAGGTCGTCGAGCACCGCATCCTGCGGGTCACGCTCACGAGCCCGCTGCCCGAGGGCTCGACCACCTTCGGGTACCGGGTGAGCAACGGGCTCGGCGATGCGGAGGGCCGGGTCACGGTGGTGGAGGTGCCGCAGCCCGAGCGCAACCAGCCGCCCGTCGCCGCGCCCGACACCGTCTCGGCTCGCACCGGCGACGTCGTCGACATCCCGGTGCTCGACAACGACGAGCACCCCGACGGCGCACGCCTCACGCTCGCCGCCGCCCTCGTGGAGCAGCCCGCGAAGGGCCTGCTGTTCACCGCGGGCGATCGACTGCGCTACTTCGCACCCGACGAGCCCGGCGAGTTCGACGCCACCTACCGGGTCGAGGGACCCGACGGACAGTACGCCACGGCGACCGTGCGCATCTCGGTGCGCGAGGCCGACCCCGAGACGAACAACGCGCCGGTACCGCGCACCGTGACCGCGCGCGTGCTCGCGGGCGACACCGTGCGCATCCCGATCCCGCTCGGCGGCATCGATCCCGACGGCGACTCCGTACAACTGCTCGGCCAGCAGTCCAACCCCGATCGCGGTGCCGTGGTGGCACGCGGCGGCGACTGGCTCTCGTACCAGGCGGGGGAGTACTCGGCGGGCACGGACACCTTCGAGTACGCCATCGTCGACGCGCTCGGGAAGCGCTCGAACGGCTCCATCCGAGTCGGGATCGCCCCACCCCTCGACGGCGCGCGCGAGCCCGTCGCGGTCGAGGACGTCGTGACGGTTCGCCCCGGCCGCACCGTCTCGGTGCGCGTGCTCGAGAACGACTCCGACCCCGACGGCGGCGCGCTCACCGTGCGCACCGTCGAACGCACCGCGGGTACCGCCACCGCCGAGGTCGTCGACGGCGACCGGATCGAGGTGGCCGTGCCCGAGGGCGAGGGCGACCACGGATTCATCTACTCGATCGAGAACCGCCAGCTCGGCACCTCGTCCACGTTCCTCACCGTGCAGGCCCGCGCCGACGCGCCGCTCGCCCGACCGGAGGCGTCCGACGTCGTGCTCACGCTGAGCGACGTCCTCGACGAGGAGACCGTCGACGTCGACGTGCTGCGCAACGTCTTCATCGCCGACGCCGACGCGTCCGACGCGGGGGTCGCCCTCGTCGACGGCTACGACGCCGGCGCCCGCGTGCAGCCCGACGGCACGGTCCGCGTCGAGGTGCGCGACGAGCGCCGCGTGATCCCGTTCACCGTGAGCCACCCCGAGGATCCCGGCGTGACGGCGACGGCGTTCATCTGGGTCCCGGGGCGCGACGACGCGTTGCCGCAGCTGCGCCGTGACGCTCCCCAGGTCCGCGTGCGCAGCGGGGAGGAGGTCCGGATCGACCTCGAGGACTACGTGATCGCCGCGTCCGGCCGGCCGGTGCGCATCACGGATGCCGCGACGGTGCAGGCCTCGCACTCCGACGGCTCCGACCTCGTGGTCGACGCCGACACCCTCCGCTTCCGCAGTGAGCCGGGCTACTTCGGTCCGGCGTCGCTCTCGTTCACGGTCACCGACGGCGAGTCGGCGAACGATCCCGAGGCGCGCACCGGCACGATCGTGGTGCCGATCGACGTGCGCCCGGCCGAGAACCAGCCGCCGGCGTTCACGGGGGGCGTGATCGACTTCGAGCCCGGGCAATCGAAGACGATCGCGCTGCAACGACTCACGAACTACCCCTACCCCGACTCGCTCGACGAGCTGCGCTACCAGGTCCTCCCGCCGCCGGTCGAGGGGTTCGCCTTCTCGCTCGAGGGCGACGAACTCACCGTCACCGCCGAGGAGGCGACCAAGCAGGGCGTGCGCGCCGCCGTCAACATCGGGGTCACGGATGCCGCGGGCCTCGGCACACCCGGTCGCATCGACCTGCGCGTGGTACCGTCGACCCGCCCGATCGCCCAGCCCGCCGCCGACACGGCCGTCGCCCCGCGCGGCCGCACGACCGTGATAGACGTGCTCGCCAACGACGCCGCCGGGAATCCGTTCCCCGACTCGCCGTTGCGCGTCATCCGGGTGGGCGGCCTCGGCGAGGACCTGCCGGCGGGCGTCGTCGTCGAGCCGAGCGCCGACCGGTCGACGCTCGCAGTGACGGTGTCGGCGAACGCCGAGCCGGTGAACACGACCCTGCAGTACCAGGTCGCCGACGCGACGGACGATCCGAGCCGCTACGCGTGGGGCACGGTGACGATCTCGGTGCAGGATCGCCCGGACCCGGTGACCGCCGCGCAGGTCACGGCGTTCCGAGACGGCGAGCTCGACGTGTCCTTCGGCGCGGGCGCGTTCAACAACTCGCCGATCAGCGGCTACCAGATCTCGCTCGTCGGCCAGGGCGGCGCCGTGGCCGCCGTGTCCGACTGCGCCGCGACGACCTGCGTCGTGCCCACGCCCGGCAACGGACCGGCCAACGCGGTGACCGTGCGCATTCAGGCGCGGAACGGGATCGGCCTGTCGGACCCGGTCGATGCCCCGGGCCCGGTGTGGTCCGACGTCATCCCACCGCCCCCGTCGGGGCTCGACGCCGTCCCGCTCGACCGTCGCCTCCGCATCCAGTGGCAGCCCGTTCCCGCGGGCGCGGGCAGCGCCGTGGAATCGTATGTCGTGACGGTCGGCGGGGCGCCCGTGGAGGTGTCGGCGGGCAGCGCCTGCACCGCCACCGTGTGCGCCGTCGAGTCGCAGGAGCTCGCGAACGGCAGCCAGGTTCCGTTCTCGGTGAGCGCCCGCAACGGCGCATACCCGGCGCTCGCGCGGTGGACCGAGGCCACGGGCGCCGGCACGCCCTTCGGTGCGCCGATCGCGGGAGCGATCGCGGTCGACGGAGATGCCGCAGCGGGCACCGTGACGGTCTCGTGGCAGCCGTTCGACGGCAACGGCGACGCCATCGCGGGGTACTTCGTCGAGCGTCTGGTCGAAGGCGAGACGGCGGTGCCGGGCGGTGCCCAGGCGTGCTCGGTCTCGACGCCCGCACCGGGGACCGTGACGGCCCCCACGGTCGGCGGCCCGGTGGCCGAGGTGGTCGTCGCGGGCCCGGGCACGACGAGCGTGCAGTTCGGGGGCGCGATCACCGAATCGGCGCGTTACGGGTTCCTCGTGTGGGGGTTCAACCGGGCCGGCTGCATCAGCACCGAGGTCGCCACCATCGTCGTCCGGCCGGCACCCGGTGCCGTCGGCGGCGTGCAGAGCGACATGGACTGGCTCAACGGCGAGACGTGGGACCGCTACATCTCCAAGGTCGACGCCGGCGGCCAGCGTCTCGAGATCGTCGCGGTCGACGCATCCGGCGCCCAGGTCGGCCAGCCGAAGCGATTCGACGGCACCGGATGGCTGCGGACCCTGCTCTCCCGCCCCTTCGGCGAGACCGCGAGGTTCCAGGTGCGCTCGTGCTCGGTGTGGGGCAGCTGCGGACCCTGGTCGGCGGTGCTCCCCACCGGGGAGTCGCCGTCGCTCACGTTCGTGCTGCCCGGCCGCGCGTGGAGCGACGCGACGAAGACCTGGACCTGGACCGCGGATCCCGCCAACAACGGCCTCCCTGCGGCATACCGCTGCGGCGTCGACGGCGACCCGGGCCGCCCCGCGCAGGGCGCCACGAGCTGCCAGATCCCCAACGCCGGCCCCGGGGCGCGCGTCTGGTTGGATGTCGAGGTCGCCGGCGTGACCGCACGATTCCTGAACCGATGAACCACTCCGAGGAGCAGACATGACCATGACCCCAGAGGACGCGACGCGATTCGCGGCGAACCTCGATCGGCTCGTCGGCGCCGTCGAGGAGGTGCTGCTCGGCAAGAACCGGGTGGTGCGGCTCGCGTTCACCGCGTTCCTCAGCGAGGGACACCTGCTCCTCGAGGACGTCCCGGGCACCGGCAAGACCTCCCTCGCCCGGGCGATGGCGCAATCGGTCGACGGCACGAGCAACCGCGTGCAGTTCACGCCCGACCTCCTGCCCGGCGACATCACGGGGGTCACGGTCTACGACCAGCGCGCCGGCCGGTTCGAGTTCCACCCCGGACCGGTGTTCGCGAACATCGTGCTCGCCGACGAGATCAACCGGGCGAGCCCGAAGACCCAGTCCGCGCTCCTCGAGGTGATGGAGGAGGAGCAGGTCACGGTCGATGGGCAGACCCACCGGGTGGAGCGCCCGTTCATGGTCATCGCGACCCAGAACCCCGTGGAGCAGGCCGGCACCTACCGGCTCCCCGAGGCGCAGCTCGACCGGTTCCTCATGCGCACCTCGATCGGCTACCCCGATCACGCCTCCACGATCCGCATCCTCGAGGGCGCCGACCAGCGCGCGCACGAGCAACTGGTGCAGCCGCAGCTCGCGGCGGCGGAGATCATCGAGATGGCGGCGCTCGCGCGCACCGTCTACGTCGACCCGACCATCCACGACTACGTCTCGCGCCTCGTCGATGCGACGCGCACGGCGAAGGAGGTGCGTCTCGGCGTGAGCGTTCGCGGCGCGCTCGCGCTCATCCGCGCGGCGAAGACGCACGCGGCCGGGCGGGGTCGTCACTACGTGGTGCCCGACGACGTCAAGGCGCTCGCGGAACCCGTGCTCGCCCACCGGCTCATCCTCGACCCCGAGGCGGAGTTCGACGGGGTCACCGCGTCGAACCTCATCGCGCAGGTGCTCATCGAGACGCCGCCCCCGTCGACGAGGCAGGCTGTGTGACGTTCCAGACCCGGACCACGATTCCCGAGGAGGCCGCACGCGAGGGCCTGCTCGCGGTCGTGATCGAGCGCACGGTGCGCGGGGCCCGCGTGGCGGCATCCGCCGTCGAGCGCTGGACCCGCGCCGTGCGCGCCGTCGTGACGCCCCTCGGCTGGGCGGTGGTCGCCGCGGCACTCGTGTCACTCGGGGTCGGGTACGGCTGGGGCTGGGGCGAGCTCGTCGCGCTCGGGTGGGGCCTGGCACTGCTCGTGGGCCTCGCGTCGGCGTGGCTCGCCGGCCGCGGGGCGGGCGTCATCGAGCTGTCCCTCCCCGTCGAGCGGGTCGCCGTGGGCGAGCCGGCCGAAGCGAGGCTCGTCGCCCGGAACCCGGGCCGCCGCCGGTTCGGCGGTGCCCGGCTCGAGCTGCCGGTGGGGGAGCGCATCGTGCTGCGATTCCTGCCACCGCTGCCGCGCGGGGCGACGTTCGACGAGCAGTTCCCCATCCCGACCGAGCGTCGCGGCGTCGTCCCCGTGGGGCCCGCCCGCACGGTGCGAGCGGACCCGATCGGACTCATGCGCCGCGAGATCGTGTGGTCGGACACGAGCCTCCTGCACGTGCACCCCCGCACGGCCGCGATCGCGGCCCTCAGCACGGGGTTCGTGCGCGACCTCGAGGGCTCGCCGACGCGCGACCTCACCGTGAGCGACATCGCCTTCCACGCCCTGCGCGAGTACGTCCCGGGCGACGATCGCCGCTTCATCCACTGGCGGAGCTCCGCGAAGACCGGAACGTTCATGGTGCGCCAGTTCGAGGAGACCCGCCGCAGTCGCCTCATGGTGCTGCTCGACCTCGACGCGCACTCCTACGCAGACGAGGCCGAGTTCGAGCTCGCGGTGAGTGCGGCCGCGTCGGTGGGCGCCCGGGCGATCCGGGACTCCCGCAGCGTGTCCTTCGTCGTCTCGGGGCGCGACCGCTCGGCGAGCGGCGTGCGCCGCCGTGGCGGTGCGGTGCACGAGCTCTCGACGGCCTCGCGCGACCGGCTGCTCGACGCGCTCTGCCTGGTCGAGTCCGACGAACGCGCCGTGCCGTTGCCGGATGCCGCACGCGCAGCGGCCGAGTCGCTCAGCGGGGTCTCGCTGGCCTTCCTCGTCACGGGCTCCGCGCAGGGCATCGCGCCGCTCCGCGCGGCCGCTGCCCGTCTCCCGGGCGGCGTCGCGACGATCGTCGTGCAGTGCGCGCCCGAGGGTGAGGCATCGAGCCGCTCGGTCGCCGGGCTCACGGTGCTCGGCATCGGCTACCTCGACGACCTCCGCGCGATGCTCGCCCGATCGGCGTCGCTCGCATGACCGGCGCAGCGGATGCCGCGGAGCGGCGGATCCCGCGGCCCTCCCGCGGCGGCGGGGCCGGCCCGGGCGGTGTCGTCGGCGACGGACCGGTCGCGATCGCGATGAGCGTCCTCCTCGTCACGGCCCTGCTCGCCGCCGCGTTGGTGCCGTGGTGGCCGGTGTACGAGAGCGGGGCGTTCCTCGTCGCGGCCGTCGTCTCCGTCGTGGCCGGCGCGACGATCGGCGTGCTCGGGGCGCGGCTGCGCTGGCGTGCCTGGGTGGTCGTGGTCGCGGTGTTCGCGGCCTACGTCGTGCTCGGCGTGCCCGTCGCGGTGCCCGGGCGTGCGGTCGCCGGCGTCCTGCCGACGCCCGCGGGCCTCGTCGACCTGCTCGCGGGCGCCGCGCTCTCGTGGAAGCAGCTCGTCACGATCGCCGTGCCCGTCGGCTCCTACCAGGCGCTCCTCGTGCCGCCGTTCCTGCTCGGCCTCGTCGCCTCGACGCTCGCGATGAGCATCGCGCTGCGCACCCGCCGGCCCGCGGCGGCCGTGCTGCCGCCCGCCGTCGTGCTCGTCGCGGGCATCGCCCTCGGGGTCGTGCACGACGACTTCGCGATCGAGGCCGGCCTGGCGTTCCTCGTCTCCTCGATCGGCTGGCTCGTGTACGTCGCGATCGCGCAGCGGCGGCGCGTCGTCACCGACCGCACCGTCGACGCCGCCCTGGCGGACGTGCGCCGCGTCGTCGGGGCGTCGGCATTGCTCGCGGTCGCCATGGTGGGCGCCACCGCCGCATCCGTCGCCCTGCCGATGCCGCAGCGCACCGTGGTGCGCTCCGAGCTGCAGCCGCCGTTCGAGCCGCGCGATCACGAGAGTCCGCTCACCGGGTTCCGGGCGGCGTTCGAGCCGGATGTCGCGCGCAGCGAGATGCTCGAGGTGCGCGGGCTCCCGGAGGGCAGCGGCATCCGCATCGCCACCCTCGACAGCTACGACGGGGTCGTGTACTCCGTCGGCGGATCCGACGGCGCGGCGGCCTCGGGGCAGTTCACCCGCCTGCCGTACCGGCTCGACCAGTCGACCACTGCGGGCGAGCCGGTGCGGCTCGAGGTGGCGGTCGACGCCTACGGCGATGTCTGGGTGCCGGGGGTCGGGCGGCTCGAGCAGATCGCGTTCGAGGGCGCCCGTTCGGCCGTGCTGACCGAGGGCTTCCACTACAACGACGTCACGGGGACCGCCGCGGTCGCCGACGGGCTCCAGCGCGGCGATCGGTACGTCGCGGAGTCGGTCGCACCGCTGCCCGCCGCGGACCTGGCGGAGCTCACGCCCGGAACCAGCGTGCTGCCCGCCGCGCCCGAACTGCCCGAGGAGCTGCAGCGCCTCCTCGAGTCGTGGGCGCCCGTGTCGGCCGAGCCCGGTGCACGGCTCGCCGCGGTCATCGAGGGCTTCCACCGCGAGGGATACGTGAGCCACGGGATCGGCGACGACGAGCCCCCGAGTCGCTCGGGACACGCGCTCGACCGCATCGCGGAGCTCGCCTCGGCGCGGCCCATGGTGGGCGACGGCGAGCAGTACGCCGTCGCGGCGGCGCTCCTGGCGCGGCAGATCGGCTTCCCTGCGCGGGTCGTCGTGGGCTACCTGCCCGCGGCCGGCGCCGCGGCCGCCCCCGACGGCGTCCGGGTGTTCCGCAGTGCCGACCTGCAGGCGTGGATCGAGGTGCAGGACGCCGACGGCGCCTGGGTGCAGGTCGATCCCAACCCGCTGCCGCGGCCGATCCCCGAGCGCGAGCCCGACCAGCCGACCGTCGTGTCGCGCCCGCAGTCGGCGCTGCCGCCGCCCGCCGATCGCACGCCCGTCGAGGACCTCGCGGCCGAACCCGAGCTCAGCCCCGACGAGCCCGACGACGACGGAGCGTGGTGGCTCGAGGGCCTGCTCGCCGTGCTCCGGGTCACCGGGATCGCGGTCGCGGTGCTCGCCCTGTTCACGAGCCCCTTCCTCGCCATCGTCGTGGCGAAGCTCCGTCGCCGTCGACTGCGGCGCAACGCGGCCACGACCGTCGAACGCATCGAGGGCGGCTGGCAGGAGTTCGCCGACACCGCCGCGGACTACGGGTACGCCATCACCCCCACCGCGACGCGTTCCGAGCAGGCGGCGACGGTCGGCGGCCTCGGTCCGCTCGTGCTCGCCTCGGTCGTCGACCGTGCCGTGTTCGCGCCCGACGGACCGGCCGAGGGCGACGACGACCGGGTCTGGACCACCGTCGACGAGCTGCAGCGGCGACTCGCCGAGCCCCGCACCCGTCGCGAGCGGCTTCGCGCCGCGATCTCGTTGGGCTCGCTCGGCGGGTACGCTGGCTCGCGGAGAGGAGCGCGGTCGTGAACTGTCGGATCTGCGGTGCGGACCTGCCCGAGGGCGCGATGTTCTGCGGCGAGTGCGGCAGCTCCACGAGCGCGACGCCGGAGTCGCGCCGACGCGCCGACCCGCGGCCCGGGGACACCACGGTCATCGAACGCGGGCTCGTCCGCGAGAGCGGGGTCATCAGCATCCCGGTCGAGGGGTTCCACGCGGGCGCCGAGCCGGCCGGGGTCGTGCCCGGGGTCTCGCCCGAGGTCACCCCTGCCGTCGTGGACCCGCTCGGCGCCGCGGCATCCGTCGCGGATGCGACCGAGCTCGAGGGGACCGTGACGCCGACGGCGAGTGCCCGCGGTGCCGAGGTCGGCGTCGAGCCCGCACCAGCCGACGTCGACGCCGAACCGAGTCGAGCCGACGCCGAAGTCGGTGACGGCGCCGATGGCTCGGGTGCCCGTCCGTGGGCGCCGGCCTCGCCGGTCGGGTCGGATGCCGCGGAGGGGCCCGACCGAACCCACGCCAGGTTCGTCCTGCGCTTCACCACGGGGGAGACGCGCACGGTGTTCGGCACGGGCCTCATCGGGCGACGCCCGATGCCCCAGCCGGGGGAGTCGTACGACCATCTCGTGCAGATCGCGGATCGGTCGCTGTCGGTCTCGAAGACGCACCTCGAGTTCGGCGAGCACGACGAGCAGCTGTGGGTCGCCGATCGGTTCTCGGCCAACGGCACCGTGGTGCACCGGCCCGACGCCGGTGCCGTGCGCTGCGAGCCCGGCCGCCGCTACCTCGTGCCGCGCGGCAGCCGCGTCGAGATCGCCGAGCAGTCGTTCCGGGTGGAGTGAGCGACGGCGACGGCGACGGCGACAGCGCGCCGCTGACCGGTGGCCCGACGACCAGTCCTCCACACCTGCGCCTCTCGACCGTCGACGCTCGCCGCGGGGGACGTGCCCGGATGCGAGGCTCGCGCCGTGATCGGATGCCCGGGTGCACCCTGCTCCCGAGCCTCGGCCCACCTGGGGCCGCCTGTCGCTGCCCCCGCATCCGCCGGAACCGCAGCGGCCCGGGTTCCCCTGGCTCGCGTCGATCGCGCCGGTTGCGGGGTCGCTCGCGTTGTGGGCGATGACCGGCTCGGCGTTCTCGCTGCTCTTCGCCGCACTCGGCCCGCTCGTCGCGGTCGCGTCGGCACTCGATGGCCGCCGGCAGGCGAGGCGGATGCTGCGCACCGCGCGCCGAGTGCGCGCGGGCCGGCTCGACGCCCTCGCCGAGGAGATCCGCGACGGCCACCGGCTCGAGCGGGAGGCTGCCTGGCGTCGCAGCCCCAGCGTCCGTGACCTCGTCGAGCACGGCGTGCGGCCGGACTGGCACGCCACCGTGCTCGGGCAGGTGGTCGTCGGAGCGGGCACCGTCGACAGTGCGCTCCGGGTCGAGGGCGATCCGTACGACGACGGCGACCGCCACCTGCTCGCGGGCGCGGCGCGGCTCGGCGGCGCGCCGATCCTCGTCGACCCGATCGAGGGCATCGGGTTCGTCGGCGCCCCGCCGCTCGCGCGCGCCGCCGCGCGATCCGCGCTCCTCCAGTGCGCCCACCGGGTGATGCCGGGCGCCATCGCCGTGCGGACTCCGGATCACCCCGACTGGGCCTGGGCGACCCGGCTGCCGCACTGGGGCGGCGACCCCGGCGACGGGCAGGTGCTCCGGCTGGTGGACGCGGAGACCGGAGACCGGCCGGGCCCCGGAGCCACCGCAGGGCTCATCGCGGTGGCATCCGATCGCGGGCTGCTCCCGCCCGGCATCCGCACCGTCGTGCGGCTCGCCGGGCCACGCGCCGCCACGCTCGAGCGCCCCGGCGACGGGCGAGCACCCGTGCCGATCGCCCCGTCGCTCGTGGGACACGCCGAGGCCGAGAGATGGGCGGACGCCGCCGTCCGGGCCGCGGTGCGCGCCGGTGTCGGCTCCGCGCGCGTCGAACTCCCGCGACACGTCGACCTGGCGACGCTCGCGCAGCCGGCCGCCATGGGCTCTCGCGCCACGCTCCGCGCCCTCGTGGGCGTCGGCGCCGACGGCCCCGTCGAGCTCGACCTCGTGCGCGGCGGCCCGCACGCGATCGTGGCGGGCACGACGGGCAGCGGGAAGAGCGAGTTCCTCCTCGCATGGATCACGGCCCTCGCGATCGCGCATCCGCCCGAGCGCGTGGCGTTCCTCCTCGTGGACTTCAAGGGCGGTGCGGCATTCGAGCCGGTCCGTTCGCTTCCGCATCTCACGGGCATCGTCACCGACCTCGACGATGACGAGGCTGCGCGGGCCGTCGCGAGCCTCCGCGCGGAGCTGCGGCATCGCGAGGGCGTGCTGCAGGCCGCAGGTACGCGCGACATCGGGTCGCTCGACGCGTCGGTCGAGCTGCCGCGCCTCGTGGTCGTCGTCGACGAGTTCCAGGCGATGATCGAGCGGTTCCCCGACGTCGGTCCCGTCATCGCCGACATCGCCGCGCGCGGGCGCTCGCTCGGGTTGCATCTCGTGCTCGCCGCACAGCGACCGAACGGCATCGTACGCGAGCAGGTCGCGGCGAACTGCCCCATCCGCGTCTCGCTGCGTGTCATCGATCGCGCCGACAGCGTGGCCGTCGTGGGCGTCGACGCCGCCGCCGCGATCGATGCCGCCCTGCCGGGGAGGGGAATCCTCGACGCGGGTGACGGCCACGCCGCGCCGTTCCAGTCCGCGCTCGTCGACGCGACGGCGATCGCCCGCGCGCGCGGGGCGCATGCCGGCTCGGCGAGGCCGCGACGACCGTGGCTCGATCCGCTGCCGAGCCGGCTCGAACTGCGCGAGCTGGCGGCGTTCGCGTCGCGCGCCGATCCAGCGGACTCCGACGATGCCGGTACGCCGACGAGGCCGCCCGAGGGCTACCTGCTCGGGCTCGCCGACGAGCCCGAGCGACAGCGGCGCGGAATCGCGGCGTGGCATCCGGTGACCGACGGACACCTGCTGGTGCTCGGCGCACCGGGGAGCGGGCGCAGCTCGGTGCTCGCAGCGCTCGAGGCGCAGGCGGCGGCGAGCGCCGGCGCCGTCGGCGCCGTGCGCCTCGGTGGGGCGCGGAGCGCAGTATGGGATGCGCTGCAGGAGCTCTCCCGGTGGAAGGGGGCGACCGCACACCAGGCGTCCGGGCGGCGGCTGCTCCTCATCGACGACCTGGACGCGCTGTTCCACGGCTGGCCCGACGAGTACCGCCACGCCGCCGTCGTCGCGCTCGAGGGCGTGCTCCGGTCCGGGCGGGCTCGGGGCGTCGCGGTCGCCGCGAGCGCCACCCGGCTGAACGGACTCGGCCAGGCGGTGCGCGACGCGTTCGGCGCGAGTGCGCTGCTGCGGCATCCGACACGTGCCGATCTCGTGCACGCGGGCGGGGACGGCGCGCTGTTCGCGCTGGACGCGACGCCGGGCTCCGGCCAGTGGCGCGGCCGGCGCACCCGGTTCGCGCACGCAGAGGTTCCGGCGGCGCCCGTCGCCGCCGCGGTGCCCGAGCTCCGGCTCGAACTCGGCGCGCCGGTCGCCGTCGTGGCTGCGTCGCCCC
>NZ_RHHB01000048.1 GCF_003710805.1 Agromyces tardus | reverse complement strand
AGCGGCAGCAGGGGCCGGCGCGGGAGCGGGCGCAGAGGCGGACGCCGGTGCGGGCGATGCGGCGGGCGCCGTGGCGGGCGCCGCCGCGTCCGCGACATCCGTCGCGAGCTGACCGGCCTTCGGGAGCCGCAGCACGGTCGCCGCGAGGACCGTCGACGCCGCGAACACCGCGGCCGAGATGAGGAAGGGGCCGACGAGCGGCGGCAGCCCGAGCGCCCGGCCGAGCGTATCGCCCGACTGCGAGAGCAGGGGGCCCGCGACGGAGCCGATCGTCGTCGCCCACAGCACGAGCGACATCGAGCGCGCCTCGTAGCCGGGCGACGCCACCTCGGTCGCGGCGAACCGCGCCTGGAGCCCGGCCGCCGCGCCCGCGCCGAAGGCGGCGAGGCCCACGAAGACGAGCAGGATGAGGCCGCTCGTCGCGGCCGCGATCACGAGCACGGCGCCGGCGCACGCGAAGGCATAGCCCGTGGCGAGCGCCACGTGCCGCCCCGATCGCACGGCGAGGCGCGCGAGCGGCACGGCGGCGGCCGCCGATCCGAGCACGCTCGCCGACTGGGAGAGTCCGCCGAGCGCCGTGACCCCGGTGAGGTCGGCGACGAGGATCGCGGCGATCGAGATGGCCGAGGCCACGCCCACGCCGGCGAGCAACTGGTTCGCGATGAGGAGGCCGAGCGCGAGGCGGCGGCGAGGAGTCCGTGCGACGCGCGGCCGCGGCATCCGCTCACTCATAGTTCGGAGCGGGCGGAAGCCCGAAGAACTCCTCGAGGGTGGTGACGCCCGTCTCGTGCATCTCGGTCGCGAGCTCGACGCCCACGTACCGGAAATGCCATGGCTCGAACGCGTAGCCGGTGATGTCCGTCTTGTCGGCCGGGTAGCGCAGGATGAACCCGAAGCGCCACGCGTTGTCGCGCAGCCACGCACCCTCGGGGGTGTCCGCGAAGCAGGGGTCGAGCGAGCACTCGCCCGACTCGGCGCCGATGTCCATGACGAGCCCGGTCTGGTGCTCGCTGAAGCCGGGTCGCGCCGTCAGGGTGTCGTCGCCGTCGTAGACGTTCACCTGCGTCTCGTACGAGCGGTAGGCGCTGTTCGAGGCGAGCGTGAGGCCGGCCTCATCGGTGGCCGCCTGGAACATCGCGATGACGGCGTCCGCCGCCTCCTGGCGCAGCTCGGGCTCGTTCGTGTACGGCACGTCGACGGGCACGAGGTCGGACGGCACGAAGTCCTGCGGATTCATCGGGCGGAGCTTGTTCACGACGACCCAGATGCTGTTCGGGTCGTCGAGCGAGAACTTGGCGCGGTCGAAGGTGTCGACGGATGCCGGCGGCGCGGTCGAGGCCGGTGCGGGGCGAGCGGTCTCGGTGGGAGTGGGGGTGGAACCGGCCCCCTTCGCGGCGGCGAACGGGCCGCCCCCGCCGAGCAGGAGACCCGCTCCGAGCGCGACGACGGCGGCCGCGGCGAGCACCACCACGAGGATGATGCGATTGCGCCGCACGCGCGCCGAAGGGTTCCCGTTCATGTCAGTCCACGGTACCCGACGCGACTGCCCGGCGGACGAGATCCCTCCGGCCGATCCGGGCGCGGTCCGCCGCCACGGGAGGGGCGTCGGCCCGGCCACCGGCCGATCACGCTTCGGTAACGGATGGAGCCCGTGAGAGCGCTCTCTTGACATCGCGTCCGACACGCGCTTAGCATCATCCCTGCATCGTGAGAGCGCTCTCACCACTCGGTGGAACGCGTCCTCACGTGACCCTTCCACCACCACGCACACAAGGGAGTGACCGTGAAGCTTTCACGACGCACCAAGGCGCTCGCAGCCGTTGCCGGCGCCGCATCCATCGCCCTGCTCGCCAGCGGCTGCGCAAGCGGCGACGCCGGCGCGGACTCGGCCGACGGGCCGATCGAGCTGACCGTCGCGACGTTCAACGACTTCGGCTACACCGACGAGCTCCTCCAGGAGTACATGGACGAGAACCCGAACGTCACCGTCGTCCAGAACAAGGCAGCGACGTCGAACGACGCCCGCGCCAACTACTTCCAGAAGCTCGGCAAGAAGGGCCTCGCCGACGTCGAGGCAATCGAGGTCGACTGGCTGCCCGAGGTCATGCAGTACTCCGACCTGCTCGCCGAGGTGCCCGCCGACGTCAAGGACCGCTGGCTCGACTGGAAGGTCGACGCCGCCACCGACGCCGACGGCCGCCTCATCGGCTACGGCACCGACATCGGCCCCGAGGGCGTCTGCTACCGCTCCGACCTGTTCGCCGCCGCCGGCCTGCCGACCGACCGCGAGGAGGTCGCGAAGCTCCTCGAGGGCGACTGGGCCAAGTACTTCGAAGTCGGCGCCGACTACACGGCGAAGACCGGCAAGGCCTTCTTCGACTCAGCCGGAGGCACGTACCAGGGCATGATCAACCAGGTCGAAGCCGCCTACGAGGATCCGGACTCGGGCGACATCATCGCGACCGACAACGCCGAGGTCGAGGACCTCTACAACCAGGTGCTCGACGCCAGCGCGACGCAGTCGGCGCACCTCGGCCAGTGGAGCGACGACTGGTTCGCCGGCCTGTCGAACGGCGCCTACGCGACCATGCTCTGCCCGGGCTGGATGCTCGGCGTCATCTCGGGCAACGCCGAGGGCGTCACCGGCTGGGACGTCGCGAACGTCTTCCCGAACGGCGGCGGCAACTGGGGCGGCTCGTACCTGACCGTTCCCGCCAACGGCGCGCACGTCAAGGAGGCCCAGAAGCTGGCCGACTGGCTGACCGCTCCCGAGCAGCAGATCAAGGCATTCGTCAACGCGGGCACGTTCCCGAGCCAGACCGAGGCCTACAGCGACGAGGCGCTCACCGGCTACGTGAACGAGTACTTCAACAACGCCCCCGTCGGCCAGATCTTCACCGATCGCGCCAAGGCGGTCGACGTGGCGCCGTTCAAGGGCGAGTTCTACTTCCAGATCAACGACGCCATGCAGAAGGCCCTGACCCGTGTCGAGGACGGCACGCAGGACAAGCAGGCGTCGTGGGACCAGTGGGTCTCCGAGGTCCAGGCCATCGGCTGAGCGACCACCGCGGTGGCCGGGGCGACCCGGCCACCGCGGCTCCCCGCTCGCACCGAACCGGAACGTAAGGAACGACCGTGACCTCGACCGCAACCGCCCCGCCGTCCTCCGACGCCCGGCCCGATGGGCCGAGCACCAGCCCGACCCCGCGGCAGCCGAAGCGGATCGCGTTCGGGCACCGTCTCACCAAGTGGGACCTGAAGCTGTCGCCCTACCTCTACATCTCGCCGTTCTTCATCCTCTTCATCGTCATCGGGCTGTTCCCGATCGCCTACACGGCGGTCATCTCCTTCATGGACTGGGACCTCGTGCGCAACACGGGCACGTTCATCGGCTTCGACCAGTACGTCTACGTGCTGGGCCAGCCGAAGTTCTGGATCGCCCTGCGCAACACCTTCAGCATCTTCCTGCTCTCGAGCGTCCCCCAGCTCCTGCTCGCGATCTTCATCGCGGCGATGCTCGACCAGAACATCCGCGCCAAGACCTTCTGGCGCATGGGCGTCCTGCTCCCCTACGTGATGGCGCCCGTCGCCGTCGCCCTCATCTTCAGCAACATGTTCGGCGACAAGTACGGCCTGGTGAACACGCTGCTCGGCAACGTCGGGATCCCGCCCGTGCCGTGGCACAGCGATGCGTTCGCGAGCCACATCGCGATCGCCACGATGGTCAACTTCCGCTGGACGGGCTACAACACCCTCATCCTCCTCGCCGCGATGCAGGCGATCCCGCGCGACTACTACGAGGCCGCGGCGATCGACGGCGCCGGCAAGTTCCGCCAGTTCACGGCCATCACCGTGCCGAGCCTGCGCCCGACCCTGATCTTCGTGATCATCACCTCGACGATCGGCGGCCTGCAGATCTTCGACGAGCCGCGCATGTACGACCAGTACGGCACCGGCGGCGCGGACTCGCAATGGCTCACGATCACCCTCTACCTCTACGACATCGGCTGGGGCCAGTGGAACTTCGGCCGCGCCGCCGCGCTCGCCTGGATCCTGTTCCTCATCATCCTCGCGATCGGCGTGATCAACCTGCTCGTGACCCAGCGGGTGGTGCGCGACGAGGGCCGGCGCGACGCGGGCACCCGCCGCGAGCAGCGCCGCGCCGCGGCATCCGCCCGACGCAGCCTCGCGGCCCGCACCGAGGCCACCGCCGAGCCCGAGCCCGGGCCCGCGCCCACCGACACCACCATCGACACCCCGGAGGTGCCGCGATGACCGTCCTGAACCCCCCGCCCCTCGCCATCGCCGAGGAGAACATCCCCAACGCGCCGAAGCGCCGCAGGGCCACGGTCGTGCGCGGCTCCCGCCCCGGCTGGTTCGTGTACTCGGCCCTCGCGATCGTGCTCGGCTCGGCGATCTTCCCGTTCTACTGGTCGTTCCTCATCGGCTCGGGCGACGCCTCCACCATCCGCGACCCGAACATGTCGTGGCTGCCGGGCGGCAACTTCCTGGCGAACGCGGCATCCGTCATCAACGACCCCGCCGTCAACTTCTGGCGGGCGCTGTGGAACTCGATCTACAGCTCGACGCTCATCGCCCTCTCCGTGGTGTTCTTCTCGACGCTCGCCGGGTGGGCGTTCGCGAAGCTGCGCTTCCGCGGCGGCAGGTGGCTGCTCGTCTTCGTCGTCGCCACCATGGCGGTGCCCACCCAGCTCGGCGTCGTGCCGCTCTACATCCTGTTCGCCGATCTGGGCTGGACGGGCAACATCGGCGCGATCATCATCCCGGCGCTCACGAGCGCGTTCGGCGTGTTCTGGATGACGCAGTACCTGCAGCAGGCCGTGCCCGACGAGCTCATCGAGGCGGCCCGCGTCGACGGCGCGAGCTCGTTCCGCACGTTCCTCACCGTCGGCCTGCCGGCCGCGCGTCCCGCCGCGGCGATGCTCGGCCTCTTCACGTTCGTGTCGGCGTGGAACAACTTCTTCTGGCCGTTCATCGTGCTGGATCGCAACGACCCGACGCTGCCCGTCGCCCTCTCGCTCCTGCAGTCGAACTACTTCGTCGACTACTCGATCGTGCTCGCCGGCGTGCTGCTGTCGACCGTGCCCCTCCTCCTGCTGTTCGCCTTCGCCGGCAAGCAGCTCGTTTCCGGAATCATGCAAGGAGCCGTCAAGGGATGACCACCGTCCACCACCCCACGATCGAGACCGGGTTCGCGCCCGACCTGGCCACGACGGCCCCGGCATCGGATGCCGCGACCGCGCCGGGTGCCGCCGCGGCATCCGTCGGCCGGCGCTTCCCCGACGGGTTCCTGTTCGGCGCGGCGACCGCCGCCTACCAGATCGAGGGCGCCGCCCACGAGGGCGGACGCACCGACTCGATCTGGGACACGTTCAGCCGCGTGCCCGGCGCCGTGATCAACGCCGACAACGGCGACGTCGCCTGCGACCACTACCACCGGTACCCCGAGGATGTCGCGCTCATGCGCGAGCTCGGCCTGCAGACCTACCGCTTCTCGACGTCGTGGGCGCGCGTGCGTCCCGACGGCGGGGCCGTGAACCCGGAGGGCGTCGACTTCTACTCGCGGCTCGTCGACGAGCTGCTCGGCGCCGGCATCAAGCCGTGGCTCACGCTCTACCACTGGGACCTGCCGCAGGCCCTCGAGGAGCAGGGCGGCTGGGCGAACCGCGACACCGCGTTCCGGTTCCGCGACTACGCGCTCACGATGCACGACGCGCTCGGCGACCGCGTCGGCGTGTGGACGACGCTCAACGAGCCCTGGTGCTCGTCGTTCCTGTCCTACACGGGCGGGGCGCACGCACCGGGCCGTCAGGACGTCGCTGCGGGTCTCGCCGCGGCCCACCACCTCATGCTCGGCCACGGCCTCGCCGTGCAGGCGCTGCGCGAGCGCGACGCCTCGCTCGAGCTCGGCATCACGCTCAACCTCACGGTGGCGAAGCCGGTCGATCCGACGCATCCGGGCGACCTCGACGCCGCCCGTCGCATCGACGGCCAGTTCAACCGCGTGTTCCTCGACCCGATCTTCCGCGGGCACTACGCGGGCGACCTGCTGGCGGATGTCGGGCACCTCGGCCTGCGCGACGTGATCCGCCCTGGCGACCTCGAGATGATCTCGACGCCCATCGACGCGCTCGGCGTGAACTACTACCACGGCGAGTTCGTGAGCGACCGGCCGGCGGAGCACCCGATCGCCGGCGAGGCGCCCACCGATCGCGCCATCCGCTCGCCGTTCCCCGCCGCCGAGAACGTGCACTTCCACGCGCAGGGCCTGCCCCGCACCGCGATGGGCTGGGAGGTGCAGCCCGACGGCCTGCGCGAGCTGCTCGACCGGGTGCACCGAGAGTACGCGGATGCCGCGGGCGTGAAGCTCTTCGTCACCGAGAACGGCGCCGCCTACGACGACGACGTCGCCCCCGACGGCAGCGTGCACGACGCCGAGCGCACCGAGTTCCTGCACGCGCACCTCGGCGCCATCCTCGACGCGATCGAGGGCGGCACGCCCGTGCACGGCTACTTCTACTGGTCGCTCATGGACAACTTCGAGTGGGCGTGGGGCTACGACAAGCGGTTCGGGCTCGTGCGCGTCGACTACGACACGCAGGAGCGCACCGTGAAGGACAGCGGACTGGCGTACCGGCGCGTCATCCGCGACCGCGCGCTGCCCGCGGCATCCGCGGCGCCTGCGGTCTGATCGCCTCGGACCACCGAACCCGACGACCCGGAAATAGACTGAGCGACATGCATGCGGGTGGGATCGGGTCGCGACCCGCCGCGCCGACGCTGGAGATGGTCGCGCGCGAGGCCAACGTCTCGCGCGCGACCGTCAGCCGCGTGGTGAACGGCTCGCCCAAGGTGAGCCCCGAGGTGCTCGCGGCGGTCAACGCGGCGATCGCCAAGCTCAACTACGTGCCGAACCGCGCGGCGCGCTCCCTCGCGAGCCGCACGACGAACGCGATCGCGCTCGTCGTGCCCGAGGACACGACCCGGTTCTTCGGCGACCCGTACTTCGCGGCGATCGTGCAGGGCATCACCCGCCGCCTCGACGAGAGCGAGTACCTGCTCAACCTGCTCATCTCCACGAGCGACCCCAACCGCAAGACCGTGCGCTACCTGCGCTCGGGCGTCGTCGACGGCGCCCTCGTCATCTCGCACCACGAGGGCGACGACTCGCTCGTCGAGGCCGCCGGCTCCGTGCCGATCGTGTTCGGCGGACGCCCGGAGCGCGAGTCCGACGACGAGATCTTCGTCGACGTCGACAACGTCGAGGGCGGCATGACGGCCACCGAGTACCTCATCGCCACGGGCCGGCGCCGCATCGGCACGATCACGGGCCCGCTCGACATGTCCGCGGGCGTCGACCGGCTCGACGGGTTCCGGCGGTCGATGGCGGTCGCGGGCCTGCCCGACGACGCCGTCGAGACCGCCGACTTCAGCGTGGCGGGCTCGGTCGCCGCGACCCGGCGGCTGCTCGACCGCGTGCCCGACCTCGACGGGCTCTTCGTGGCGAGCGACCTCATGGCCACCGGGGCGCTCTCGGTGCTGCGCGAGCGCGGGCGCCGGGTGCCCGACGACGTCGCCGTGGTCGGCTTCGACGACAGCCCCGCCGCGATGTCGTCGGCGATCCCGCTCACGACGGTGCACCAGCCCTCCGAGGAGATGGGATACGAGATGGCCGACCTGCTCATCCGCCTCCTCGCGGGCGACACCACGGTGTCCCACCGCAACATCATGCCGACCCGCCTCGTGCGGCGCGCGTCCGCGTAGCGGCGCGCGTCCGCGTAGCGCCGCGCGGTCGCCGCGCCGCTCCCCGCTCGTGTCGCACCGGAGTGAGGTTTCTGCGGTGGAGCGCGGTTGGGAACTCACCTCGCGCACGGAAACCTCACTCCCGCGCGGCGGGGCTCCCCCACCTCCGCCGGACACGAGCGGGCCAGCGGATGCCGCAGCGGATTCCTGTACGGAAATTCAGGAACGGCGCACGTGGGACTCAGGCGGCGTGTCTACCCTCGAACGGATGGCCCAGGAACCTCGGACGGCCCAGCCCCCTCGGCGGGTTGCAGAGCACTCCCCGCGAGTGCCCCAGCACTCCTCGCCGGTGGCCCAGCAGCCGCGGCGGCGCGATCCCTCCATCGACGTCCTCCGGATCGTCGCGATCGTGGCGGTCGTGGCCGGACACGTGTGGTTCGCGGAACCCGTTCGGCTCGCGACGTACACGTGGCACGTGCCGATCTTCTTCGTACTGAGCGGGTACCTCGCGTCGAGGCTCCGTCTCGGCGAGCTCGTGCGGCGCCGCGCGCTGTCGCTGCTGCTGCCGTACGGCGCGTGGCTCCTCGTGATCGCCGCACTGCTCGTGGGGTTCGCCGACCCGCTCCGGCTCCTCGCGGGCGGCGCGCACCTGCCGCACGGGTTCACCGCGTTCTGGTTCGTCACGGCGTTCTTCGTCGCGATCGTGGCCGCGGCCGCGATCGAACGACTCGCCCTCGGCTGGCAGTGGGCGATCGCCCTGGCGCTGCTCGGCGCCGGGTTCCTCGCGAGCGACGTGATCGCGCTCGTACCGTTCGACGCGGGCGTCGGGCTCGCGTGCGTCGTGTTCGTCGTGGCCGGGCGCACGTTGCGGATCGTGCAGCCGAGCCTCACCCGACCCGCGACCACCGGCGCCGTGATGCTCGGCGTCGCCGTCGCCCTCATCGCCTCCGGGGTCTCCGCGCCGCTCGACCTGAAGCAGGGCGACTTCGGCACGCCGGTCGTGAGCGTCGTCACGGCGATCCTGATCTCGTGCGGCGGCATCCTCGTCGCGCAGGGGGCGCTGGCCCGGGTCGGCGCACGTGCGAGCGCGGTGATCTCGCAGCTCGCGCTGTGCGGCTTCATGGTCGTGCTCACGCACGCCGCGGTGCTGTCCGTGCTGCACGGGGCCGGCGTGCCGCGCTGGGAGGCCTTCGCCGTCGCGCTCGTCGTGCCGTGGGCGGCCGCGTTGCTCGTGCTACGCACGCCGCTCGCGCTCGTGCTGTGCGGGGTGCCGCGGCAGCGGCGGCATCCGCTCGTCGCGGCTGATGCAGGAGCGCGTTCCATCCGCATGGACGGAGCGGTCCGGCACACCGGAACGTCGTCACTCCGCGACAGCCCGAGCCGCGTGCTCAGCCTGCGCTGACGCCGACCTCGAACTCCACGCCCGCGATCTCGGCGAAGCGCCGCCGCATGACGGCGATGGCGTCGGCGTGCTCGTCGACGAGCACGAAGCGGCGCCCGAGGGTCGCGGCGACCGCGCCCGTCGTGCCCGAGCCGGCGAAGCAGTCGAGCACCCAGTCGCCCTCGCGCGTCGAGGCCTGCACGATCCGGCGCAGCACCCCCTCGGGCTTCTGCGTCGGGTAGCCGGTCTTCTCGCGACCCGTGGGCGACACGATCGTGTGCCACCAGACATCCGTGGGCAGCTTGCCGAGCTCGGCCTTCTCGGGCGTCACGAGCCCCGGGGCCATGTACGGCTCGCGGTCGACGGCGCTCGAGTCGAACCAGTAGCGGTCGGGGTTCTTCACGTACACGAGGATCGTGTCGTGCTTGGTCGGCCAGCGCCGCTTCGCCTTCGCGCCGTAGTCGTACGCCCAGATGAGCTCGTTGAGGAAGCATTCGCGTCCGAACAGGGCGTCGAGCAGCACCTTCGCGTAGTGCGCCTCGCGGTAGTCGAGGTGCAGGTAGAGCGTGCCGTCGTCGGCGAGCACCCGCCAGGCCTCCGCGAGGCGCGGCTCGAGGAACGCCCAGTAGTCGTCGAACCGGTCGTCGTAGCGCATGAGGTCGCCGCGGATCCGCTCGTAGCGCTTGCCCTGGAACCCCGTGATCGCGCCGGCCGAGCCGGGGGCGGATGCCGCGTCCGCGGCCGCATCCGTCACCGGCTGTCGCACGTGGCGCGTCGCCTGCCGCGACTGCGGCCGGCCCGTGTTGAAGGGCGGGTCGAGGTAGACGAGCGTGAAGCGGCCGTCGGGGAAGGTGCGCAGGACGTCGAGGTTGTCCGCGTGGATCACACGGTCGGGATCGTCGACGCTCACGTCACCAGTGTGCCAGCGGCCGAAGGTCCCGGGCGCCCGGACCCGCCCGGCGTAGCGTGGCGCCCACACGGAACGCACGACGAAGGAGCTGCTCATGCGAGCACTGGTGGTGTACGAGACGATCTGGGGGAACACGGGCGAGATCGCGAAGTCGATCGCCGACGGGATCCGCACCCAGCGGGGCGTCGACGACGTGCAGCTGGTCGATGCGGCGACCGCGGCGGAGGAGATCCCACCGCACATCGACCTCGTGGTGGTCGGCGGGCCGACGCACGCGTTCTCGATGTCGAAGGCCTCGACCCGCGACTCGGCGAAGCAGCAGGGCGCGACGACGATTCCCGAACGCGGCATCCGCGAGTGGATCGACGGGCTCTCGAGCCCGGCGTCGCCCGTCATGGTCGCGACGTTCGACACGCGCACGGTGGCCCCGCGGCTGCCCGGTTCGGCCGCGAAGAAGGCGATGAAGAAGCTCGTGGCGCTCGGATTCCGCCCAGCGGTGAAGCCCGAGACGTTCGGCGTGCACGGCTACTCGGGTCCGCTCGCGGATGGCGAGCTCGAGCGCGCACGCGAGTGGGGTGCGGCGCTCACCGCGACCTGATCGGCGGTGCGGCGCCGCCTCGGCGCTGGAGGCCCGCCTCGGCGCTGGAGGCCGGCCTCAGCGCTGGAGATCGAGGCGGATGCGTCCGCGGAAGCGGTCGGGATCGTCGTCGTCGGCGTCGGCCGCCGCGAACGCGATGCCCTTGTCGCCGTCGCCGGGGATGGGCGCGGGCGCGGGCAGGCGAGCCTGCCGGTCGGCCTCCACCTGTGCCTCGTACTTGCGCGGCGCGAAGACCTCGTCGCCGATCATCATGATGCCGCCCGAGCCGGACCCGCCGCGCTTGGTCTTGTCGGACAGGTCGATCCACCCGCGGCGCACGGCGACGGCGCCGAGCCCGAGCACGGCGCCGATGATGAGGAGGATCATCCACCAGTCCACCCCGTGATTCTAGAGGCTCCCTCACTCCTCCGCGTTCAGGGGTTCCACAGGCCGGCCCTGCCAAACGATCCCCGAGTGCTTCCGACTGGCTCGAGTGAGCATGTGAGCACCGCCTCGCAGGAGGCTCGATTCGAATGACGCGAGGGCGCGCGTCTGAGTCGCGGCACGCGGCATCCGCTCGCCGACTGTTCAGGGAACGCGCTGCAGCCAGTCGTCGGTGGCGAACTTCGACGCGACGAGCGCCTCGGCCTCGGCGAGCTCGTCGGGCGTGACCGACCCGGGCGTCGCGCCGTAGAGTCCCGCGAACGTCTGCTTCAGCCGCTCGATGATCTCGGCGCGCGGCAGGCCCGTCTGCGACCGCAACGGGTCGACGCGCTTGGCGGCCGACGCGATGCCCTTGTCGCTGATCTTCTCGCGGCCGATGCGCAGCACCTCGAGCATCTTGGCGTTGTCGAGGTCGTACGCCATGGTCACGTGGTGCAGCACGCCGCCCGAGCCGAGGCGCTTCTGCGCGGCGCCGCCGATCTTGCCCGCGGGGCTCGCGATGTCGTTGAGCGGCTGGTACGTGGCCTCGATGCCGAGCGAGCGCAGGCCCTGCAGCACCCAGTCGTCGAGGAACGCGTAGGAGTCGGCGAAGCTCATGCCCTGCACGAGCTCGGCGGGCACGTACAGCGAGTACGTGACGACGTTGCCCTTCTCCATCATCATCGCGCCGCCGCCCGAGATGCGGCGCACGACGTCGAACCCGTACTTCTCGGCGCCCTGCGGGTCGACCTCGTTGCGCACCGACTGGAACGAGCCGATGACGACCGCCGACTCCTCCCATTCCCAGAAGCGCAGTGTGGGCTTGCGGCGCCCCTCGCCGACGCGGGTCGCGAGCACCTCGTCGAGCGCGAGGTGCAGGCGCGGCGACACGGCGGGGTCGTGCACGATCTCCCACTCGTAGTTCGACCAGGTCGTGGCATCCGTCAACGCACGTCGCACCGCCACCGCGACGGCCTCGGCCGAGAAGCCGAGCATGACGGCGTCGGGCCGCAGCCCGGCGGTGATCGCCGCGGCGATCTGCTTGGCGTCGGATGCCGCGGGCAGCCCCTCGATCGCCCGGTCGATGTCGCCGAGCGCCTCGTCGGGCTCGAGGAAGAAGTCGCCCGCGACGCGGGGATTGCGGATGACGCCGTCGACGACGTCGAAGTCGACGACCACGAGCTTGCCGCCGGGAACCTTGTACTCACCGTGCATGGCTCCAGCCTACGGACCGCGGCCCACCGCCGGTCGAGGAGCGACGACGGAGCGTCTCGAGACCCACGCTCCCGCCGGTCGAGGAGCGACGACGGAGCGTATCGAGACCACGCGCTCCCGCCGGTCGAGGAGCGACGACGGAGCGTATCGAGACCACGCGCTCCCGCCGGACGAGTAGCGACGACGGAGCGTATCGAGACCACGCGAGGGTCTCGATACGGCGCTGGCGCGCCTACTCGACCGGCGATACGGCGCTGGCGCGCCTACTCGACCGGCGGGTGCGGCGCTGGCGCGCCGACTCGACCGGCGGGTACCGTCGCACCATGACCACGCTCTTCCTGGCCCGGCACGGCGAGACGGTATGGCACGCGGAACACCGCTACGCCGGATCCTCCGACGTCGAGCTCACCGATCACGGCCTCGTGCAGGCCGACGAGCTCGGCGAGTGGGCGAAGCGCGCGCGGCTCTCCGCGGTCGTGTCGTCGTCGCTCAGTCGAGCGCGGATCACCGCGCAGCCGGCGGTGGCGGCGAGCGGACTCGAGTTGCGGGTCGATCCGCGCCTCATCGAGGTGGACTTCGGCGCCGGCGAGGGCCTGACCCCGGCCGAGCTCGCCGAACGGATGCCTGCCGAATGGGCGGCCTTCGAGCGGCATCCGGCCCGCCAGCCCCTGCCGGGCGGCGAATCTGGCGTCGAGGGCATCGCGCGCGCGAAACCGGCGCTCGAGGAGCTCGTCGAGGAGTTCGGGGTGGACCCCGCCGCGATCGGCGGGTCGGCCGCGTCACGCCATGGCGACCGCGTGCTCGTCGTGATGCACGCCACGCTCATGCGGCTGCTGCTGTGCGACTGGCTCGGCATCGACCCCGACCGGTACCGCGACCTCTTCCCCGAGGTCGAGAACTGCACGCTCACCCCGGTGCGCTTCGAAGCGGTCGAGGGGCGCATGCAGCCGAGGCTCCTCGGGTTCAACCTGCCGACGAGTCGCTGAACTCGACGCGGCCGTCGACGGGCGGATGCCGCGGCATCCGCCCCCACGCTCAATCGACGGCGAAGCGCTCGTCGAGCCAGTGCACGAGGTCGGCGCGCACCTCTTCCTGGTTCGTCTCGTTGAAGACCTCGTGGCGCGCCTCGGGGTAGACGATGAGCGTCACGTCGGCGAGGCCCGAGCGGCGGGCGTAGGCCTGCGCGAGCTTCACCGCGCTGCGTTCGCCGCCGAGGGTGTCGTCGGAGCCGACCATGATGAGCACGGGCAGCTCGGCGGGCAGGCCCCGCGCGGGGCGGCCCAGCAGGCGGGAGGCGTCGACGATGCCGAAGAGCTCGCGCAGCGGGGTCGACGTGGTGTACGGATCGGCGACGAACGCCTTGGCCACCTCGGGGTCGCGGCTCAGCCACTCCATGCCCGTGTCGCCGAGGTGCTTGTGGCGGCGGTTGAGGTCGCCGGCGTCCATGTCGCGCAGCGTGCGGTGCGCCGTGCCCGTGAGCACGACGGCGTCGTAGTCCGCGGGGTGGCGGTTCAAGAGGATCTGCGCGATGAGCGACCCCCACGAGTGCCCGAGCAGGACGAGCGGCAGGTCGGGCCCCTCGGTCTCTCGGATGATCCCGGAGAAGCGGTGCACGTCGTCGATCGTCGCCCGCAGGCCGCCGGGACCGAGCCGCCCCATGCGGTCGAGATCGCCGCCGTGCTGCTCGAACCCGGTCTGGCCGTGGCCGCGATGGTCGTCGGCCCAGACGGAGTAGCCGGCCTCGTTGAGCGCGGCGACGAGCGCGCCGTAGCGGCCGATGTGCTCGCCGACGCCGTGCACGAGTTGCACCACCGCGACCGGCTCGGGCACCCGCCACGATTCGTAGTGGATGCGGACGCCGTGGTCGTCGGTGAAGATCGGCATGCGCTCATCATGGCACCCGCAGGCCCCCGAGCGGATGCCGCGGCGCGAGGCCGGCGACGCGGGAGTGAGGTTTCTGCGGCCGAGGCAACGAGGCGACCGCACTCCGACGCAGAAAGCTGCCTCCGGCGCGAAGGCGGGCGGGCGTCAGGCCTCGCGGGTGATCTCCACCGAGACGAACAGCTCGGAGACGCCGGGACCCGCGTACACCCCGCGCAACGGCGAGACGTCGCTGTAGTCGCGCCCGCGGCCGACCAGCACGTGCAGGTCGCCGACCTCGGCGAGATTCGTCGGGTCGTAGCCGCGCCAGTCCCCCGCGAACCACTCGACCCAGGCGTGCGATTCGCCGATGACGGTCTGCCCGACCGCCGCGGACGGATCGGGGTGCAGGTATCCCGAGACGTAACGGGTGGGGATGCCGATCGAGCGCAACGCCCCGATCGTGAGGTGGGCGATGTCCTGGCACACGCCCTTGCGCTCGGCCCACGCCTCGACGGCGGTGGAGTGCACGCCCGTGACGCCGCGCATGTACTCCATGGCGGAGCCGACCGCGCGGGCGACCTCGAGCGCGGTCTCGCCGACGGGTGCGCCCTCGGCCTTGATCTCTGCGGCGAGCGCCGCGAGCTCGCGCGGCGGCGCGGTCGCCTTCGTCTGCGTCGAGCACTCGACGAGCGCGACGGTCGACCCGGATGCCGCGGCCACCTCGTCCCAGTCGAGCTCCAGCCCGCGTCGAGGCGCGGGGCGCACCTCGACGAGGCTCGTCGCCGTGACCGACAGTTCGCGGTGGGGCGTGAGCACCTCGAACGTGGAGACGCGCGTGCCCCAGTAGTCGAGGTAGGAGTGCTGGGTGGCGCCCGGGCGGATGTCGAGGCCGGCGTGCAGCACGAATTGCTCGCCACCCGAGTGCGGCAGCATGCGCGCCTCGTTATACGACGCCGTCGCGGGCTGCTCGTACGAGAAGCCCGTGCGATGGACGATGCGGATGCGGCTCACGAGACCTCCCCGGTCCAGACGGGCACGGCGCTCGTCGGGAAGTAGCGCAGCTTGATCGCCTCGCTGGCCGACGAGGTCACCGCCTGGACGTGCTCCATGTGGGCCGAGAGGTCGGTGAGGATCTCGGCGATCGGACGGTACTCGAGTTCGGAGCGGATCTGCCCGAGCAGGCGCTTGGCGTTGTCGGTGACGCCGACGCGGCCGGCCCGGGGGTCGATCTCGTGCAGCGATTCGTCCGCACGGATGACGCTCGAGAGGATCGACCGCGGGAACAGCCGGTCGAGCAGCAGGAACTCGGCCGCGGACTGCGTCGACGGGACACCGCGATAGCTGCGCAGGTAGGCCTCGTAGCCGCCGCAGCTGCGGAGGATCGTCGTCCAGCTCGGGCCGCTCGCCTCGGTGAGGGAGCGGGTGGCGAGGAGGCGCGCCGTCATGTCGGCGCGTTCGAGCGCGCGTCCGAGGGAGAAGAAGTGCCACGCCTCGTCGCGGCTCGTGGCCGAGTCGACGACGCCGATCGCGAGCGCCGACCGGTCGCGCACCCAGCGGAAGAACTCGTGGGTCTTGTCGGATGCGACCCGTCGCGGCATCCGCGCGTTCGTCTGGTTGAGGGCCTCCCACAGCTCGGTCGAGACGATCTCGCGAGCGCGGCGGGCGTTCTCGCGTGCGGCGGCGATCGAGTGCGCGATCGAGGCGGGATGCGTGCGGTCGACCGCGAGCAGGGCGATCACGTCGCCGCGGCCGAGCGGCACGTCGGGGTTGGCCTCGCTGCCCATGACCGAGAGCAGGGAGCGGCAGGCGGTGTCCTCGTCGATCCACGGGTCCTCGAGCAGGAGCTGCAGGTGCACGTCGAGGATGCGGGCGGTGCCGTCGCTCCGCTCGATGTAGCGGCCGATCCAGAAGAGCGACTCGGCGATGCGGCTCAGCATGGTGCCACCCCCGCTCCCGTCGGTCGAGTAGCCGCCGAAGGCGGCGGCGTATCGAGACCTGACAGCGGAAGGACGGGTCTCGATACGCCCGCTGCGCGGGCTACTCGACCGGCGGACTGCTGCTGTTGCTGCTGCTGTTGGCGCACCGGGGCGTCCTCGTCCTGCGGCGACGACTCCGGCGGATGCAGGCCGTGCGCGGGGACGCCCGTGGAGCCCGCGTCGGCGGCCGCGACGACCGCGATCGTGCTCGTCGAGACGGCCTTCGTGGCCTGGTCGGCGACGAGCGTGCCCATGCCCGAGCCGCGCGGCGGCAGGATCGGCCCGGTCACCGAGAGGGGGGCGTCGTCGAGCACCCAGGTGTCCTTCGATCCGCCGCCCTGGCTCGAGTTCACGACGAGCTGGCCCTCGGGGAGGGCGACGCGGGTGAGGCCGCCGGGCAGCACCCACACGTCGGTGCCGTCGTTCACGGCGAACGGACGCAGGTCGGCGTGGCGGGGGCGCATGCCGTCCTCCACGAGGGTGGGGATCGTCGAGAGCTGCACGACCGGCTGCGCGATCCAGCCGCGGGGATCGCGCTGGAGCTGCCCGCGCAGTTCGGCCAGCTCGGCCCTCGAGGCATCCGGACCGACGACGAGGCCCTTGCCGCCGGAGCCGTCGACGGGTTTCACGACGAGCTCGTCGAGACGGTCGAGCACCTCGGCGAGCGCCTCCGGTTCTTCGAGGCGCCAGGTGTCGACGTTGGGGAGGATGGGCTCCTCGCCGAGGTAGTAGCGGATGAGGTCGGGCACGTACGTGTAGACGAGCTTGTCGTCGGCGACGCCGTTGCCGACCGCGTTCGCGATCGTGACGTGGCCGAGGCGCGCGGCGAGCATGAGCCCGGGGGCGCCGAGCACCGAGTCGGGGCGGAACTGCTGCGGGTCGAGGAACTCGTCGTCGACGCGGCGGTACACGACGTCGACGCGCGTGGGACCGGCCGTCGTGCGCATCCACACGCGGCCGCCCGAGCAGAACAGGTCGCGGCCCTCGACGAGCTCGACGCCCATGAGGCGGGCGAGCAGCGTGTGCTCGTAGTACGCGGAGTTGTAGACGCCGGGGGTGAGCACGACGACGGTCGGGTCCTCGACACCCTCGGGCGCGCTCGCGCGGAGCGCCTGCAGCAGCTTGTTCGGGTAGTCCCCCACGGGCCGTACCCGCATGGACGTGAAGAGCTCGGGCAGCGTCTGCGCCATGACCCGTCGGTTCGAGATGACGTAGCTCACGCCGCTCGGGACGCGCACGTTGTCCTCGAGCACGCGCCACTCGCCCACCTCGTCGCGGATGACGTCGATGCCGGCCACGTGGATGCGCACGCCGTTGGCGCTCTCGATGCCGGCGGCCTGCCGGTGGAAGTGGGTCGACGAGCTGATCAGCGCGGCGGGGATCACGCCGTCGCGCACCGCCGTCTGCGGACCGTACACGTCGCTGAGGAAGCGCTCGAGCGCGCGCACCCGCTGGGCGACGCCCGCCTCGACGTGGGTCCAGTCGGATGCCGCGATGACCCGCGGCACGGCGTCGAGCGGGAACGGCCGCTCCTCGCCCGCGAAGTCGAAGGTGACGCCCTGCGCGAGGTACGAGCTGGCGAGCGCGTCCGTGCGGCCGCGGAGTTCGTCCTGCGTCATGCGGGCGAGGGCCGGGTAGAGCTCGCGGTACGGCTCGCGCACGGTGACCGAGTCGGCCGGGAACATCTCGTCCCACGGGCGGGCATGCCGTTTGCGCTTGCGACCCCTGGTCGCGGTGTAGCCGTCGAAGAGCGTGCCCATGACCTGACTGTTCCACTGGTCGATTACCGGGATGTTTCCGACACGCGACGGGCGGGGCATCCGGGCCGGTCCGCGATTTTACTTAGCAAGGCTAATGAGCTACACTAACGAATCCATGGCAACCATCGCGCAGCAGAGCACCGACCTCCGCATGGCGACGTTCCGGCTCGCGCGACGCATCCGCGCACAACGCGTCGACGAGGGGCTCTCCGACGCGCAGATGGCCGCACTCGGGGTCGTCTACCGCCACGGCACGCAGACCCTGTCGAGCCTCGCGGAGCACGAGCGGGTGTCGGCGCCGTCGATGAACCGCACGGTCAACTGCCTCGAGGAGTCGGGCTACGTCGCACGCATCGTCGACGAGGCCGACCGCCGCAAGACGAACATCTCGCTCACCGACGCCGGCCGCGACATCGTCAGGGCCACGCTCTCCAAGCGCGACGAGTGGCTCACCACGCGCCTGCGCGAACTGTCCAAGGAAGACCGCGCGGTGCTCGCCCGCGCCGCAGAACTGATGGGAGGCCTCGCCACCACGTGACATCCATGTTCCGTTCCCTGTCCAGCGCCGACTACCGCATCTGGTTCGTCGGCGCACTCGTCTCCAACATCGGCGCCTGGATGCAGGCCACCGCCCAGAACTGGGTCGTGCTCACCGAGCTCACCGACAACGACGCCTTCGCCGTGGGCCTCACCATGGCCCTGCAGTTCGCGCCGCAGCTGCTGCTCGTGCCCGTGACCGGCCTCATCGCCGACCGCTTCGAGCGCCGCAAGATCCTGATGGTGACACAGTCGTCGCTCATGGTGCTCGGCCTCGCGCTGGGCCTCCTGCTCATCTCCGGCCGCGCCGAGCTCTGGCACCTCTTCGTGTTCGCAGGGCTCCTGGGCATCGTGAACGCCGTCGACACCCCCGCCCGCCAGACCTTCGTCGCCGACCTCGTCTCGTCGGGCGACATGTCGAACGCGGTCGCGCTCAACTCCGCGTCGTTCAACGCCGCGCGCCTCATCGGCCCGGCGTTCGCGGGCTTCCTCATCGTGCTCGTGGGCTCGGGCTGGGTCTTCGTCATCAACGCGGTCACGTTCATCGCGGTGCTCGTCGCGCTCGTCAAGCTCAAGCACGCGAAGCTGCGACGGATGCCGCGGGCTCCCCGCGAGCGCGGCGCCTTCGTCGCGGGCTTCCGCTACGTGTGGGGGCGCCCCGACCTCGTCGTGGTCTTCGTGATCGTGTTCCTCGTGGGCGCGTTCGGCATGAACTTCCCGATCTTCTCCTCGACGATGGCCGTGGAGTTCGGCCGCGGCGCCGGCGAGTACGGCGTGCTCTCGTCGATCCTCGCGATCGGGTCGCTCACGGGCGCGCTGCTCGCGGCGCGGCGCGAGCGGGCCCGCATCCGCATCATCATCGTCGCGGCCGGCATCTTCGGCGTGGCGCTGCTCGTCTCGGCGGTCATGCCCACGTACTGGCTGTTCGCGGCATCCACCGTCTTCATCGGCTTCGGCGCCGTGACGATGCTCACGACCGCGAACGGCTACGTGCAGACCACGACCGACCCGCTGCTGCGCGGCCGGGTGATGGCGCTGTACATGGCCGTCGTGATGGGCGGCACGCCGATCGGCGCGCCCATCGTGGGTGCCGTGGCCAATCACCTGGGTCCGCGCTGGGCGCTCGGCGTCGCGGCCGTCGCGGCGGGCGTCGCGGCCCTCATCGGCCTCGCGTGGCTCGTCATCGCGCGCGGACTGCGCGTGGTGCGGCATCCGACCGCCCGGTGGATGCCGGCGCTGGCCTACGCGGATGCCCCGACCGCGGCGATCGCGGTGCTGCCCACGATGCCCGTGGCGGTGGTCGGCACGACCCCTGCCGAGCATCGCCGGGACCCGACCGTCGCGCCCGGACACGTCACCTGCGACGCTGCGACCAAGTCCGTACGCACCGAGGCCGCCCCCGCGCAGTAGTCCCCGGCATGCCGATGGCTCCCGCCCTCCACAGGCGGGAGCCATCGTTCGTTCGGCGGGCGGGAACGAGCCGCCCGCCGGGCTCAGCGCTCGATCCTGTCGAGGTGCAGCATGCGGGCGAGGTTCTTGTCGAGCTCGTCGTCGCGGAAGACCTTCTTCCAGTCGTCCTTGATGATCGATTCCCTGCCGTAGTCCATGGCGATGAGGCAGGCGTCGCTGAAGGGGTTGTCGCCGCGCAGGCCGTTGGCGAGGGCGACCTGCGTGTGGCCGAGCAGGATCGAACGGGCCGCCGCCTCGGGAACGCCCATCGTGTTCACCGCCTCGTCGAGGGCCTCCTTGAGCAGCGCGCCGACCATGCACGCGATGGTCTCGACGAGGGTCGGCTCGAGCTGCGCGAGCTGCTTGATGGTGACCCAGTGCACGTCGATGACGGGTGCGTAGATCGCGCGCACGGTCGCCTCGACGATCGCCTGCTTGGCGGGGTCATCGGACTCGATCGCGGCGATGGCGTCCTGCGGGGCGGCGATGCCGCCGAAGGTGTCGGCGTACTCCTCGGGCGTCGTGCGCTGCAGGAAGATCGAGGGGTGGCACGGGTGAGCCACGGCCTGGATGACGTCGTCGCGGGTCGTGAGCAGGCCCGCATACGCGGCGGCGGGGTCGAGCGTGAGCACGATCGCGCCGGGCTTGAGCTGGGGCACGATCTCGGCGGTCACCGGGCCGAGGGCGAGGTCGGGCACGGCGAGCACGACGATGTCGGCGTCGCGCACGGCGTCGGGGGTGGCGGTGAGCTCGCGGCCCGCGGCCGTGACGCGCGCCTGGCCCGCGGGCGAGTTCTCGCTGTACGACACCCGGTGGGCGGTCTTCACGAGGTTGTCGCTGACGCGCATCCCCATCTTGCCGCCGGCGCCGATGACGGCGATGTCGTACGTGTCGGTCGGCACGGCGCCGCCGGTCCCGGTGGTCGGGTCGGTGGTGGTGGTGGTGCTCATGGGTTGCTCCTCAGGTAGTGCAGTGCGGTGTCGGTCCAGGCGATCTCGGTCGCCACGGTCGTGTCGGGATCGCCCTGCCAGGGCAGCCAGTGCTCGACGATCTCGTTGATGCCACGGGCATCCGGGTCGACTGCCGCGCGCATCCGCGGGTAGTCGTGCAGCCCCTCCCCCAGCGGCGCGCCGCTGTAGGTGAAGCCCACCCAGCCCTCCTGGCGGGCGAAGGCGAAGTCCTTGACGTGGATGTTGCGGGTGTGCGGCGCGCACCGCTCGATGACGTCGCGCGGCAGCTCGAGGCCGGCGACGGTGTTCGCGGGATCGAGGCAGATGCCGAGGCGCTCGCTGCCGACGCGCTCCACGAGCGCGACGAGGTCGGCCGACGGGAGCTGCTCGTAGGTCTCGAGTGCGAGCGTGACGCCCGCCGCCTCGTAGTCGCGCAGGGCGGTGCGCAGGTATCCGGCGGCCTCGTCGAGCGTCGGGCGGAAGCCGGGCGCGAAGACCATGCTGCGTACGAGCTCGGCGTCGAAGAGCTCCGCGAGCCGCAGGAAGGTCGTGAGGTGGCTCGGCTGCACGCCCTTCGTGCCGAGCTCGATGCGCAGGCCGAGCCGTCGGGCCTCGGATGCCGCGGCCGCGAGTTCGGCCTGCGACATCCGCAGAAGGGGGTCGTAGTCGATGACCTGGAACAGGCCCACGCCGAGCTCGCGCGTGCGCTCGAACGCCTCGATGAGCCCGAGCGGCTCGGGCACGCGGTCGGACTGCTGCCAGAAGAAGGCGTAGCTGCCGAGGCCGATCATGCGACGACCTCCGCCCGGGCGTCGGCGAGCGCGCCCGCCTCGTCGAGCACGGCGGAGAGCGCCGCCGGGTCGTGCGCGAACCGGCCGAGGAACAGGCCGTCGACCGCACTGCCGAGCGTCGTGAGCAGCCCGGGACCGGCGGAGCCGCCGTAGATCACGCCGCTGCCGTCGCGACCGGCGATGCGGTCGAGCTCGGCGCGCACGGCGCGGGCGACGGTCACGATGTGCTCGGCGGGCGCGGGTTCCGGGGCGCCGATCGCCCACACCGGCTCGTAGGCGACGAGCACGCGACCGTCGGGGGCGCCGCGCAGTGCGGATCGCAGCTGGTCGACCGTGCGGGCCGCGGCATCCGCTGCGCTGGACCGCTCGGCCTCGCCGAGGCAGAGCACGGGGACGAGCCCGTTGCGCAGTGCGGCCGAGGCCTTGGCAGCCACGACGTCGTCGGTCTCGCCGAAGAGCCGGCGCCGTTCGGCGTGGCCGACCTCGGCGAGTCGCGCGCCGACCTCCGCGAGCTCGGCGGCCGAGACCTCGCCGGTGAACGCGCCGGAGTCCGCCGTCGCGACATCCTGCGCGCCCACGACGACGTTCGTGCCGCGGACGGCGTCGATCGCCGGGAGCACCTGCAGGTAGGTGGGGATCACGAAGCACTCGACGCGACCGTCGGCGACGGCGGGATGCTGCGCCGCGAGCTCGGCGACCCGGGCGAACCACCGGCGCGCGTCGGCGTGCCCGAAGTACATCTTCAGGCTCACCCCGATCGACACGCGCGCGGACATCAGCAGGACCCGGTGGTCTCGTACTCGCCGATGACAGCGACCTTCTCGGCCGATGCCGAGGTGGGGTCGAAGCGGTAGTCGAGCCACTCGCGCACGAGGCGGCGGGCGAGCTCGATGCCCACGACGCGCTGTCCCATGGTGAGCACCTGCGCGTAGTTCGAGAGCACGCCGCGCTCGACCGAGAAGCTGTCGTGCGCGGTCACGGCGCGGATGCCGGGCACCTTGTTCGCGGCGATCGCGACGCCGAGGCCGGTGCCGCACACGAGCAGCGCGCGGTCGGCCTCGCCCGACGCGACGAGCTCGGCGGCGGCGATGGCCACCCGCGGATAGGCGGTGTGGCCGTCGGCGTCCACGCCGACGTCGACCACGGAGGCCACGCCGTCGTGCTGCTCGAGGTCGCGCTTCAGGATCTCCTTGTAGTCGAAGCCGGCGTCGTCGCTGCCGACGACGATGCGGAGTGCGTCGCTCATGCGGTGGTTCCCTTCGTTGCGAGGCCGGCGCGCTCGGTGAGCACGTCGGCGACGGCACGCACGATGAGGGCGAACGAGTGCGCCCCCGGATCGGGCGTGCCGAGGCTCTTCTCGGCGTGCGGCCGGGCACGGCCCATGCGCGGGAGCAGGTCGGCGGTCGCCGCGGCGGCCGCGACGGCGGCGTCGGCGGCGATGCCCCAGGCGTCGGCGAGGGATGCCCCGGTCTCGGCCTCGCGGGTCAGCGTCGCGCTGAACGGCACGAGCACGTCGACCATCGTCTTGTCGCCGACCTCGGCCTTGCCGTAGGACCGGATGCCGTCGGAGGCGGCTGCGACGCCGGCCGCGACGGATGTCGCGTGGGGCGCGCGCTCGTCGCCGATGGCGCCGCCGAGCTCGCGCAGGGCCAGGCCCCAGAGCGCACCCGAGGTGCCGCCCGCCCGATGGGACCAGGCGTCGCCCGCGCGCTCGAGCACCGTGCCCGCACCGGCGCCGGCGGCGATCGCCTCGCGCGCGGCGGCGTCGGCGGCGTGCGAGCCCCGCTGCATGCCGATGCCGTGGTCGCCGTCGCCGGCGATGGCGTCCATGCGGCCGAGCTCGTCGACGTGCTCGTCGACGGTCTGCCGAACGATTGAGACGAGGTCGGCCACGCGCTCGGCGGCATCGCGCGACTCGTCGCTCGCGTGGGGCACGACCTGCGCCTCGTCGGCGGCGACATCCGTCTCGGCGATCTCGGCGTAGGCGACGGGCGCGACCGAGCCGCGCCGGAAGGCGGGCGTGTCGGCGGGGGCCGACCAGAGCCGCTCGAGCTCCTCGTCGACCCAGAGGAGGGTGAGCGAGGCGCCGGCCATGTCGAAGCTCGTGCAGAACTCGCCGACCTGCGGGTCGACGACCTCGAGGCCCGCCTGCTGGAGCAGTTCGGCGACGCGTCCGAACACGACGAAGAGCTCCTCGTACTTCACGGCGCCGAGGCCGTTGAGGATCGGGACGACGCGGGCGCCCTCGACGCGGCCGACGCCCTCGGGCAGCTCCTCGAGGAGCCGGCCGACGAGGAGCTCGGCGAGCCCGGCCGCGGTCGGGACCTCCGTCTCGCCGATGCCGGGCTCGCCGTGGATGCCGAGCCCGACGGCCATGCGGCCCTCGGGCACCGAGAACAGCGGCTCGGCGGCGCCCGGCAGCGTGCAGCCGGTGAAGGCCACCCCGAACGAGCGGGTGCGCTCGTTCGCGAGGCGGGCGACGCGCACGACGCCCTCGAGGTCGTAGCCCTCGGCGGCCGCGGCGCCCGCGGCCTTGAAGACCGTGAGGTCGCCCGCGATGCCGCGGCGCTTGTGCTTCTCGGCCGGCGGCGCGCTCGACACGTCGTCGGTCACGGTGACGGTCTCGCACGGGATGCCTGCGGCCCGGAGCTGCTCCTGCGCGGCATCGAAGTTGAGCACGTCGCCCGCGTAGTTGCCGTAGGTGAGGAGCACGCCGCCGCCCTGCTGCGCCGCCGTCGCGACCGAGCGGACCTGCTGCGTCGACGGGGACGCGAAGAGGTTGCCCATCGCGGCGCCGTGGGCGAGGCCCGGGCCGACCAGCCCGCCGAAGGCGGGGTAGTGGCCCGAGCCGCCGCCGATGACCACGGCGACTTCGCCTGCGGGCGACACGGTCGACCGCGCCACCCCGCCCGGCACCGCACGCACGTAGCGCGCGTTGGCGGCCACGAAACCGCGGACCATCTCGTCGGCGAAGTCCTCGGGGGCGTTGAACAGCCTGGTCATCGTGCGTCCCGGTCGGCCGCGGCGACGACCTCGCCCTCGGGGGCGAGCTGCTCGATGACGAGCTCCTCGGCCGTCTCGTCGCCGCGGGCGACCTTCACGCGGCCGCTGCGGGCGAGCGCGATCATGATCACCGCCGACACGAGCATGAAGAAGCCGACGATGAACATCGGCACCTCGTAGCCCCCCGTCCAGTCGTGCACGGCACCGGTGAGGAAGGGGGCGCTGAACCCGGCGAGGTTGCCGATCGTGTTGATGAGCGCGACGCCCGCTGCCGCGGCCACGCCGGTGAGGAACTGGGTCGGGAGCGTCCAGAAGTTGGGCAGGGCCGCGAAGATCGACATCGCCGTGACCGAGATGACCGCGATCGTGAGCACCGGCGAGCCGGCGAAGAGGGCGAGAGGAATGCTCACGGCGCCGGCGATGGCGGGTCCGGCGATGTGCCAGGTGCGCAGTCCGCGACGACTCGCGTCGCGCGACCACAGCCAGAGCACGATCGCCGCGGGGACGTAGGGGATCGCGGTGATGAGTCCCTTCTGGAACATGTCGAACTCGACGCCCGCCTGCGACTGGAAGCCGTCGATGATCGTCGGCAGGAAGAACGCGAGCGCGTACAGGCCGTAGATGAAGCCGAAGTAGATGAAGGACAGCGCCCACACCCGTCCGCTCTTGAACGCGTGCTTGACCGAGACATGGTGCTGCTTCTGCTCGGTCGCCGTCTTCTCGCGGTCGAGGGCGTCGGTGAGCCAGGCCTGCTCGGTGGGTGTGAGCCACTTCGCGTCGGCGGGGCGGTCCTTCAGGTAGAACCAGGCGATGATGCCCACGACGATGGCGGGGATCGCGACGCCGAGGAACATGAAGCGCCATCCCTCGAGGCCGAAGAAGACGCCGTCCTGCTGGATCAGGAGACCCGCGAGCGGGGCGCCGAACACCGTCGTGAGCGGCTGGGCCAGGTAGAAGAGGGCGAGGATCTTGCCGCGGTGGACGGCGGGGACCCAGAGGCTGAGGAAGAGGATCGCGCCGGGGAAGAAGCCGGCCTCGGCGACGCCGAGCAGGAACCGCAACGTGGCGAGCTGCTCGAAGTTCTGCACCCACGCGAACAGGGCCGCGACGATGCCCCAGCTCACCATGATCCGGGCGAGCCACTTGCGGGCGCCGAACCGGTGCAGGGCGAGGTTCGACGGCACCTCCAACAGGATGTAGCCGATGAAGAAGACGCCCGATGCGAAGCCGAACTGGGCGGCCGTGAGTCCGAGGTCCTCGTTCATGCCGTTGGGCGCCGCGAAGCCGATGGCCGTGCGGTCGAGGTAGTTGATGAAGAACATCAGGGCCACGAACGGGACCAGTCGCACGGCGACCTTCCGGATCGCGGATTGCTCCACTGACGTCTTCGGCTGAGTGGCGGTGTCCACGTCGACTCCTGTTCCTTCTTCGGATGGGGTGGGAATGCGATCCCGGTGCTGCGTCAGAGGCCATATTGCCAAACCGGTTGACCAATTGCAAGCCCACCGGTTGACCAATCCGGGCGGATGTCGCGGCGAGGGCGCGCCCGGACCGTCCCGCGGCCGTCGCCGTGTGCCACCCGGCGGGACATCGCATCCGGTTGGTAGGTTGAGGTCATGCCCGTGTTCCGCGATGACAGCTCGGCCGAGATCACCGCCGCCCTCGGCGCCCTGCCGTCGGGATCCGCGGTGTCCGTCGTCGCCACGCGGCTGCTCGACCTGTTCACGAGCGGCTCGATCGCGCCCGGCACCCGCCTCCCGCCCGAGCGCCAGCTGGCCGCGAGCCTCGAGGTGGGCAGATCCGCCGTGCGCGAGGCCCTGGCGGCGCTCGAGATCCTCGGCATCGTCGACGTGCGTCCCGGCTCCGGCACCTACCTGCGCGGCACGGTCAGCGAGCTGCTCCCGCAGAGCCTCAGCTGGGGCGTGCTCATCGGCGAGCGCAGCACCGCGGAGCTGCTCGAGCTGCGCTCCGGCCTCGAGATCTACGTCGCACGCCTCGCGGCCGACCGGCTCACCGAGGCGCAGCTCGCCTCGCTCGCCCGGCAGATCGACCGCATGCGCGGCTCGGTCGGCGACCTGAAGGCCTTCGTGAAGGCGGACCTCGCGTTCCACCACGAGCTCGCGACGAGCGCCGACAACTCGGTGCTGCTCGACCTGCTGCAGATCGTGCGCTCACTGCTGCGCATCTGGGTCGATCGCGCCGTGCAGGACGAGCAGCACGCCCGCACGGCGCTCGACGAACACGAGGCGGTCTATCGCGCGCTCGCCGCCCGCGATGCGGATGCCGCGGCGTCGGCCATGGCGGTGCACATGGCCACGGCGTCGGCACGCCTCGCGGCCGCGCAGTCCACGACCGCGGACGAGGCCGGCGCAGCGGGCGCGACCGGCGCAGCGGGCGCGACCGGCGCAG
>NZ_RHHB01000047.1 GCF_003710805.1 Agromyces tardus | reverse complement strand
GGCCGCGCGGCCGGGCGCCGGGGCGGGCGCGTCAGGCGCGCGCCGGGGCCGGCGAGCGTCAGGCGCCGCCCACGGCGTGCGTCAAGCGCGCTCCCAGTGGCTCGCGTCGACGCTCTCGTACCGGTCGAGCACGAGGTCGATGAGCGGATGCGGCGCCGGCTCGTCGGGCAGCAGCAGCGGCTCGGCGATGAGGTCCGCGCCCGCTGCGGCCGCCGCGTCGTAGAACGTGCCGGGCGCGAGCAGGTAGGGCCCCACGACCACGCGGGAGCCGGGGTGCACCTCGCGGATCATCTCGATCGCGTCGGGCAGCCGCGGGATGGCCGCCGCGATGAATCCGACGGTCACCGGCCGGCCGAGGCGCTGCGCGAGCAGGCGCGAGGTCTCGAAGCACTCGCGAACCGCGCGGGGATCATTCGACCCCGCGGCGGCGAGCAGCACGGCGTCGCCCTCGGCGAGCCCGAGCTCGTCGAGGCGCTCCGCGAGCACCTCGACGATGCGGTCGTCGGGGCCGAGTTCGTCGGCGAGCCGGGCGCCGTCGCCAAGCCGGTCGAGACCGAGCGAGAGCCCGGTGCGCACGTGGAAACCCGCCGACAGCACGAGCGGCACGATGACGGCATCGGGCTCGGCGTCGGCCTCGAGCGCCGCCGCGACATCCGCGTGGCTCGCGTCGACGAAGGTGATGGCCACGTCGATGTCGGGTCGCCGGGACGCGACGCCGTCGACGAGCCGGATCACCGCTTCACGGTTCGCGCTCGACGGCCGGCCGTGCGTCACCGCGACGAGTCGCATCGGCGGCGTGCCGTCGTGCTGCGCCGGGACGCCCGAACCACTCGACCAGACCATCTCCCGACCCGCGCTTTCCGGCGGAATCCTGTCTCAACCGCCGGTTTCGACGCTATGCACGGCGTGTTTCGCGGTCGGCACCCGGGTGTTTCCGGGACGTGAAGACTGCCTCACGCAGAGGTGTCGCCGTCGGGCGCGAGCAACTCGGGCCGCACCCGTCGGGTGCGCTCGAGCTGCTGCTCGCGGCGCCACGCGGCGACCGCCCCGTGGTTGCCGGAGAGCAGCACGGGCGGCACCTCGAGCCCGCGCCAGACGGCGGGCTTCGTGTAGCTCGGGTACTCGAGCAGCCCGTCTTCGTGGGACTCCTCGACAAGGCTCTCGGGGTTGCCGACGACGCCCGGCACCAGCCGGCCCGCCGCCTCGATCATGGCCATCACCGCGACCTCGCCGCCGTTGAGCACGTAGTCGCCCAGGCTGATCAGGCGCACGCGCATGCGGGTGGCGTAGTGGTCGACGACGCGCTGGTCGATGCCCTCGTAGCGCCCGCACGCGAACACGAGGTGCTGCTCGGCGGCGAGTTCGCGGGCGATCGCCTGGGTGAACGGCTCCCCCGCGGGCGAGGGCACCACGAGCAGGGCGTCGGATGCCGCGTCGCCCACGATCGAGTCGAGCGCCTCGCCCCACGGCTCGGGCTTCATGACCATGCCGGCGCCGCCGCCGTAGGGCGTGTCGTCGACCGTGCGGTGGCGGTCGTGGGTGAACGCGCGCAGGTCGTGCGCCGTCACGTCGATGAGTCCCGCCTGACGCGCCCGGCCCAGCAGGGAGATGTCGAGCACCGAGAAGAACTCGGGGAAGATCGTGACGATGTCGATCCGCATGCGGCGTGCCTAGTCGGCGGGCTGCTGCGCGGGGTCGGATGCCGCGCCCGGGGCCTCGCCGGGAACGCCGCCGTCGGCTGCGTCACCGTGGGCATCGCCGTCGGCCGGCGTCGCGTCGTCGTCGGCAGTGCCGGACGCCGCATCCGGACCCGCGGCATCCGCCGGCTCGTCGGCCTCGGCGAGGTCCTCGAAGAGGCCGGGGGGCGGGGTGACGGTGATGGTGCCGGCCTCGACGTCGACCTCGGGCACGATCGCCTGCACGAACGGCACCATGACCTCGCGGCCCTGCATCTTCACGACGAGGAGGTCCTGCGCGGGCAGGTGGTCGACGTGGGCGACCTGGCCGATGCGCACGCCGTCGCGGAGGACCGCGAGACCGACGAGCTGGTGGTCGTACCACGCGTCGGGCTCGGGCGCCTCGTCGGGGTTCTCGTCGACCCAGAGGATCGCCTTCGCGAGGCTCTCGGCCGCGGTGCGGTCGTCGACGCCATCGAAGAAGCCGACCGGCTGCTGGTTGTACCAGCGCAGCTCCCGGAGGACGAGGTGCCTGCCGTGCCACGGCGACGAATCGGGCACCTGGAGCGAGAACTCCGCGCCCGGCACGAAGCGACGCTCGGGGTCGTCGGTGTACAGCTCGAGCTTGATGGCGCCCTTGAGGCCGTGCGCCTTGGTGAGGCGGCCGACGCGGAGCTGCTGGGTGCGCGGTGCGTCGACCACGTCAGTCGTCGGTGTCGACGACGTCGACACGCACTCGGCGACCGTCGGCGAGGGCGCTCACGAGCGTGCGCAGCGCCTTCGCGGTGCGGCCGGCGCGGCCGATGACGCGGCCGAGGTCCTCGGGGTGCACGTGCACCTCGAGGACCTCGCCGCGCGCGCTCGACGCGGAGACGACCTTCACCTGGTCGGGGTGATCGACGATCCCCTTGACCAGGTGCTCGAGCGCGGACTTGAGCAAGGCCTACGCCTCGTCCGCAGCAGCCTCGGCGGGCGCCTCTGCAGCGGCCTCGGCCTTCGCGGGCTTCTCGGCCTTGGGCTTCAGCACCGGCTTCTTGGCCTCGTCTGCCTTGTACTCGGCCTTGGGCTCGGCGACCTGCACGGTCGACTTGGCGTTCTTGTCGCCCTTGAACTTGCCCCAGTCGCCCGTGAGCTTGAGGATGGCCGCGACCTGCTCGGTCGGCTGCGCGCCGACGGAGAGCCAGTACTGGGCGCGGTCCGAGTCGACCTCGATGAACGAGGGGTTCTCGGTGGGGTGGTACTTGCCGATCTCCTCGATCACGCGACCGTCGCGCTTGGTGCGCGAGTCGGCGACGACGATGCGGTAGTACGGGGCACGGATCTTGCCGAGCCGCTTGAGACGGATCTTGACAGCCACGATTCTCCTGAATGTGTTGTGAGGTAAGCGAACTGACAGCCGTGAGCGTGGGGTGCACACTCGGCGGAAGCTCAAAGGTGGTTCTGCGCGCCGGATAGAGGGTCGGGCGGTACAGAACTCGACTGACCATTCTTGCAGATTTCGCGTCGCAAGGATAATCGTGCGATCGTGCCATGATTGGCCTCGAGGTGCATCCGGGCTGGAGGGAGCCGCACATGCCCATCGAGTTCGCGAACTCCCCCCGGTCCACGATCGGGATCGAGTGGGAGATCGCGATCGTCGAACGAGAGAGCGGGCAGCTCGCCTCGATCGGCGATCGCGTGCTGCAGGAGCTCGCGGGCAGCGACGGCACGCCGCATCCGACGATCACGCACGAGCTGCTCACCAACACGGTCGAGCTCGTGAGCGGCGTGCACCACCGGGTCGCCGACGCGGTCGACGACCTCGCCGGCCAGCTCGCCGAGGTGCGCGCGGTCGTCGACCGGCTCGGCGCCTACGAGCTCATCTGCAGCGGATCGCACCCGTACAGCCAGTGGTACGACCAGCACCTCACCGACAAGCCGCGGTACCACAAGCTCATCGAGCGCACCCGGTGGTGGGGGCGCAACATGATGATCTGGGGCATCCACGTGCACGTCGGCATCGAGGATCGCGACAAGGCGCTCCCGATCCTCGACGGCATGCTGGCGTACGTGCCGCACCTGCAGGCGCTCTCGGCGTCGAGCCCGTACTGGGCGGGCGTCGAGACGGGCTACGCGTCGAACCGCGCCCTCATGTTCCAGCAGCTGCCCACGGCAGGGCTCCCGTACCCGCTCGCCGACTGGGCCGCCTACGAACGCTACGTCGACGACCTCGTGCGCACGGGCGTCATCGAGGACCACACCGAGGTGCGCTGGGACATCCGCCCGTCGCCGAAGTGGGGCACGGTCGAGGTGCGCGTCTGCGACGGCGTCTCGTCGGGCGCCGAGATCGGCGCGATCGCCGCGCTCATCCAGTGCCTCGTGGAGTGGATGAGCACCCGGCTCGACGACGGCGAGACGCTCTCGGTGCTGCAGCCCTGGTACGTGCGCGAGAACAAGTGGCGCGCGGCGCGCTACGGCATGGACGCCGAGGTGATCACGGATGTCGCGGGCACCGAGCGCCCCGTCGCCGACGACCTGCGCGACCTGCTCGTGACCCTCGCGCCGGTGGCCGAGCGCCTGGGCTGCGCCGTTGAGCTCCAGCGCGTGCGCGACACGCTCGACCACGGAGCGAGCTACCAGCGGCAGGTGCGCGTGGCCACCGCGAACGGCGGCAATCTCACGGCCGTGGTGGCGCACCTCGCGCAGGAGCTGCGCGAGGGCACCGCGCCGTCGGGGTCAGGCGGGGATCCGGTGTGACCGGATGAGCTCCGCGTACCAGCGCGCGCTCGCCTTGGGCAGCCGCTCGAGCGTCTCGTAGTCGACGCGCACGATGCCGAACCGCTTCGAGTACCCGTAGCCCCACTCGAAGTTGTCGAGCAGCGACCACACCTGGTAGCCGCGCAGGTCGACGCCCTGCGCCATCGCCCGGTGGGCGGCGGTGAAGTGGCGGCGCAGGTAGTCGATGCGGTCGTCGTCCTGCACGACGGGGCCGTGGGGCCCCTCGGTCACGACGTCGTCGAAGGCGGCGCCGTTCTCGGTGACCATGAGCGGCAGCTCGGGGTAGGCGCGATGCAGCGCGAGCAGCAGGTCCTCGAGGCCCGACGGGTCGATGTTCCAGCCCATGGCCGTGTACGGACCCGGCTGCTCGAGGAACTCCACCTGCTCGGACCCGGGCCAGGGCGTGCCGCCCATGTCCTTGTGTCCGTCGGCGCGGACGCGCTCGGAGACGCCGTCCCACATCCGCACCGTGACGGTGGAGTAGTAGTTCACGCCGAGCAGGTCGATCGGCTGGGCGATGAGGTCGGTGTCGCCGGGCTTCACGAAGCTCCAGTCGGTGACCTCCGCCGTGTCGGCGATGACGTCGGCCGGGTACCCGTCGCCGAGCAGCGGCCCGAGGAACACGCGGTTCGCGAGCCCGTCGATGCGGCGCGCGGCCTCGTCGCCGGTCTCGCCCGAGGGGCGGATGACGTGGAGGTTCAGCGTGATCGAGTAGCCCGGGTCGTTCGTGACGACCTCGCGCAGCGCCGCGACCGCGAGTCCGTGGGCGAGGTTCAGGTGGTGCACCGCGGCGAGGGCCTTGGCGCCGTCCATGAGGCCGGGGGCGTGCGCGCCCGAGCCGTAGCCGAGGTAGGCGGAGCACCACGGCTCGTTGAGGGTCGTCCACACGGCGATGCGGTCGCCGAGCCGCTCCCCCACGATCCGCGCGTAGTCCGCGAACGCCTCGGCGGTCGCGCGGTTCGCCCAGCCGCCCTCGTCCTCGAGGGCCTGCGGCAGGTCCCAGTGGTACAGGGTGGCGACCGGGCGGATGCCGCGGGCGAGCAGCCCGTCGACGAGCCGCTCGTAGAACGCGAGCCCCGCCTCGTTCGCCGGTCCGCGGCCGGTGGGCTGGATGCGCGGCCACGCGATCGAGAACCGGTACGACTCGAGGCCGAGCTCGGCCATGAGGTCGAGGTCGGACTCCCACCGGTGGTAGTGGTCGCACGCCACGTCGCCGTTGTCGTCGTCGGTGATCTTGCCCGGCGTGTGGCTGAAGGTGTCCCAGATCGACGGGCCGCGGCCGTCTTCGTGCACGGCACCCTCGATCTGGTACGAGGCGGTCGCCGAGCCGAGGAGGAAGTCCTGCGGGAACTCGAGGCCCGAGTCGCGGTAGTCGGGGGTGCCGGTGGTCATGGTCGTGCTCCAGTCGTCGTGCCGCGGCATCCGCTGCCACTGGGTTTCACCCTACTGGGGTGGGAGCGCGCTCACGATTCCGCCGTCACGGCCACGTCATGCGCGGACGGCGCGCGCCGCCGCCGTCAGCGCCCGAGCAGCTTCTGCAGCGCCGCGAGCTCCTCCTCGCTCGGAGCACCGGCCGGCGCACCCTTCGGCGCGCCGAGGCCGAAGCCCGAGCCGGCCGGCGCCGATGAGGCTGCAGGAGCGGCGCCGGATGCGAGGCCCGCGTTCTCGGCGGCGCGCTTCGCGGGGTTGCCCGAGCGCGAACCCGAGGGCTTCTTCCTGCCCTTCGCCGCCTGTCGCTTGCCGCCGCCGTAGGCGCCCGCGCCACCGGGGATGGGCCCCATCCCGGGGATCTGCGGCATGCCGCCGCGCGCGACGGTCTTCATCATCTTCGCGGCCTGCTCGAAGCGCTGCACGAGCTGGTTGACGTCGGTCACGGTCATGCCCGAACCGCGGGCGATGCGCAGGCGCCGCGAACCGTTGAGGAGCTTCGGGTTCTTGCGCTCCGCCGGCGTCATCGACTGGATGATCGCCTCGGTGCGCACGATTTCGCGCTCGTCGAAGTTGTCGAGCTGCTGCTTCAGTCCGCCCGCGCCCGGAAGCATGCCGAGCATCTTCTTGATCGAGCCGGCGCCCCGCAGCTGCTGCATCTGCTTGAGGAAGTCGTCGAGGGTGAACGTCTCGGTCGCGAGCTTCTCGGCGACCTTGAGCGCCTCCTCCTCGTCGAAGGCCTGCTGTGCCTGCTCGATGAGGGAGAGGATGTCGCCGAGGTCGAGGATGCGGCTGGCCATGCGATCGGGGTGGAAGGGCTCGAAGTCGTCGAGGCCCTCGCCGGTCGAGGCGAAGATGATGGGGCGTCCGGTGACGGAGGCCACCGAGAGCGCGGCGCCGCCGCGGGCGTCGCCGTCGAGCTTCGAGAGCACGACGCCCGTGAAGTCGACGCCCTCCTGGAAGGCCTTCGCGGTCGTCACCGCGTCCTGGCCGATCATCGCGTCGATGACGAAGAGCACCTCGTCGGGGTTCGTGGCCTTGCGGATGTTCGCGGCCTGCTTCATCATCTCGGCGTCGACGCCGAGGCGGCCGGCGGTGTCGATGATGACGACGTCGTGCAGGGCGCGCTCGGCGTGCGCCACCGCGTCCCTCGCGACCTTGACCGGGTCGCCGACGCCCGTGCCCGGCTCGGGGGCGAAGACCGGCACGCCGGCCTGGGCGCCCACGACCTGCAGCTGGGTGACCGCGTTGGGACGCTGGAGGTCGGCGGCGACGAGGATGGGCGTGTGGCCCTCCTTCACGAGCCACTTCGCGAGCTTGCCCGCGAGGGTCGTCTTGCCCGCGCCCTGGAGGCCCGCGAGCATGATCACGGTCGGCGGGTTCTTCGCGAACTGCAGGCGCCGCTGCTGGCCGCCGAGGATGCCCACGAGCTCCTCGTTGACGATCTGCACGACCTGCTGGGCCGGGTTCAGCGCGCGGTTGACCTCGTCGCCGAGGGCGCGCTCGCGCACGCGCGCGGTGAACTCCTTGACGACGTCGAGCGAGACGTCGGCGTCGAGCAGCGCGCGGCGGATCTCGCGGACGGTGCCGTCGACATCGGATGCCGAGAGCTTGCCCTTCGTGCGGAGTTGCTTGAAGGTCTCTGCGAGGCGGTCAGACAGGTTGCCGAAGGTAGCCATGGTGCCTTCCAGTGTAAAGGGCGCTCCGGGACGACTCCTCCGGGCGGTGGACGACGGCGGCCACGGGCGCGGACGACGGGGGCGGGCCCGATGGGCCTAGGCGTCGAAGCGAACGTCGACGACGTCGCGCCCGACGTCGATCACGGCGACGAGCCGCGCGTCGACCTCCTCGGGGGCGAGGCCGTACTCGAGCTCGGCGAAGTGCTCGCCCTCGCCGTCGGCGTCGGGGCGCAGGTCGACGCGCACGAGGGTGAGCGAGCGCAGCGCGTCGATGTCGCGGTCGCCGGAATCGCGCGAGATCGCCTCGGCCGCGGCATCCTGGTCGTCGCCCTCGCCCTCGAGCAGCGACCGCAGGAACCGCGAGACCGGCGACGAACCCGAGTCGAGCTGGCTCACGAAGTGCGAGCGCACCTCGTCGTCGACGAGCTCGAGCTCGCCCACCATGGTGGCCGCCGCGTCGAGCGACGCGAGCGACACGAGGTCGGCGTCGGCGTCGAGCACGACCTCGACGTCCTGGTCGCCGTACTGCACCTGCTCCGACCAGTAGTCGCCGATGAGGCCGAAGTAGTCGTGTTCGATCGACATGCGCGTTCCTATCCGATGAGCTTCTGTGCGAAGACGTGGGGCGTGAACCCCGTGAGGTCGTTGATGCCCTCGCCCTGGCCGATGAGCTTGATGGGCAGGCCCGTCTTCTCCTGCACGGCGAGCACGAATCCTCCCTTTGCCGAGCCGTCGAGCTTCGTGATCACGAGACCCGTGACGCCGCCGTGCTCGATGAACGCCTCGGCCTGCGCGAGGCCGTTCTGCCCGGTGGTCGCGTCGAGCACGAGCAGCACCTCGCTGATGGGCGCCTGCTTCTCGACGACGCGCCGGATCTTGCCGAGCTCGTCCATGAGGCCGCCCTTGGTGTGCAGGCGGCCGGCGGTGTCGATGATGACGATCTCGATGCCCTCGCGCTTGGCCTTGTCGACGGTCTGGAAGGCGACGGATGCCGGGTCCTGGCCCTCGCGCTCGGGGCGCACGATGTCGGCGCCCGCGCGCTCGGCCCAGGTCGCGAGCTGGTCGACCGCGGCGGCGCGGAACGTGTCGGCCGCGCCGACGACGACGGAGCGGTCGTAGGTGCGCAGGAAGCGGGCGAACTTGCCGATCGTGGTGGTCTTGCCGACGCCGTTCACGCCCACGACGAGCACGACCGCCGGCCGCTCCGTGAGCTTGAGGGTGGGGTCGTACTTGACGAGCCGCTCCTCGACGATCTCGCGCAGCATCCGCTGCACGTCCTTCGGATCGGTCGTGCGATAGCGCTCGACCTGCGCCTTGATCGCGTCGACGATCTCCTCGGTGATCGCCGGTCCGAAGTCGGCGCGGATGAGCGCCGACTCCAGGTCGTCCCAGGTGTCCTCGTCGATGGTCTTCGCGCCGAAGACCCCGCGGAGTGCCGCGCCGAGCGACCACGATGCGCGTTCTGCCATGCCTCCAGCCTAGGGCGAAGCGGATGCCGCGGCCGCGGGCGGCCCGTCGGGCGCGACGCGCACGCGGCATCCGCCCGACCGCTCGCGCCCGGTACAGGGGCGCCGCGATCGGTGCAAGGGGTTGCCGCGCGGGCGCGGGCGCGGAAGGGTCGGGGCGGAACGGAAGGAGTGCGCATGACGATCCTCGGATTCCACGCCTCGCACGAACAACTCCCGCCCAGCCGCCTGCTCGACGCGGTCAAGCACGCCGAGCAGGCCGGCTTCGACGCCGCGATGTGCAGCGACCACCTCGAGCCGTGGAGCGTCCGGCAGGGCCACTCCGGCTACGCGTGGAGCTGGCTCGGGTCCGCCCTCGAGGCGACGCAGTTCACGCTCGGCGTCGTCACGGCACCCGGGCAGCGCTACCACCCGGCGATCCAGGCGCAGAAGATGGCCACCCTCGCCGAGATGTATCCCCGCCGCTTCTGGGCGGCGATCGGCAGCGGCGAGGCGATCAACGAGCACGTCACGGGCGATCCCTGGCCCGAGAAGGAGGAGCGAGACGAACGCCTCCGCCAGACGATCGACGTCATGCGCCGGCTCCTGCGCGGCGAGGAGGTGTCGACCGACGGACTGATCCGGGTCGACCGGGCGCGCGTCTGGAGCCTTCCCGAGTCCCCGCCGCCGCTGCTCGCCGCCGCGGTGAGCACCGAGACGGCCCGGGATGCCGCGGCCTGGGCCGACGGCGTCATCACCGTCGACCAGCCGCGGGCGCAGTTGCGCGAATTCATGGACGCCTACCGCGACGCTGGCGGACGCGGCCCAGTCGCGGTGCAGGTGCACCTCAGCTGGGCGCCCACCGACGAGGAGGCGCTCGCGATCGCGCACGACCAGTGGCGCCAGAGCCTCGTGCCGTCGCACCTCGCGTGGGAGCTCGACTCCCCCGAGGCGTTCGACGCGCGCACCGCGGATGCCACGCCCGAACAGGTCGCGAAGACGCTCGTGGTCTCGTCCGACCCGTCGCGGCACCTCGACCACCTCACGGGAATCGCCGAGCTCGGCGTCGACCGGATCTACCTCCACCACGTCGGCACCGAGCAGCACCGGTTCATCGACACCTTCGGCGAGCGCGTGCTGCCCGCACTGCGGAGCGTGCGCGCATGAAGATCACCGACCGCAGCGACCTCTGGTGGAAGACCGCGATCGTGTACTGCCTCGACGTCGAGACGTACATGGACTGGAACGACGACGGATGCGGCGACTTCGAGGGACTCGCGCATCGCCTCGACCACCTCGCCGAGCTCGGCGTGACCGTGATCTGGCTCATGCCGTTCCAGCCGACCCCCGATCGCGACGACGGCTACGACATCACCGACTTCACGGGCGTGGACCCCCGCCTCGGGGCGCTCACCGACATCGCCGAGTTCACCCGCACGGCCCGCGACCGCGGGATGCGGGTCATCATCGACTTCGTCATGAACCACACGTCCGACAGGCATCCGTGGTTCAAGTCGGCCCGGCGCAGCCTGGATGCCCCCTACCGCGACTACTACGTGTGGCGCGACGCCCCGCCGAAGAAGCAGGCTCAGACCGTCTTCCCCGGCGAGGAGGACAGCGTGTGGGAGCTCGACGAGCGCACCGGCCAGTACTACCTGCACAGCTTCTACCGCCACCAGCCCGACCTCAACATCGCCAATCCCGCGGTGCGCGACGAGATCGCGACGACGATGGGCTACTGGCTCGAGCTCGGCATCTCCGGGTTCCGCGTCGATGCGGTGCCGTTCCTCATCGAGCCGCCCGAGGGCGTCGACATCGGCGACCCGCACGAGCTGCTGCGCGACCTGCGGCGGTTCCTGCAGCGGCGGTCGAGCGAGGCGGTGCTGCTCGGCGAGGTGAACCTGCCGTACGAGCAGCAGCTCGACTTCTTCGGCAAGCAGGGCGACCCGCCCGAGCTCACCATGCAGTTCGACTTCCTCGGGATGCAGGCGCTCTACCTCTCGCTCGCCCGGGAGGACGCGCGTCCGCTCGCCGAGATGCTCGCCGCACGGCCGCAGCTCGAGCCCGAGGCGCAGTGGGCGAACTTCGTGCGCAACCACGACGAGCTCACGCTCGACAAGCTCAGCGACGCCGAGCGCGAGGAGGTCTTCGACGCGTTCGCGCCCGAGGACTGGATGCGCGTGTACGGGCGTGGGATCGTGCGGCGCCTCCCGACGATGCTCGACGGCGACCCCCGCCGCATCCGCATGGTCTACAGCCTGCTGTTCTCGCTGCCGGGCACCCCGGTGCTCTTCTACGGCGAGGAGATCGGCATGGGCGAGAACCCCGAACAGCAGGGGCGGATGTCGGTGCGCACGCCCATGCAGTGGACGGGCGAGCCGAACGGCGGCTTCTCTCGGGCGCCCACGCGGCGCCTGCGGGCCCAGCCGCCCTCGGACGGGTACGCGCCGGAGCACGTCAACGTCGAGGCGCAGATGCACGACCCCGAGTCGCTGCTCGGGTTCATCCGCTCGCTCACCCGGCGCTACCGCAGCTCGCCGGAGATCGGCTGGGGCGTGCTCGACGTGCTCCCGAGCGGCCAGGACGCGGTGCTCGCGCATCGCATCACGGCGGACGTCGGGCGCTTCGTTGCGCTGCACAACTTCGCGCCGACGCCCACGATCGTGAGCCTCGACCTCGGACCGGTCGCGCCCGACTCCCAGCTGTCCGACCTGTTCCGCGTCGACCGCTTCGACCTCGACGAGCAGGGGCGCATCGACGTGCACCTCGACGCGTACGGCTACGCGTGGTTCCGCGTCGTGGAGCCGGGCGACCGTCGGCTCACCTAGGCGCCATCAGTGTCGCGGTGCCGTTACCGCGCCCGCGCAGAGCGAGACCCTGCTTCGACGGGATCTCGATCCGGCCGCGGGCGGCCGACTCGATCGCCGAACCGCTCAGCTCGCCCTGGCCTCGACCTCGTCGCGCACGCGCTGGCCGACCACCGCCGAGACGCCGTCCTGGCGCATCGAGACGCCGTAGAGGGCGTCGGCGATCTCCATCGTGCGCTTCTGGTGCGTGATGACGATGAGCTGGCTGGACTCCCGAAGGTCTTCGAACGTCGTGAGCAGGCGGCCGAGGTTCGCGTCGTCGAGGGCGGCCTCGACCTCGTCCATGATGTAGAACGGGCTCGGCCGGGCCTTGAAGATCGCGAGCAGCAGCGCCACCGCGGCAAGCGATCGCTCGCCGCCCGAGAGCAGTGAGAGGCGCTCGATCTTCTTGCCCGCGGGCTTCACGCTCACCTCGATGCCCGTCGTGAGCATGCTCTCGGGGTCGGTGAGCGAGATGCGCCCCTCGCCGCCCGGGAAGAGCACCGGGAAGACCTCGGCGAACGCGGCGCGGGTGTCCTCGAACGCAGCGCGGAAGATCGACTCCATGCGCCCGTCGATCTCGTCGATGATCGTCAGCAGGTCCTTGCGGGTGTTCGCGAGGTCGGTGAGCTGCTCGGTGAGGAACTGGTGGCGCTGCTCGAGGGCGGCGAACTCCTCGAGCGCGAGGGGGTTCACGCGGCCGAGCTGCGCGAGCTTGCGCTCGGCGGCCTGCAGGCGGCGCTGCTGCGCGGCCCGGTCGAACGGCGTGGGCTCGGCGTCGGGATCGTCGGGGTCCTCCGACGGGATCGGCTGGTCGGGCCCGTACTCGGCGATGAGCACGTCCTCGGTGAGTCCGAGCTCGGCCTCGGCGCGCTCGACGAGCGACCCGACGTGGAGCTTCTTCTCGTAGATGCGCAGTTCGAGGCCGTGCACGTCCTCGGTCACGGCGTGCAGGCGCTCCCGAACGGATGCCTCGGCGCGACGCACGGCCTGCAGCTCCTCGTTGCGGCTCGCCCGCTCCGCCTCCGCGCGGGCGAGGGCGACGCGGGCCTCGGCGACGGACGCGCCGACCGACGCGAGGGCGGCCGGCAGCGATTCGGCGACCCGCTCGGCCGCTGCGAGCTGGGCGCGACGGATGACGGCGCGCCGCGCGGCATCCGCTGCGGCCTGGCGCTCCGCCTCGTACTGGCGCTCCATGGCCACGATGCGGGCCTCCTCGGCGCGCACGCGCTCCTTCGCGGTCTCGAGCCGCAGGCGGGCCTCGACCTCGGCCTCGCGGGTGCGCTCGAGCGCGGCGGCCGCGCCGTCGCGCTGGCTCGCGTCGAGGATCGGACGCGGCACAGCGCGGGCCTCGTCGAGCGCGGCCTTCGCCGTCTCGGCGGCCGCAGCGGCCTCCGCGACGCGCTCCTCGGCGTTGGCGACGGCGTCGGCGAGGCGCTCGGCCTCGGCCGCGGCGGCCTCCGCCTGCACGCGGGCGCGATTGAGCTGCTCGGTGCGCCGGGCGAGCTGCGCGTCGAACTCGCGCAGGGCGGCGAGCGCCCGGGTGGACTGCGCCTTGGACTGCTCGTGGATCTGCCGCTGCTCGGTGAGCTCGTACCGGCCGCGCTCGATGTCGGAGCGCACCTCCTCGAGGCGCGACTCCGCGCGCTCGCGCTCGGCGATGAGCTCGATGCGACTCTGCTTGCGTCCCGAGCCGCCGCGGATGACGTAGCGGCCCACGACGGTGCCGTCCTTCGTGATCACGGTGGCGGGCCGGTCGAGCGTCGCGAGGTGCGGCTCGGCGGCGCGGGCCGCCGCGAGGTCGTCGGCGACGAGCACCTCGGCGAGGAGGCCGAGCACGCCGGTCGGCGCGGTGACGACCTCGGCGGCGGGGGTGAGGCCCGGGGCCGCGAGCGGGCCGGCTGCCTCCGCGATGGAGCCGCCTCCCGGTGCCGCTCCCGGGTCGGCGAGCGCGAGCGCCACGCGGCCGAGGTCGGCGTCGTGGGCACGCTCGAGCGCGCGGTAGGCGGCATCCCGGTCGTCGACGAGCACCGCGTCGGCGAGCGAGCCGAGCGCCGCGGCGATCGCCGCCTCGAACCCGGGCTCGACGCGGAGCCGCTCGGCGAGGAGCCCGCGCACGCCCGGCACGCCGGCCTCGACGAGCGCCGACGACCCGTCGCGCTGGTCGAGCGCGAGCGAGAGCGCCGAGGTGCGCGCGGCGAGGGCGTCGCGCTCGCGTTCGCGTTCGTGCAGGGCCTCGCGGAGCCGCTCGATCTCGCCCTCGGCCTCGATCACGGCGGCCTGCGCGAGCTCGTACGCCTCGTCGAGGTCGGTGTCGCCCGCCTCGGCCTCGCCGGCCTCCGCCTCGACGCGCGCGAACTCGGCGGCGGCCGCGTCGCGGCGCGCGGTCGAGGACTCGAGCGCGTTCGCGTGGCGCAGCACCTCCCCGCGCACGGCCGCGAGCCGTGACGCGGCCGTGTCGGCCTGGCCCGCGAGCTTCGAGATCTCGAGGTCGTAGGCGCTCACGAGCGCCGCCTGCGCGGCGATCTCGGTGTCGACCTGGTCGAGGGCGCCACGTGCGTCGCGGGTGGCCTGGACGGCGTCGTCCAGGCCGGATGCCGCGTCCTCGACGCCCGCGCGGATGCCCTCGAGCTCGGCCTGCGCATCGTCGATCATCGCGCGGGTGACGCTGGGCGCGGCATCCGTCGTGTCGTCGGCGGCGCCGAGCAGGGCGATGCGCTGCCGCGCCAGGCTGTCGAGCGATCGCAGGCGTGCCTCGGACTGCTCGAGCGCGAAGCTCGTGGCCCGGGCGCGGTCGACGTCGTCGCCCGTCTGGGACTGTTCGAGGCGGGCGACCTTCGCCTGATGCTGCTCGAGCTGGTCCTGCAGCACGAGCCGCTCGGAGTGCCGTTCGTGCTCGCTTCGGCCGTGCGCCTCGAGCGCGCGGCGCAGCTCGACGACCTCGTCGGCGAGCAGGCGGGCGCGCGCGTCGCGCACCACCGCCGCGATGCCCTGCGCCTCGCGGGCGACCTCCGCCTGGCGGCCGAGGGGCTTGAGCTGACGCCGGATCTCGCCGGCGAGGTCGGAGAGGCGCGTGAGGTTCGCCTGCATCGCGTCGAGCTTGCGGAGCGTCTTCTCCTTGCGGCGACGGTGCTTCAGGATGCCGGCGGCCTCCTCGATGAAGCCGCGTCGGTCCTCGGGCGTCGCGCGGAGCACCTGGTCGAGCTGGCCCTGGCCGACGATGACGTGCATCTCGCGGCCGAGGCCCGAGTCGCTCAGGAGCTCCTGCACGTCGAGGAGGCGGCACTGCTCGCCGTTGATCGCGTACTCGCTCGTGCCGCTGCGGAACAGCGTGCGGGAGATCGTGACCTCGCTGTACTCGATCGGCAGCGCGCCGTCGGAGTTGTCGATCGTGAGGCTCACCTCGGCACGGCCGAGGGGGCCGCGCGTGGAGGTGCCGGCGAAGATGACGTCCTCCATCTTGCCGCCGCGCAGCGACTTCGCGCCCTGCTCGCCCATGACCCACGCGAGGGCGTCGACGACGTTGGACTTGCCCGAGCCGTTGGGGCCGACGATGCACGTGACGCCCGTCTCGAAGGCGAACGTCGTCGGCTGCGCGAAGGACTTGAAGCCCTTGAGCGTGAGGCTCTTGAGGTACACGTCCACCCTTCCGACTCGCGAGCGCGCTGCGGACTACCGTATCCGAGGTTCACGGCTGCGGCCGTCGCGCTCGCCGTCCGCGAGCGGATCCGGCCTTGTCAGGGGCAGCGCCGCCTCGGTGGTCTGGGCGGCTGCCCACGAACCGGCGCGAGCACGCTCCCGTGCGCAGCAGGCCTGAGCGATCCCGCTGGTCAGGCGGATGCCGCGGCGCTGGTCGCACGCGGCATCCGGAGCCGCTGGCACCGCGGGCAGAAGTGCGACGACCGGTTCATGAAGGGCGCGCGCACCATCGGGGTGCCGCAGCGCGGACACGGCCTGCCCGCCTGCCCGTAGGCGTTGAGCGAGTGCGAGAAGTAGCCCGACGCGCCGTTGACGTTGACGTACTGCGCGTCGAAGCTCGTGCCGCCCTCGGCGAGCGCCTTCTGCAGCACCTCGCGCACCGCTGCGAGCAGGTCGCGGGAGCGGCGCCGTCCGAGCGTCGCGGCCGGCTGCTCGCCGTGCAGGCGCACCGCCCAGAGCGCCTCGTCGGCGTAGATGTTGCCGATGCCCGACACGACGCCCTGGTCGAGCAGCACCCGCTTGACGCCCGAGGCGCGTCGGGCGAGCGCGTCGACGAACGCCGCGTCGGCGAAGGCCGGGTCGAGCGGATCGCGCGCGATGTGCGCGACCTGCGACGGGATCGAACGCGCCCACTCCCCCGTCACGTCGGCGGAGTAGCCTGCGATCTCGCCGTCGGCGGTGGGCACGAGGCGGTCGACCGCCATCGACCCGAAGATGCGCTGGTCGACGAAGTCCACGCGCAGCTCGCCGTGCGCGGGGTGCTCGAGGTGCAGTCGGATGCGGGCGTGCCGGTCGTCGCCGGGGTGGTCGGGCGTTCGCAGCAGCAGCTGCCCGCTCATGCCCAGGTGGCCGACGAGCGCGCGACCCGTCGACAGCGGCAGCCACAGGAACTTGCCGCGACGCACGGCCGCCTCGATGCGGGCTCCCGTGACGAGCGCCTCGAAGTCGCCGGATGCCGCGTCGTGCCGCTTGAGCGAACGCGGGTCGAGCACCTCGACCGCCGCCACGCGCGCACCCGTGACGGCCGGCGCGAGCCCGGCCCGCACGACCTCGACCTCGGGGAGCTCGGGCACGTCAGCGGTCGTTCAGGCGCGTCCACGCCTCGAGCGCGGCGGCCATCTCGGCCTGCTTCTTGCTCGAGCCCTCGCCCGACGCCTGCACGAGGGCGCCCACGACGACGGTCGCCACGAAGTGCTTGTTGTGATCGGGGCCGCTCTCGGTGACCGTGTACGCCGGCGCCGGCGAACCGCGGCGCGCCGCGATCTCCTGGAGGCTCGTCTTCGGGTCCATCGCCGCGCCGAAGCGCTCGGGGTCGCGCAGGAGCGGTGCGACGAGGCGCAGCACGAGCGCGGTGGCGGCGTCGCCCCCGCGGTCGAGGTAGACCGCGCCGATGATCGCCTCGACGGTGTCGGCGAGGATCGACGGCTTGTCGGCACCGCCCGTGAGGGTCTCGCCGCGTCCGAGCCGGATGTACGGACCGAGCCCGATCGACCGGCCCACCTCGGCGAGGGCGGCGCTCGACACGAGGCTCGCGCGGCGCTTGGCCAGCTCGCCCTCTTCGAGATCGGGGTGGTCGGTGAAGAGCTTCACCGTCACCGCCTGGCCCAGGATCGAGTCGCCGAGGAACTCGAGGCGCTCGTTGGTGGGGATGCCGCCGTTCTCGTACGCGAACGACCGGTGCGTGAGCGCCAGGAGCAGGAGGTCGGGATCGAGCTCCACCTGCAGCGTGCGCTGCAGGTCGTCGAGCGTGCGATCCGTGGTCTCCGTGCGCTCCGTCTGCGTCACGACCGGTCGTTCGTGTGTCTCGTGCCGACTAGACGTCGGCGACCTTGCGGCCCTTGTACTCGAGGAAGAGCGGGGTGCCCGCCGAGTCCTCGACCACCTTGGCGCGGTGCGGGAGGCTGTAGGTGACCTTGCCGTTCTCGACGGTCTTGACGAGCGTGGGGACCTCGGCCTTCCACTGCGAACGGCGCGAGTGCGTGTTCGAGCGTGACTTCTTCCGCTTCGGAACAGCCATGTCTATCTCTCTTCTCTCTGCTGGTGGGCAGCGGATGCGGCGGCACCCGTGCTCTCGTCTTCGGAGGCTTCGAACCCGGCGAGCGCGGCCCACCGGGGGTCGCCTTGCTCATGGGTGACGAGTTCCGGATGATCGGCCAGTCGGAGCCCGGTCTCGGGGTCGAGACCCGGGCAATCTGGCCGGCACACCGGCTGGAAGGGCAGTGCCAGCACTACCGCATCTCGGATGAGCGGTTCAAGATCCACGTGGTCGTCTTGAACCTCATACTCGAAAGCTTCTCCAGAATGATACGCGAAAAGCTCTTGGAACTCGACTTCGACGGGCAGGGCGATGTCGGTGAGGCACCGACCGCACTCCCCTTCGGCCACCGCATCGACCTCGGCGGTGGCGAGCACGCCCTCGTGGACCGACTCGAGCCGCAACTCGATCGCCAGCTCGGAGCCCTCCCTGACGGCGACGAGCCCCTCGCCCATCGTGTCGGGCGACGCGATGACGAGGCGATGTTCGCGCATGTCGCCGGGTCGGTTGAGGAGGTCGCGCACGTTGACGCGGAACGGGGAGTGCTGGATGGCCACGATCGACGATTCTACGCGTCGCGCGGCGCCCTGCGGCCGACTCCTCCTCGCGCACCCGCGAGGAGCGATCGCGGCAGGAAGGTCGCGCGGGCGCGCTCGGCCGGTGGCGCATCGGCGGCGAGTGCGCTCCGCACCCTGCCCAGGGCGTCGATGAGCGGGCTGGCCGGTGCCGGCGGGGTGCCGGCGCGCGCGACGGCCGGGGGCAGGTCCCCGCCGGTGTCGGGCCCGTAGCGCTCGCGTTCGACGGCGTCGCGCAGGTCGACGAGGGCGGCCGCGGCATCCGGCGATGCGAACGCGGCGCGACCGGAGACCAGCGCGGCGAGCGCCCTCGGCGTGCCCCGGGCATCGGCGGGGATGCCGAGGTCGACCGCGGAGGCGACGAGCTCGTCCCACGCGGCGCCGGCCGGTCGCGGCCCGCCGCGCACCCGCCGCAGCCGGAGCTGCCGCTGCGCCGAGCGCACGAGCGCGGGCGCCGTGACGAGCAGGAGCACCACGAGTGCGAGGGTGCCGTTGCGCATCCACTCGCTCGCCGCGGATGCCGCACCTCCGGCCTGTCCCGCGAGGTTCCGGTCGGGGTCGCCCTCGGGCCGTCCGTTCGCACCGGGCGTCGACGACGGACCGAGCGGGATGCCGCTCAGCGACTCCTCGCCCGCACCCGGACGCGAGTACGACGGCACGGTGCCGCGGCCGGGCGTCGGCTCGAACTGCACCCAGCCCACGCCCTGGAAGTAGAGCTCCGGCCACGCGTGCAGGTCGTGCGAGTCGACGTCGACGCGCACGGTCCCGCCGATGCGCTCGTCGCTCGGGGTGCCCGAGGTGTATCCGACCGAGATGCGCGAGGGGATGCCCACTTCGCGTGCCATGACCGCCATCGTCGAGGCGAAGTGCACGCAGTACCCCGCCCGCTTCTCGAGGAACTCTGCGATCACGTCGTAGCCGCCGCCGTCGTAGCCCTCGCTGACGGGTGCGTCGACCGAGTACGTGAAGTCGGGGCCGCGCAGGTACTGCTGGATGAGGACCGCCGCGTCGTATGGGCTCGCTGCGCCCGCCGTGACCTGCTCGGTCGTCGTGCGGATCACGTCGGGCAGGTCGTCGGGCAGGGCGAGGGAGTCCGCGAGCGCTGCGGGCGGCGCGCCCGCGCCGCGCAGCTGCTGCGGCGTCGGATCCAGGGCCAGCCGCGTGACCTCGTACGTCTGGCCGAAGGTCGACGAGTCGACGGTGCGCACGTTGAGCGAGCCGTCGTCCCAGAACCACGATCCGTCGAGCCCCTGGATCGACGTGGTCGGGTAGGGCACCGGCAGCCACGTCGTGCGCACCTGCTCGACGCGGATCGAGATCGGGTGCTCGCTTCCCGCCACGTCGGCGGCGAGGCCGTCGGGCCGCGGCATCCGCTCGATCGTGTTGTCACCGTCGACGGCGCGTTCGGTGGCCCCCCAGACCTCGCCCTCGAACCGGTCGATCGTGAGCAGCGTGAAGTAGGGGCGATCGCCCTCGTCGGCCAGGTAGTTGAACGCGGGCACCGGGTCGGGCCGGCGCAGGTCGCGTCCGAGGTCGACGTAGGGGCTCACGCCGCGGGCGAAGAGCGTGCCCTGCGCGGTGCCGAGGAGGAAGCTCGACGACACGCTCGGCGTGGCGATCGTGAGCACGGATGCCGCGAGCAGGCCGGCCGTCGCGAGGCCGAGCGAGGCGGCGAGGGTGGAGCCGATGGGCACGCGCCGCGGCGCGACGACCGTGGGCGCGTCGTCGCCGACGTCGGGATTGTGCAGCTCGGCGTTGCGGCGCACGCGCACGTCGACCCGGAGCAGCAGGAGGTAGGCCGCGGCCGTCAGCACGACCGTGCCGAGCTCGGCGCCCGCCTCGATGAGCAGCCCGGGGATGACGATCGGCACGAGGGCGGGCGCCGCCGCGAGCGCCGGCAGGCGGAACGTCTGCACGATGAGGTCCATCACGATCGCCAGCAGGCCGGTGCCCACGGCGAGCGCGAACAGCAGCGCCGGCACCGGGATCGCCGGGACCGACTGCTGTTCGATCGTGCGCTGCGCCGCCTCGGCGAGCCCGCGGAACACCTCGAACGTGTCCCCGGTCGGCACGACGAACGCGAACGCGCTCGACCCGCCGAACGCCATGGTGAGCAGCACGACGACGGCGAGGAGCTCGAGCGGGGCGATGAGCGACGGCGGTGTGCGCAGGGCGCGCAGCGCCGCCCCGGTGCCGAGCGTGCCGGCGGCCATGAACGCGCACAGCCACCACCAGCCGCCGCCAGTGATGAGCGGCCCGAGCGCCATCGTCGCGACGGCGAGCAGCAGGAACGACGCGAGCGAGAGCGCGAGGCTCTGCAGGCGGGTCAGTGGCAGCCGTTCAGCGCGCACGACCGGCCCCGCTCCGTTGCGCCGCGCCGCCGCGCGCGTCGCGCCAAGCCGACGTCCACGCCGACGCGATCTCGTTCGGGCGGCGCACCGTCACGATGCGCCAGTCCGACTCCTCGAGCAGCTCGATGACCGTCGGCGACACCGACTCGGTCACGAACGCGATCGCCGGCTCGAGCGTGGGCCGCAGCGCCACGAGGGCGTGCGCCTCGACCACGTCGGGATCGATGAGCACCGCGATGCCCGGCATGCGCGCCTCGCGGGAGCGCGGCGCGATGAGCTCGGCGGCCTGGTCGCGCTCGCGGTCGCGGTGTGCGCGCCCGCGCCCCGGCGTCTCGAGACGTGCGAGATCCTCGAGGAAGGCGTGCTCGCCACCGGGCGAGCGGTAGACCTCGCCGGCGCCGAGCTGCCCGGCGATCGATGCCGGCGCGTGCAACGGGTCGCACCGGAGCCGGAAGCCGTGCTCGAGCAGGTGCACGCCCACCGACGCCGCGATCTCGATGCCGAGCTCGAACCGCAGGTCGGGCGGATCCCCGGGCTCGCGGCGGGCCTGCGCCTGCGCCGCCCTTCCCGAGAGGGTGGTGTCGACGAGCAGCCGTGCCTCGGGGTCGCCGCGCTGCTCCTCCTCGCGCACCATCAGCTCGCCGCGGCGGGCCGTCGCCGCCCAGTTGACGCGCCGCAGCGGGTCGCCGTAGCGGTACTCGCGCGCGATGAGCTCGTCGCTGTTCGGGTGGGTGCGTCGCTGCAGGCCGTGCAGCGAGCCGTCGATCGAGGCGACGGAGCCGACGGTCGCGTCGAGCTCGGTGACGCGCGGCGTCACGACGAGGTCGTGCGCGTTGCCGACGACGCGGGCGATGCGCGCGAGTCCGAAGGGGTCGGCCGTGCCGATGCGCAGGGGCCCCACCGCATAGACGCCGCGGCGCGGGGTGCGCAGGCGGTACTCGAGTCGCACGGTGTCGTCGCCCGAGGGCAGCGCGCCCTCCCACCGGCCCAGCGCGGGCAGGATCGCCTCGGCGGGGGCGGCCAGTCCGGCCTGCACGGTGTCGCGCCACCGCGCGCCGTCGAACGTGCGCCGGCTGCGGTTCTGCACCACGAGGCGCACGGTCGCCCAGGCGCCGGCCGGCACCACGGGCGGCTCGAACGCCCGCTGCACGGCCACGCGCGGGGCCTGCAGCGCCACGAACGCGAGCGCGGCGAGCGGCATGGCGATGCCCACGAAGGCGAGCAGCAGGATGTCGCGCAGGTCGAACCACAGCGACAGCACGAGCAGCAGCACCCCGACCACGAGCAGCGTGCCGCCGCGCCGCGTGAGCCGCGGCCAGGCCTGGACGCGGAGGAGTCGGGCTCGCGGCATCCGTCAGTCCCTTCGGATGCTGCCCACCGGGACGGGTGTCTCGCTGAGGATGCGGCGCACGATCGCGTCGATGAGGGGGCCGCCGTCGCGGTCGTGCGCCCCGACCGCTCGGCTCGTGGGCACGAGGCGGTGCGCGAGCACCGGCACCGCGAGCGCGTCGACGTCGTCGGGAAGCACGAAGTCCCGTCCATGCATGGCGGCGTGCGCCTTGGCGGCCCGGATGAGCTGGAGCGTCGCCCTCGGGCTCGCGCCGAGCCGCAACTGGCGGTCGTCGCGGGTGGCGCGGGCGAGCTCCACGGCGTACTCCTTGACCGGCTGCGACGTGAACACCCGGTGCACCGCGGCGATCATCGCACGCAGCTCGGGGAGGTTCACGACGGCCTCGAGCGCGTCGAGCGGACTCGCGGTGTCGCGGGTCGACAGCATCGCGAGCTCGTCGACCGACGAGGGGTAGCCCATCGAGATGCGGGCCATGAACCGGTCGCGCTGCGCCTCGGGCAGCGGGTACGTGCCCTCCATCTCCACCGGGTTCTGGGTGGCGATCACGGTGAAGGGCTGCTCGAGCCGGTAGGTGGTGCCGTCGGCCGTGACCTGCCGCTCCTCCATGCACTCGAGCAGGGCCGACTGCGTCTTGGGGCTGGCACGGTTGATCTCGTCGCCGATGACGATGTTCGCGAACACCGGGCCGCGCTTGAACTCGAACCGGCGGCTGGCCTGGTCGAACACGGACACGCCGGTCACGTCGCTCGGCAGCAGGTCGGGCGTGAACTGGATGCGGCTGACGGTCGCGTCGACCGAGCGCGCGAGCGCCTTGGCGAGCATCGTCTTGCCGACGCCGGGCACGTCTTCGATGAGGAGGTGGCCCTCGGCGAGGAGCACCGTGAGCGACGAGGTGACGGCGTCGCGCTTGCCGCTGATGACGGCCTCGACGTTCTGCACGATGCGGGCGGCCAGGGCGCCCACCTCGTCGATGCCCATCACGGCACCGCGCGCGGCGATTCCGCCGTTCACGACGCCCGCCGCCTCGCTCATTGCGTCATCGCCCCCTGCAGGTAGTCGGCCACGGCAGCCGGCACGTACGGGGCGACGTCGCCGCCGAGTGCCGACACCTGCCGCACGAGCGAGCTCGACACGTGGGCGTTCGCCGGGTCGGGCAGGAGGAAGACGGTCTCGACGCCCGCGAGATGCCGGTTCACGATCGCCATGGGCGTCTCGTAGGCCACGTCGACCTGCGACCGGATGCCCTTGACGAGCACGGTGGCGCCGACGTCGGTGCAGTAGTCGACGAGCAACCCCATGCTCCACGACGCGACCACGATGCGGCCCGGGATGCCCGCGTCGGCGATCGACTGCTCGATGAGGGCGACACGCTGGGCGATCGGCAGCAGCGCCGACTTGTCGGGGTTGTGCACCACGACCACATGGAGCTCGTCGTAGAGCGCCGCGGCCCTGCCGATGACGTCGAGGTGGCCGAGCGTGACGGGGTCGAACGATCCGGGAACGACGGCGATCCGCTGCATACGCTCCAGCGTACTGCGAGCGGAGCGGCGCATGGCGGGCCTGTGGGATCCTCAGCCCTTGCTCAGGAACTCGCTCGCCTCCGCGTCGAGCCGGCGCCGCACGGCGGCCCGCAGCGCCGGGTGCCGCGCGAGCCCCGGATCGACGGCGAGGAGTCCGGCGGCGAGCTCGCGGGCGTCGGCGATGAGGTCGCCGTCGCGCGCGGCGCGCAGGAGCTTGAGCGACGAACGGCCGCCCGATTGGCTCGCCCCGAGCACGTCGCCCTCCTGGCGCAGCTCAAGGTCGATGCGCGCAAGCTCGAAGCCGTCGAGGGTCGACGCGACCGCCTCGACGCGCTGCCGGGCGAGCGATCCCTCCTCGGCGTGCGTGACGAGCAGGCACAGGCCGGGCACCGATCCCCGGCCGACGCGGCCGCGCAGCTGGTGCAGCTGCGAGACCCCGAAGCGGTCGGCGTCGACCACGACCATGACGCTCGCGTTGGGCACGTCGACCCCCACCTCGATGACGGTCGTCGCGACGAGCACGTCGAGCTCGCCCGCCGCGAACGCGCGCATGGTGCGGTCCTTCTCGTCGGCGCTCATGCGGCCGTGAAGCGGCGCGACCCGGGCGCCGGCGAAGCGCGGGTGCCCCGTGAGCTCGGCGAGCACCGAGGCGACGGATGCCGCGGGCGGCGCCCCGGGCGCGGCATCCGCGTCGCTCTGCTCGAGGCCCTCGCCGTCGTCCTCCTCGACGCGCGGCTCGATGGCGGGGCACACGATGAAGCCCTGACGCCCGAGGGCGAGCTCCTCGGCGAGGCGCTCCCACACGCGGGCGCGCCAGCCGGGACGGTCGGCGAGCGGCACGACGAACGACTCGATGCCGGCGCGGCCGGCGGGCAGCTCGCGGATCGTCGAGACGTCGAGGTCGCCGAACACCGTCATCGCCACGGTGCGCGGGATGGGCGTCGCGGTGAGCACGAGCACGGGCGGATGCCGCCCCTTGAGGCGCAGCGCCTCGCGCTGCTCGACGCCGAAGCGGTGCTGCTCGTCGACGACCACGAGTCCGAGGTCGGCGAACGAGACGGTGTCGCCGAGCAGGGCGTGCGTGCCGACGACGATGCGCGACTGCCCAGCGGCGACCCGCAGGAGCGCCTTGCGCCGCTCGGCGGCCGGCAGTTGGCCGGTGACGAGCGTGGGGATGAGCTCGGCCGAGAGCTCCGGCCCGAGCATGCGCGCGATCGAGCGCAGGTGCTGCGCCGCGAGCACCTCGGTGGGCGCGAGCAGCGCGGACTGACCGCCCGATTCGGCGACCGCGAGCATCGCCCGCAGTGCCACGACCGTCTTGCCCGAGCCGACCTCGCCCTGCACGAGGCGGTTCATGGGCACGGATGCCGCGAGGTCGTCGGCGATCTCGGCGCCCACCGCGAGCTGGTCGCCCGTGAGCGTGAAGGGCAGCGCCCGCTCGAATCGCTCGAGCAGGCCGCCGGGCGCGGGCACGCGCGGCTCGGCGTGGTGGGCGCGGGACTCGGCCCGCCGCTCGAGCAGCGCGGTCTGCAGCACGAACGCCTCGGTGAAGCGCAGGGTGCGTCGTGCCGCCTTCCAGTCCTCGTCGGCCTCGGGCCGGTGCACGCGCTCGAGCGCGTCCCGGTGCGCGAGGAGCGACCGCTGCGCGCGCACCGAGTCGGGCAGCGGGTCGTCGACCGGCCCGAGCCCGTCGAGCACGAGGGCGATCGAGGCGGCGAACTGCCAGCTCGAGATCGTCGACGTCGCCGGGTAGATCGGGATGGGCGCGCGGGCCCAGCGCATCGCCTCCGCATCGCCGGCGGTCGCGGCATCCGCGTCGGTGAAGAGCTCGTAGTCGGGGTGCGCGAGCTGGCGAGCGCCGCGGTAGTCGCCCACCTTGCCCGCGAACATCCCGCGCACGCCCGGCTTCAGGTCGCGGGCCCGCCACGCCTGGTTGAAGAAGGTGAGCGTGAGGATGCCGGTGCCGTCGGAGATCTTCGCCTCGAGGATCGAGCCGCGACGCGACCGCATCGTGCGCTCGCGCACCTCGAGCACCTCGGCGACGATCGTGACGTTCTCGTCGAGCGGGAGCGCGGCGAGCGCCGTGAGCTCGCCCCGCGCGGCGTAGCGCCGCGGATAGTGCGCGAGCAGCTCGCCCACGGTCGTATAGCCGAACGCGCGCTGGATCGCCTGCGCCGTGCGGCCGCCGAGCGCGCCCGACAGCCTGCTGTCGAGGGTGAACGCACCCGTGTCGCCGGGCTGGCTGGCCGTCATGCCTCGATCGTAGGCTCCGCCTCCGTCAGGGCGGCGAGCTCGGCCTGCACGTACGTGTCGTCGGGGCGGGCCATCGCGAGCTCGCGCTGCAGCTCGAGCGCCTCGTCGGTGCGGCCGAGGGTGCGCAGCGCACGCCCGACCGACCAGCGGGCGACGTGCTGCTGCTCCGCGGTGCCGTAGCGGTCGGCCGCCTCCACGGCGAGCTGGAAGTGATGGAGCGCGCCCACGGCGTTGCCCGCATCGTGCAGGGTCCAGCCGAGGTTGTTGTGCAACGCCACGCCCCAGCGCTTGAGACGCGGATCGCGCACCCCGTCGAGCACGTCGAACCCCTCGGTCGCCCACTCCTCCTCGTGCCCGGCGTCGTTGAGCGCGAGCATGTGCAGCGCGTCGAGCACGAGGAACGTCGACCCCGCGACCGCCGCCTCGCGCACGGCCTTGGTGAGGAAGGGCAACGCGTCGGGCACCCGGTCGGACGTCGCGAGCAGTCGCCCGCGCTCGAGGGCGATGCGGGCGCGCAGCTCGGCCGCCTCCTCGGGCGGCTCGTCGGCGGGGCGTTCGCCCTGCTCGAGTTCGTCGAGGATCGCGGTCGCCTCGTCGGCGCGGCCCTGGATTCCCACGGCGCGTGCGAGCTGCGTGGCCATCACGGCCCGTTCGTGCGCGGTGTGCGCGTCGTCGTCGGCCGCCTCGCGGAACCGCTCCTCGCTCACGGCGGGATCGGCGAAGTTCCACATGCGGTCGATCGTCTGCTGTTCGGCCCCCCGGTGGCGGGACGGTTCGGCTGGCGCCTGGTCGGTCGAGTCATCCACGGTTCCATCATGGCAGCGCTCGCGGCCCGCCGGTTATGCTGCCGGGATCATGACGCGCATCATCGCCGGGTTCGCCGGTTCCCTCGGACTGTCCGTGCCGAAGTCCGGGACCCGCCCCACGAGCGACCGCGTGCGCGAGGCGATCTTCTCGGCGCTCGAGTCCCGCGACGCCATCGCCGGGTCGGTCGTGTTCGACCTCTACGCCGGTTCCGGGGCGCTGGGGCTCGAGGCGGCCAGCCGCGGCGCATCCGAGGTCGTGCTCGTCGAGCGCGCGAAGGCGGCGGCCGACGTGTGCCGGCGGAACGCCGACGCGGTGCTGCGGGCGGCGGGGCGCAGCGCCCGCCTGCGCGTGCGCGTCGTGGTGCGGCCCGTCGCGTCGTTCCTCGAGACGAGCGCGCCGGGCGTCGACCTCGCCTTCATCGACCCGCCCTACGACCTCGGCGAGCCCGAGCTCGGCCGCGACCTCGAGCTCCTCGCCCCGCTCCTCACCGACCGCGCCGTGGTCGTCGTGGAGCGCAGCTCGCGCTCGCCCGAGCCGGCGTGGCCCGCGGGCATCGCGCCCCAGCGACGGCGCGACTACGGCGAGACCACGCTGTGGTGGGCGTCGGCCGCTCAGCCCGAGACGCCGTCCCAGCCCGAATAGGGGTCCCATCCGGAGGCGTCGAACGACTCGCCGTCGAGCGTGAGCACGCCTCGCTCGGCGGTGACGCGGCCGATCACGTCGAACGGCTCGGGCACCGCGGCATCCGCCGGGAACGTCGCGAGCATCCCGTGGTCCTCCGCACCGGCGAGCGCGATGCGCGGATCCGGGCCGAGCGCGGTGGAGTCGAAGTCGATGCCCACGCCGCTGGCCTCGGCGACCCGCAGGGCGTCGCGAGCGAGCCCGTCGCTCACGTCGAGCATCGCGGTGGCGCCCGCGAGGGCGGCGGCGACGCCGGCGGCCACGGGCGGATGGGGGGCGAGCTGGGCGGCCACGAGGCGCGGATGCCGCAGCCGCACGGCCGCTGCGAGCTCGGCGTCGGGCTCGCCGTGCGCGTCGCGCGCCTCGGCGAACAG
>NZ_RHHB01000046.1 GCF_003710805.1 Agromyces tardus | reverse complement strand
GTCGCGGCGAGCCGGGCGGGCGCGGCGCGGCCACGGCGGCCGGCGACGAGCGCGTCGCCGCGGCATCCGAGTCGCCCGGCTTCGCCGAGCGCAGCGGGGTCACGACGTGGGAGTGGGACGCGATCCCGGCACACGTCGACCGGCGCCAGGCCGGCAACGTGATCCGCGCGTACCCGGCGCTCGTCGACGAGGGGTCGAGCGTGGCGCTGCGGCTCGTGCCCACGGCGGAGGAGCGCGACCGGGCGTCGCGTCGCGGCATCCGTCGCCTGCTCGTGCTCGCGACCCCGACCCCGGTGGCCTACGTGCAGGAGCACCTGTCGAACGAGGAGAAGCTCTCGCTCGCCGCGAGCTCGTACCCGGGCACGCGCGCGTTGCTCGACGACTGCCTCGCGGCGTGCGTCGACGCCGAGCTGCGGGCGCGGCACCCCGACGGGCTGCTCACGACGCGCGCCGAGTTCGAGGCGGTGCGCGATGCCGTCGCCGCGAACGTGCTCGACCGCATGTTCGAGACCGTCGCACTCGTGGCCCGGATCCTGCGCGCCACCCGAGAGGCCGACAAGGCAATCGCGAAGGCGGCGAGCCTGCACCTCATGGCCGCGCTCGGCGACGCGCGCTCGCAGCTCGAGGCCCTCGTGCCGTCGGGCTTCGTCTCGGCGACGGGCCTCGATCGGCTGCGGCACCTGCCGCGCTACCTCGAGGCGATCACGCTGCGGGTGCGCAAGCTCGTCGAGAACCCCGGTCGCGACCGCCAGGCGATGAACCAGCTCGAGGCATCGATCGCGGCGTTCGAGCGCGCTGGCGGCACGATCCCGATCGACCCCGAGGCGCCCGAGCGGCTCGTGCGCGTGCGCTGGATGCTCGAGGAGCTGCGCGTGAGCCTCTTCGCGCAGGAGCTGCGCACCGCCGAGGCGGTCTCGCCGCAGCGCATCGCGAAGGCGCTCGCGGGCTGACCCGGGGCGAACACCGGGCCAACCCGCTACCGGCCGGCGCGCTCGCTCAGAGCACCTTCGAGAGGAACGCCTTCGTGCGGTTGTGCTGCGGGTTCGCGAGCACCTCGCGCGGCGGGCCGGTCTCGACGACGACGCCGCCGTCCATGAAGACGAGCGAATCGGCCACCTCGCGCGCGAAGCCCATCTCGTGCGTCACGACGATCATCGTCATGCCCGACTGCGCGAGCCCCTTCATGACGTCGAGCACCTCGCCGACGAGCTCCGGGTCGAGCGCCGAGGTCGGCTCGTCGAACAGCATGAGCTTCGGGTCCATCGCGAGCGCCCGGGCGATCGCGACGCGCTGCTGCTGGCCGCCCGAGAGGTGCGCCGGGTAGTAGTCCGAGCGGTCGGCGAGCCCGACGCGGTCGAGCAGTTCGAGCGCGCGCGCCTTCGCCTGCGCCTTCGGCGTGCCCTTCACGAGCACCGGGGCCTCCATCACGTTCTCGAGGGCCGTCATGTGCGGGAACAGGTTGAACCGCTGGAACACCATGCCGATGTCGCGGCGCTGCCGGGCCGCATCCTTGGGACTCAGCTCGTAGAGCTTGCCGCCCGCCTCGCGATAGCCGACCAGCTGGCCGTCGACCGAGAGACGCCCGGTGGTGACGGCCTCGAGGTGGTTGATGCACCGCAGGAACGTGGACTTGCCCGAGCCGCTCGGGCCCACGAGGCACATCACCTCGCCCCGCTTCACCTCGAGCGAGATGCTCTTCAGCACCTGGTTCGAGCCGAAGCTCTTCGACACGCCCTCGGCGAGCACCATGGGCACCTCGGCAGCGGATGCCGCGGGCGCGGGCGCTGCGTTCACGTCGGTCATCGCGCGTCACCTCCCTGCTTGGCGCCGATGGTCGGATCCTGGACGACCGCGGGGAGCACGCCGGTCGCCGGGGTGCCGACGATCGGGCCGGGGCCGGCATCGGGCCGGTCGCCGATGCCACGGGCGAAGCGCTTCTCGAGGAAGTACTGCCCGACCATGAGCACCGAGGTGAAGAACAGGTACCAGATCGACGCGACGATGAGCAGCGGGATCGGGTTGAACGTCTCGGCCGAGATGTCGCGCGTGCGGCTGTAGAGCTCGGTCGTGAGCGGCACCGCCGTGACGAGCGACGTGGTCTTCAGCATCGAGATGACCTCGTTGCCCGTCGGCGGGATGATGACGCGCATCGCCTGCGGCAGGATCACGCGCCGCATGGTCTGCGACCAGCTCATGCCGAGCGCGGTCGCCGCCTCGTCCTGGCCTGCGTCGACCGAGAGGAGGCCGGCGCGCACGATCTCGGCCATGTACGCCGCCTCGTTGAGCGAGAGGCCGATCACGGCGATCCAGAACACGGGGATCAGGTCGGCGGTGTCGAACGACACCCACGGCTCGGTGAACGGGATGCCGACGTCGATCGTCTGGTAGATGATCGCGATGAGGCCCCAGAACACGAGCTGCACGTACACGGGTGTGCCGCGGAAGATCCACAGGTAGAACCACGCGACCGACTTGACGACCGGGTTCGGCGAGAGGCGCATGATCGCGAGGATCACGCCGATGATGATCGCGAAGAGCATCGAGAGCGCCGTGAGCTCGAGGGTGACGAGCGCCGCCTGCGACACCCGGCGGTCGAACAGGTACTTCGCGACGGTCGGCCAGTCGTAGGCGGGTCGCTGCGCGGCGTCGAGCACGAACAGCACGAGGATCAGCACGAGCACTACGGCGAAGACGTTGCGCCACGGATGCCGCAGCTTCACCGCCTTGATCGGCGCGGGCTCGTCGTGGCCGCCGTGGGGCGGCGGGACCGTGCCCACCGCCCCACGGCCGCTTGCGGACGTGGACACGGCGATCAGCCGTTCGACGCCGCGTTGATCGTGATCTGGTCGATCGCGCCGTCGGCGACGCCCCACTCGTCGAGGATGTCGCCGTAGGTGCCGTCGTCGACGAGCGACTGCATGGCCGCCTGGACCGCCTCGGTGAGGCCGGTGCCCTTGGCGACGGCGATGCCGTACGGCGCCACGTCGAAGGACTCGCCGGCGGCCTGCAGCTTGCCGCCGGTCTGCGAGATCGCGTAGAGGGTCACGGGCGAGTCGGCGCTGAGCGCGTCGGCCTGGCCGAGGGCCACGGCGTTCGTCGCGGCATCCTGCGTGTCGAAGGGCACCTTCTGGATGGCGGGCTTGCCCGCGGCGACGCACGCGTCGGACTTCGCGGGCACCTCGTCGGTGTCCTCGTACGTGGTGGCCTGCACGGCGACCTTGAGGCCGCAGGCGTTCTCGGGGTCGACGTCCTTGCCGGCCGCGGAGGCCCACATGATGCCGGCCTCGTAGTAGTTCACGAAGTCGACCTGCTTCTCGCGCTCGACCGTGTCGGTGAACGACGAGACGCCGATGTCGGCCTTGCCGCCCGTGATGCTCGGGATGATGTTGTCGAACTTGGAGACCTGGTACTCGACCTCGAGGCCGAGCTTCGCGGCGACGGCCGCGGCGAGTTCGGCGCCCCAGCCGATGGGGTTGCCGTCGGCGTCCTTGAACTCGTTGGGCGGGTAGGTCGGGTCGATGCCCACGACGAGCTTGCCGGAGTCCTTGACCTCGGCGGGCAGCAGGGCGACCGCCGCGTCGTCGGCGGCGACCGCGGAGGTCGGCGCCGTGGTGGAGCCGGCATCGGTCGACGTGTTGTCGACGCAGCCGGTGAGCAGGAGCGCCGCCGCGGCCAGGAGGGCCGGGGCTGCGACGAGTCGAGTGCGCATGGTGTTTCCTCTTGTCAGGGTGCCGTCGAGATCGACGCTCTGGTCGTCATCGACACACGGGAGACCCTAATACAGTCGCGGGCCCTCGGATCGTGCCGAAGGTCACGGTTCCGCGGCGAACCGACGCGTGGAATCGGCGTGTCGACCCGGTACGCGAACCGGCGCGGTGCCGCGGCATCCGCCTCGATAGAGTGGTCGGACCGTGGGAAGCTACACCGATCTGCTCAGAACCTCGGGCGTCGCTCGCATCATCGCCGCCCAGCTGACCGCACGGTTCCCCCAGGGCATGCTCTCGCTGGCGTTCCTGCTGCACGTCGAGCAGCAGACGGGCTCGTACGGCGCGGCGGGCCTCGTGCTCGCCGCGACCTCGATCGGCCAGGCGGTCGCCGGCCCGCTCACGAGCCGCCTCATGGGCCGGTTCGGCATGCGGCCCGTGCTCATCACGACCCTCTCGGTGTGCGTGACCGCGGTCGTCGCGATCGGCGTGCTGCCACTCACCGTCGCCGGGTACATGTCCGTCGGCCTCGTCGCGGGCCTCGCGACCCCGCCGGTGCAGCCCGCCGTGCGAACGATCTACCCGAAGATGGTGAACTCGCGCCAGCTCACCCCGCTGTTCTCGCTCGACGCGTCGGCACAGGAGATCATCTGGGTCGTCGGGCCGGTCGTCACGACGTTCGTCTCGCTGCAGATCGGCACGGTCTGGGGCATCCTGCTCGCGGCCCTGCTCATGGTCATCGGCGGCATCTGGTTCATCTCCTCGCCGGAGCTCGGCCGCGTCCGCATCCCGCGCTCGAAGCGGCGCTTCGGCACGGTGCTCGCACGCCCGCCGGTGCTGCTCGCGACCGTCGTGGGGTTCCTGCTCATCGGCGCCTGCGCCGCGATCGAGGCGGGGGTCGTCGCGGCCCTCGGGCACGGCGGCGCCGAGGCCGGCATCGTGCTCGCGATCTTCTCGCTCGGCAGCCTCGCCGGCGGCCTGTTCCTCGGCCACGTGCCGATCGGCCCGTGGTCGACGGCTCGCCGCATGCTCATCGTGTTCGTCGGCACGGCGCTCGCGGCGTTCTCGATGGACTTCTGGTGGCTCGCCGTCACCCTCTTCATCGCCGGCATCGGCATCGCGCCCGCGCTCGCGGTGCTGTTCGGGATCGTGTCGGCGAGCGTGAAGTTCTCCGACACGGCCGAGGCCTACGGCTGGGTCGGCACGGGCCAGCTCATCGGGGCGGCGCTTGGCTCGGCGCTCGCGGGCTTCCTCATCGACGCGAACGGAGCGCCCGGCGCGTTCTGGGCGGCGACCGGCCTCGCGTTGCTCGGCGTGCTCGTGCCCACGGTGTTCCGCCGCTGGCATCCCGACCTGCGCGGCCGCGACGCGAGCCCCATCCCCGACACCGAACCGGTGCCGGTGACGCCCAGCTGAGATCTCGAGGTACCGGATGCCGCAGCACCCCCCGCTCGCCCCGCTCGTGCCCCTCGCCGACGGCAACGCCATCCCCCAGGTCGGGTACGGCATGTACAAGGTGCCGGCGGCGGATGCCACGCGCCTCGCGCTCGCCGCGATCGACGCCGGCTACCGGCACCTCGACACCGCCGCCCTCTACGGCAACGAGGCGGAGGCGGGCGCGGCCGTGCGGGCGGCGCCCGTCGCGCGCGACGAGCTCTTCGTCACGAGCAAGGTGTGGAACGACGACCACGGCTACGACGAGGCGCTGCGCGCATTCGACGTGGCGATGGAGCGCTTCGGGCTCGAGCGGCTCGACCTCTACCTGATCCACTGGCCCGTGCCGTCGCGCGACCGCTACGTCGACACGTGGCGCGCCCTCATCCGCCTGCGCGACGAGGGGCGCGTGTCGTCGATCGGGGTCTCGAACTTCCACGTGCACCACCTCGAGCGCATCGTCGGCGAGACGGGGGTCACGCCTGTCGTGAACCAGGTGGAGCTGCATCCGTGGCTGCCCCAGGCCGAGCTCCGGGCCGCGCACGAGCGCATGGGCATCCGCACCGAGGCGTGGTCGCCACTGGCCCGCGGCCGCGTGCTCGCGACGCCCCTGCTCGACGCGATCGCCGCGAAGCACGGGCGCAGCCCCGCGCAGGTGGTGCTCGCCTGGCACGTGCACCTCGGGAACATCGTGATCCCGAAGGCGTCGTCGCCCGAGCGGATCCGGGAGAACGTCGACGTGTTCGACGTGAAGCTCGACGCCGACGACCTCGCGGCCCTCGCGACGCTCGAGTCGGGCGAGCGCACCGGCAGGGACCCCGACGACGACTGAGCGAGCGCAATCCGATCGTGATCCGACTCCCAGCGGGCGCGCAGACGAGCGCATTCGGCCCGGGAGTACGGTGAGCCCATGAGACGCCGAATCGCACCACTCGTGGCCGTGGCAGCACTCGCGGCAGTACTCCTCGCGGGCTGTTCCCTGGGCGCCGGCGACTCGTCGGAGCCGGCTCCCGGCACCGGCACCTCCAACGGGGCCCCCGTCGAGGGCGGTGCCCCTGCCGATGACGAGGCGGTCACGGACCAGGGCGTGGCCGCGCCCCAGGATCGCGCCGTCGTGACGACCGGCTACATGTCGATCACCGTCGACGATCCGATCGCCGGCGCGAGCGACGCCGCCGCGCTCGCGAACGGCGCCGGCGGTCGCGTCGACAGCCGCACCGAGACGCCCGGCACCGACACCCAGCCCGCGAGCGCGTCGCTCGTGCTGCGGATCCCGGCCGACGAGCTCGACGGCGTCATCGACGACCTGCGCAAGCTCGGCGAGGTGAACTCGGTGAGCCTCAACGCCTCGGATGTCACGCAGCAGCAGCAGGACCTCGACGCGCGCATCACGGCGCTGACCGCCTCGGTGAACCGGCTCCTCGCGCTGCTCGACGAGGCGGACACGACCGCCGACCTCATCGCCATCGAGTCCGAGCTCAGCACCCGGCAGGCCGAGCTCGACAGCCTGACGCAGCAACGCGACTGGCTCGCCGACCAGGTCGACTACTCCACGATCACGGTCGACCTCATCACGGAGGACGTCGCCCCCTCCGCGGTGCCGGGCGACTTCTGGAGCGGGCTCGTCGCGGGATGGAACGCGCTGCTGGGGTTCCTGTCGTGGATCGCCGTGGCCTTGGGCGTGCTGCTCCCGTGGATCGGCGCGCTCCTCGTGGTCGCCGGCATCATCACGGCGATCGTGGTGCTCGCGACCCGTCGGAACCGGCACCCCGCGGCGTAGGCTGGCGGCGTGACCGGCAGCACCCCTGAGACCCTGCTCGACGACGCCCTGCTCGCGCGATTCCGCGAGCGCGCGGCCCGCTACGACCGCGAGAACGCCTTCTTCCACGACGACCTCGCCGAGCTGCGCGAAGCCGGCTACCTGCGGGCGCTCGTGCCCGTCGAGCTCGGCGGCCTCGGCTGGAGCCTGAGCGACGCGGTGCGCGCGCAGATGCGCCTCGCCGGCGCGGCGCCCGCGACGGCGCTCGGCATCAACATGCACCTCGTCTGGACGGGCGTCGCGAGCGTGCTGCGCGCCCGCGGCGACGACGCGCTCGAGTTCCTGCTGCGCGAGGCCGCCGAGGGCGAGCTCTTCGCCTTCGGCATCAGCGAGGCCGGCAACGACCTCATGCTGTTCGGCTCCCGCACGACGGCCGAGCCGCAGCCCGACGGGAGTTACCGCTACTCGGGCCGCAAGATCTTCACGTCGCTCTCGCCGGCCTGGACGCGCCTGGGCACGACCGGGCTCGACACCACCTCCCCCGACGGCCCGAAGATCGTCTACGGCTTCATCGATCGCGAAGATCCCGACGTGCGCGTGCTCGACGATTGGGACACGCTCGGCATGCGGGCGAGCCAGAGCCGCACGACCGTGCTCGACGGCGCCGTCGCGGCATCCGACCGCATCGTGCGCCGCCTCGACCCGGGGCCGAATCCCGACCCGCTCGTGTTCGCGATCTTCGCGTGCTTCGAGCTGCTGCTCGGTGCCGTGTACACGGGGATCGGCGCGCGCGCCCTCGACCTCGCCGTCGCGGCGGCGCGACGCCGCTCGTCGATGAAGACGGGTCTCACGCTCGCGCAGGAGCCCGACGTGCGCCGACGCATCGCCGAGGCGGCCCTGCTGCAGGACGGCATCGAGCTGCAGCTCGTCGCACTCGCCCGCGACGTCGACGAGCGCGTCGACCACGGGACGCGGTGGTTCGCGAAGCTGTCGGGCATGAAGGTGCGGGCCACCGAGACGGCTCGCCAGGTGGTCGACCAGTGCGTGCGCGTCGGCGGCGGATCGACGTACTTCGCCGGCGACGAGCTCGGGCGACTGCAGCGCGACGTGCTCGCGGGCGTGTTCCATCCCTCGAGCGACGACGCGGCGAAGCAGACGATCGCGACCGCGTGGCTCGGGCCGATCGAGTCCTGATCCTCCGGGTCGAACGGCCCCCTCGGGGGCTCGGGGCGCTCGCTAGACTGGCGCGCGGCGGCGCCCGCCGCCTCACCCGATGGAGGTCGTCATGAACGCCGTCCCGTTCGTCATCGCCATGGCCCTGTTCGTCTTCGGCATGTGGCTCATGGGCATCGCCCTCGAGCTCGCGAGCTTCCAGGCCCTCGTCTTCTTCGGCGGGATCGTGTGCGTGGCCCTCGCCCTCGCGATCCCGGTGAGCCTGCTCGGCCAGCGGGACGTGCACGTCTGATGGTGCTCCCACAACGGGACACGGTCGTCACGTATCCCACCGGGGCGCTCGTCGCGCAGGCCACGGTCCTCCACACCGCGCCCGCGGGCGACCGCCTCGCCGTCGTCACCGACACCACGAGCATCCACCCGGTCGACGCCGCGTGGCCCGACCAGCCGGCCGACCGGGGCGTGCTGCGAGCCGGAGATGCCGAGTACCCCCTCCTCGATGCCGTGGTCGCGGCGACCGACGGCACCGAGCTCTTCCTCGGCGCCGACATCCCCGTGCGCACGGGCGCCGAGGGCTGGACGTTCGTCGTCGCCCACCTCGTCGACCCGGCGACCCCCGTCGCCGAGGGCGATCCGGTCGAGCTCGAGGCGGATGCCGCGGTGCGCCACGCGCTCTCGCTCGGACACACCGCCTGCCACGCGGCATCCCTCGCCCTGAACCACGCGCTCGCGCACCGCTGGTCGAAGCCCGCCCGCGAGGATGCGCTCGGCTCCCCGGACTTCGACGGCATCGCCATCGCGTCCTCTCGCATCGAGGCCAACGGCTCCATCGATCGGTACCGGCTCAACAAGTCGCTCCGGCGGGCGGGGTTCGACGTCACGGGACTCGACGACACGCTCGGCGGGCTCGCGGAATCGGTCGACGCGACGCTCGCGCACTGGGTGGCGGCGGGCTCGGCGGTGCGCATCGAGCGCGAGGGCGACCTGCTCACCGACCGCCGCACCTGGGTGTGCGAGCTTCCGGATGCCACTGCCCGCATCGCCTGCGGCGGCACGCACGTCGGCTCGCTCGCCGACCTCCGCGAGGTGCGCGTCGCGTTCGAGCTCGGCGACGACGGCGGCACGCCCGTGCTCATGATGCGCACGCGCGTGCGCCTGAACCCGTGAGCCGCTGAACCCGAACCGCTGAGCGCGCCGCATCCGCGAGGCTGAGCGCCGCGCAGCCGCGACACCCTCTCGCGGGGTTATGATGCCGCTCGTGGGTATTCGCATCGAGAAGGTCGACCTGCCCGGGATCGGCTTCCGTCACGACCTCGTGACCGAAGGCGGGCGGCGTATCAGCGTGGTGTCGCACCGCGACGGCGAACGCGACCTGGGCGTGTTCGACGAGGACGACCCCGACGCCTGCCGGGACACCATTCCGCTGAACGACGACGAGGCCGCGGCCCTCGCCGACGTGCTCGGGGCGTCGGTGATGCTGTCGCGTCTCACGAGCCTCTCCGACGAGACCGCGGGGCTCTACACCGAGCAGATCGCGCTCCCCACCGACTCGCCCTACCTGAACCGCACCCTCGGTGAGACGAAGGCGCGCACGCGCACCCATTCGTCGATCGTCGCCATCGTGCGCGACGGCACCGTCATTCCCTCCCCCACCCCCAGCGACATGCTCCGCGCCGGCGACGTCATCGTCGCCGTGGGCACGCGCGAAGGACTCGACGGAGTAACGAAGCTCCTCGCCAACGGCCCCGACTGACGGCGCCGGCATGCACGAGACCACGCTGCTCCTCATCGAAGTCGGCGCGCTGCTCCTCGGCATGAGTCTTCTCGGGCGCCTCGCCATCGCCATCGGGTTCTCGCCGATCCCGTTCTACCTCCTGCTCGGGCTCGCCTTCGGCGAGGGCGGCCTCATCGCATTCGACGCGAGCGAGGAGTTCTTCGCGGTCGGTTCCGAGATCGGCATCATCCTGCTCCTCGCGATCCTCGGGCTCGAGTACACGGCGCCCGAGCTGTTCGAGAGCCTGCACTCGGCGCGCACCGCGGGCATCGTCGACGGCCTGCTCAACGCACTGCCGGGCGCGGCCCTCGCGTTCCTGCTCGGCTGGGGCCCCGTGGCCGCAGTGGCGATGGCCGGGGTCACGTGGGTCTCCTCCTCGGGCGTCATCGCGAAGCTGCTCCGCGACCTCGGCCGCCTGTCGAACCGCGAGACGCCTGCGATCCTCGCCGTGCTGGTGATCGAAGACCTCGCGATGGCGTTCTACCTGCCCGTGCTCTCCGCGATCGTCGTGGGGGTGAGCCTGCTGCAGGGCGCGATCTCGGTGGCGATCGCCGTGAGCGTGGTCGCCGTGATCCTCTTCATCGCGCTGCGCCACGGGCACATCGTGTCGCGGCTCTTCCCCGCCGAGCACGCGGAGCCGCTGCTGCTCGGCGTGCTCGGCCTCACGATGCTCGTCGCCGGATTCGCCCAGGAGGTGAGCGTGTCGGCGGCCGTCGGCGCATTCCTCGTGGGCATCGCACTGTCGGGGCGCGTCGCGAAGAACGCGAGCGCCGTGCTCACGCCGCTGCGCGACCTCTTCGCGGCGATCTTCTTCGTGTTCTTCGGCCTTACGACCGACTCGGCGGCGCTCGTGTCGATGCTGCTGCCCGCGACGCTCCTCGCGATCGTCACCATCCTCACGAAACTCGTGACGGGCGCGTACGCCGCCCGCAAGGCGGGCGTCGGCACCCTCGGTCAGTGGCGTGCCGGGCTCTCCCTCGCTCCGCGCGGCGAGTTCTCGATCGTCATCGCGGGACTCGCGGTGGGGGCGGGCGTGGAGCCCGCCCTCGCACCGCTCGCGACGGGCTACGTGCTCGTCACGATCATCGCGGGCACGGTGCTGGCCCGGCTCCCGGATGCCGCGTGGTTCAAGTCCGCGGTGCGGCGCCGTCGCGTCGCGCGCGCCGCCGTGTAGGTCGGCTCGCCGCGCTCGAGGTCGGCTCCCGAGGTCAGGGGCGCGTCGCCGCCCGCAGCGCGCGGCCGGAATGGCCCCGGTTCGGCCGGATCAGGCCGCGTCGCCGCCCGAGGCGGGCGCCGCCGCATCCGCCGCCGGCTCGGCCTGCTCGGACTCGGCGTCGGCCTCGGCGAGCAGTTCCCGCACCCGCGGCACCACCTGGGTGGCGTAGCGCTCGATGCTGCCCATGAGCAGCTCGTGCGGCAGCGTGCCGTTCGAGTACTTGAGGTCGAAGCGCGTGGCGCCGATGGCCTGCATGGCCTTCGCGATCTTCTGCGCGACGGTCTCGGGCGATCCCGCGTAGAGCGCGCCGTTGGCGCTCGCCTCGCCCTCGAAGTGCTCGCGGGTGATCGGGCCCCAGCCGCGCTCCTTGCCGATCTTGTCGATGATCACCTGGTAGTGCGGCCAGAGCAGGTCGAGCGCCTCGTCGTCGGTGTCGGCGATGAAGCCCGGCGAGTGCACCGCGACGGGCTGCGGCTCGTGGCCGAACTGGGCGAGCGCCCTGCGGTAGAGGTCGGCGAGCGGCGCGAACCGCACGGGGCTGCCGCCGATGATCGCGAGCACGAGCGGCAGGCCGTAGTGGGCCGCGCGCACGACGGACTCCGGGCTGCCGCCGACTCCGATCCACGTGCGGAGCTGCCCGTGCTCGACCGGCGGGTAGATGCGCTGGTCGGTGAGGGGCGAGCGCAGCTCGCCCGACCAGGTCACCGGCTCCTGCGGGAGGAGGGCGGCGAAGAGGTTGAGCTTCTCCTCGAAGAGGTCCTGGTACTGGCTCAACGCGAAGCCGAAGAGCGGGAACGACTCGGTGAAGGACCCGCGACCGAGGATGACCTCGGCACGTCCGTTCGACAGCCCGTCGAGCGTGGCGAAGCGCTGGAAGACGCGCACCGGGTCGTCGGAGCTCAGCACGGTGACGGCCGACCCGAGATGGATGCGCTCGGTGCGGCCGGCGATCGTGCCGAGCACGACGTCGGGCGCCGAGACGGCGAACTCGTGGCGGTGGTGCTCGCCGATGCCGAAGAAGTCCAGGCCGAGCCGATCGGCCAGCACGGCCTCCTCGACGACGTTGCGGAGCACCTGCGCGTGCGTCAGGAGGGCGCCGTCGGGCCCGACGGTGACATCGCCGAAGGTGTCGAGACCGAACTCGTAGTGGCGCGGCATCCTGAACTCCTCATCCCGCAGATCGATACATCTGCATGCTCCGTCGAACCGTCCCCGCCCCGAGACTATTCCGCCCGGCGCGTGCGGAACAGCCCACGGGAATGCGCCGTCGCCGCTCGGCGTTCTGTGTGCTTGCAGGCGCATGATGGATGTACGACCGGGAAGACGGAGGACGAGCGTGCACGAGCGACCGGTGATCGGCATCTTCGGGGCAGGCAAGGTGGGCACCGCCCTCGCCCGCCTGCTCATGGATGCCGGGCACGAGGTGCTCATCTCGGGTTCGCCGCGCCAGACGGCCCTCGACCTGCTCGTCTCGGTGATCGCCCCCGGAGCCCGCGTGGTGAGCGCCGACGCACTCGTCGACGGCGCCGACGTCATCATCGCGGCCGTGCCGTTCGGCAAGGCCCGCAGCCTGCCCTGGCACCGGTTCGGCGGCCGCATCGTCGTCGACGCGATGAACTACTGGCCGCCCGTCGACGGGAACATCGCCGAGATCGACGACGACCTGCGCTCGACGAGCGAGATCAATGCGACGCTCAACCCCGAAGCCCGGCTCGTGAAGTCCTTCAACCACCTCGGCTACCACGAGATGGAGGACGACAGCCTCCCCGCCGGCTCCCCGCTGCGCCGCGCGCTCGCGGTCGTCGGCGACGACGCGGAGGCCCGCGCGGTCGTCGCGCGACTCATCGACGAGATCGGCTTCGACGCCGTCGACGGCGGCCCGCTCGCGAACGGCCGCGCGCTCGAGCCCGGTCACGCCGCATTCGGCCGCGAGCTCTCGTCGGCCGAGCTCACGGCGCTCATGGCCGGCGCCGACCACCTCGTCGCCTGACCGGCGCGTCGCGGCATCCGCGACACCCGCGGCGCAGCCGATGCCGGGGCACCCCGCGTCGTACGCTGGGCGGCGACGGAAGGTCGCCCGATGACGGATGCCGCTGCGCTCATCTCCGCGCTCGAGTCGATGGCGAGCGAGGCCGAGCGCGACAAGTACCGCCGCTATTTCCCCGACGACGCCGGTGCGCCGTTCCTCGGCGTGCGGATGGGCGCCGTGTTCGACCTCGCGAAGACCGCCCTCGACCTCGACGTCGCCGAGCTCGAGCGGCTGCTCGACCGACCGCCGCACGAGGTGCGTGCGCTCGCGTGCAGCATCATGGGCAAGTCGGCGGCCCGTCCGCGCACGTCGGCAGCGCGCCGCGCCGAGCTGTTCGACCTGTACCTCCGCCGCCACGACCGCATCGACCAGTGGGACCTCGTCGACCTCGCGGCGCGCGACGTCGTCGGGGCGCACCTCATCGACCGCGATCGATCCCTGCTCGACCGGCTCGCGGCATCCGCGTTCTGGCCGGAGCGCCGCACGGCGATCGTGGCGACGAGCGCCTTCATCCGCCGCGGCGACATCGACGACGCCTTCCGCATCGCCGGGCTCCTCGCGCTCGACCCCGAGCCGCTCGTGCAGAAGGCGACCGGCTGGATGCTTCGCTACGCCGGCGACCGCGACCCGCGGCGCCTCACCGAGTTCGCCGAGCGGCATGCCGCGACGATGCCGCGCGTGGGCCTGCGCGCCGCGATCGAGCACCTGCCGAAGGAGGAACGGACGCGCATCCTCGCGATCCGGTGAGCACTCGCAGCGATCAGCCCAGCGCCTGCCGGTGCCGCCGCCGCGCACCCAGGTCGGCGACGCCGATGGAGAACGCGATCGCCAGGAACATGGCGACCGACAGCATGCCGATCGCGTACGCGTGGTGGTACACGTCGAGCGCGGGCTCGTCGCCCGATTCGCGGTAGATCGTCGAGTAGAAGAGCGACAGCGCCACCGCCGTGCCGATCGCGGTGCCGATGCGCTGGCCGAGCTGGCCGACCGATCCCGCGAGCCCGCCCTGCTTGACCGGGATGTCGGCGAGCGCGAGCGTCTGGTTCGGGGCGATGACGAATCCGCCGCCCGTGCCGGCGAGCACCATCGCCCCCGCCATGACCCACGGCGTCACCTCGGGCGGCGTGATGAGCGCCGCGAGCAGCAGCAGCCCGAACCCGACGAAGAGGGTGGCGATGCCGCCGACGACGAGCGGACGCCCGACCTGGTTGACGAGCCGGCCGCCGAGCCACGACGTGACGGCGCTCGCGAGCGCGAACCCGATCGTGACCATGCCCGCGAAGACCGGCGCGAGCCCGAGGCCCTGCTGCAGGTAGAGCGTCGTGAGGATGAACGACGACGGCATGGCCGCGAAGTACGCCGCGGCCAGCAGCGTGCCGTTGCGGTACGACGACACGCTGAACAACGCGAGCGACACGAGCGGATGCTTGCCGGATGCCGCGTAGCGCCGCTCCCACGCGACGAACGCGGTGAGCGCCATCACGAACACGACGAGGGTCCACCACCGCGCGGGGTTGTCGCTCGGCGACCCCGTGGTGAAGAGGAACGGCCACATGAGCGAGACGACCGTGATGCCGAAGAGCACGAGTCCGACCGGGTCGAGCGACAGCGGCCTCGAGGAGCGATGCCGCGTCTTCGGCAGCAGCCAGATCACGAAGCCGAGCACGATGAGCGTGAGCGGCACGTTCATCCAGAAGATGCCGCGCCAGCCGTCGACGGGGCCGCCGATCGCGATCGCGAGGCCGCCGAGGGTGGGGCCGAACGCGGTCGCGATGCCGATGGTGGCGCCGAAGAGGCCGAACGCCCTGCCCCGCTCCGCCCCCTGGAAGAGCTCCTGGGCCAGGCCGATGACCTGCGGCATCTGGATGCCGGCGGCGACGCCCTGCAGGAGCCGGCCGACGAGGAGCCAGCCCGTCGTGGGCGCCAGGGCGCACATGAGGCTCGTGAGGGTGAACAGCGAGAGTCCGATGATGAAGAGGGCCTTGCGGCTGCGCTGGTCGCCGATGCGGCCGGCCGGCACGAGGGTGAGGCCGAACGTGAGCACGTACCCCGCGACGACGAGCTGCAGGTCGGTGGACGTCGATCCGAGGGCCGCCTCGATCGAGGGCAGCGCGACGTTGACCTTCGTGAGGTCGACGATGGTGAGGGCGGCGACCGAGACGCACACCCAGAAGGCACGCCAGCGCCGCGCCTGGGTGAGCGGGATCTCCCGCGTGAGCGGCTGCGACATCCCGGTCAGCCTACGCCGGGGCCGTCGAGCCGGAGTGCCGGGCGCGCGCGCCGCGCCACGGCCACGCGTCCGGCGACGTCACGGCTGGAGCCGTTCGAGGCTCCACCCGTCGTCGGCGCGGGTGAACACGAGCCGATCGTGCCGGCGCGACGTGCGCCCCTGCCAGAACTCGATGCGCTGCGGCACCAGGCGGAATCCGCCCCACCGCTCGGGCCGCGGCACGTCCTCGACGTGCGCGAAGCGCTGCTCCATCTCCGCGAACCGGTCGTCGAGCGCCTCGCGCGAGGCGATCGGATGCGACTGCTCGCTCGCCGCGCCCGCGATGCGCGATCCTCGGGGTCGCCCTGCCCAGTACGCGTCGGACTCCTCGGGCGGCACCGGGCGTGCCTCGCCCGTGACGATCACCTGGCGATGCAGCGGATACCACGGGAACACGAGCGTCGCCGCGGGGTGGGCGTGCAGCGCGCGACCCTTGCGCGAGCCGTGGTCGGTGTAGAACGTGAACCCGCGCCCGTCGACCCCGCGGAGCAGGACCGTGCGCGCCGACGGGATGCCGTCGGGGTCGATCGTGCCGAGCACCATCGCGTTCGGCTCGTACACGCCGCGCTCGTCGGCCTCGGCGAGCCACCTCGCGAACTGCTCGATCGGATCGGCGGCGAGGTCGGCCTCGACCAGTTGCTCCGCACCGTAGTCGGTGTGCCGGCCGAGCGCGTGCTCGAGTGGACGGTGGCGATCGGGGTCGACGGCATCGCTCATGCCACCAGCGTACGAGCGGAGGCGGCATCCGTCGCGCCGCGGCGCGGCGCCGGCGCGGACCACATGCCCGCTCGCCGCGCGGGCCGCGGGGCACTGGACGGGCGGAAGACTTTCGTGAGACACTGTGTATCATGAAATCGCTCGTCGGAGGACAGGCGACGCGCCCGTATCGCATGCGGGCTCGCCAGGAGGCGGTGGAGGAGACGCGCGAGCGGATCCTCGCTGCGGCCCACGGGCTCTGGATGGTGCGCCCCTACGACCAGGTCACGATCGGCGCCGTCGCCGAGGCCGCCGGCGTTTCGCGCCAGACCGTCATCCGGCAGTTCGGCACGAAGGACGAACTCGCGTTCGCCGTCGTCGATTGGCAGAAGCCGCACGAGGACGCCGTCCGCGCCGCCGAGCCGGGCGACGTGGGCGGCGCGATCGCGCGGCTCGTCGAACGCTACGAGACGATGGGCGACGCGAACGTGCGCGTGCTCGAGTTGGAGGGCCGCGTGCCCGCGATCGACTACCTCCTCGAGGTCTCGCGGGCCGGGCACCGCGCCTGGATCGAGCGCACCCTGCTCCCCGGGGTCGACGACGAGCAACTCGTGTTCGCCCTCTACGCGGCGACCGACGTCACGCTGTGGAAGCTCCTGCGCCGCGACCTCGGCCGATCGCAGGCGGACACCGAGGCCGTCATCCTCCGCCTCGTCCGCGGCGCGCTGGGCGAGGCATCCGACCGGAAGGAGCAGCACCCATGAGCCGCTATCTGTTCGCCCTGTGGGACGGCGGGGGCGCCGTGGCGCCCGAACTCGGGGTCGCGCGGCGGCTCATCGACCGCGGCGACGAGGTGCGCGTACTCGCCGACCCGACGCTGCGCGATGCGTCGCTCCGGATCGGCGCGACCTTCGCCCCGTGGGTCGCCGCGCCCCACCGAACCAGCGCGGACCCTGCGGAGGACCTCGTCAAGGACTGGGAGGTCACGAGTCCGTTCGAGGGCCTGCGGCGCATGCGCGATCGCCTCATCGGCGGACCGGCCGGCGCCGTTGCGGCCGACACCGCGGGACAGATCGCCGCATGGTCACCTGACGTGGTCGTCGCGGACTACTTCATGTTCGGCGCCATGATCGCCGCGCAGGCGGCCGGACTGCCGGTCGCCGCACTGGTGCCGAACATCTGGGCACTGCCCGTGCGCGGAGTGCCGCCGATCGCAGCGGGATTCCCGCTCGCGAAGGGGCCCGTCGGCCACGCCCGCGACGCGCTGCTCGTCGCCCTCGTGAACCGCGTCTTCGCGAAGGGGTTGCCGTCGCTGAACGCCGTGCGCGCCGAACACGGGCTGGCTCCCCTGACGTCGTTCTACGACCAGGTGCTCGGCGCCGACCGCATCATCGTGCTCACGAGCCCCGCATTCGACTATGCGGCGCCGTTCGTGCCGGCCAACGTCCGCTACGCCGGCCCGGTGCTGGACGACCCGGCCTGGGCCGAGCCGTGGACGTCCCCGTGGCCGAAGGGCGACCCGAGACCGCTCGTGCTCGTCGGACTCACCTCGACCTTCCAGGACCAGGCGGCGGTGCTCCAGCGCATCATCGATGCGCTCTCGGGCCTTCCGGTGCGCGCCGTGGTGACCACCGGGCCCATGCTCGACCCCGAGGAGCTCACCGCCTCGGACGATGTGCGCGTGGTGCGGTCGGCTCCGCACGGTCCGATCATCGAGCGCGCCGCCCTCGTCGTGACGCACTGCGGGCACGGCACGACGCTCAAGTCGCTGGCCGCCGGAGTGCCGATGGTGTGCATCCCCATGGGTCGCGATCAGGACGACACCGCCGCCCGCGTCGTGCACCATGGCGCCGGAGTGCGCCTCGCACCGACGGCGTCCGCCGAGGCGATCCGGTCGGCGATCACCGAGGTGCTGACGACGGACGGGTACCGGATCGCCGCGGCCCGGCTCGCGGTCGCGATCAACGCCGACATCGCGTCGAGCCCCCTCATCGCGGAACTCGACGAACTGGCCGACACCCCGGGGGCGACACACACTCCGGGCGTCGCGTGACCGGCATGCCCACCCGGCGATCGGCGGCGCGGGCGACGTTCACACCCCCTGACCGCGTCCCGCCGGCTCGAGGGGCGCTCCGGCGGCAGCGGGGTCCCAACCGGGTCGAGGCACCGACTCGATGAGGCGTCGCGTGTACGGATGCTGCGGCGCCGCGAGGATGGCTGCGGTCGAGCCGCCCTCCACGATGCGGCCGCGGTGCATGACCACCGTGTCCTCGCACACCCGGCGCACGACGGCGAGGTCGTGGCTGATGAAGAGCACCGTGAGCCCGCGATGCCGCCGGATCGACGCGACGAGGTCGAGCACCTGCGCCTGCACCGAGACATCCAGTGCGCTCGTCGCCTCATCGAGCACGAGCAGGTCGGGCTCGATCGCGAGGGCGCGTGCGATCGCCACGCGTTGGCGCTGGCCGCCCGAGAGCGTGCGCGGCCGGGCATCGGCATGGCGCTCTTCGAGCCCGACCTGGTCGAGCAGCCGCAGCACACGCGCCCGCGCGTCACGCGAGGTCGCGTGCGAGTGGAGGTGCAGTGCGTCCTCGATGGCACGGCCGACGCTCAGGCGGGGGTCGAGCGAGAGGTACGGGTCCTGGAACACCATCTGCACCGAGCGAGCGTGCGCGAGGCGCGCCGCACGCGAGGCGGGGAGGGACGTGCGGGCGCGGCCGTCGACGACGACCTCGCCCGCGTCGGCCGCCTCGAGGCCGACGAGGATGCGGGCGAGCGTCGACTTGCCGGACCCGGACTCCCCCACGACGCCGAGGGCGCCGCCGCGCTCGACGCGCAGCGAGACGTCGTCGACCGCGGTCACGGCCTCCCTGCCGCTGCGCCGGTAGGTCTTCGAGAGGCCCCGGATGTCCAGCAGCGCCTGCGGGGGCACGGGAGCCGCCTCGGCCCGCCGGTCCCCCGGCGGCCCGGCGACGGAACCCGCCCGGCCCGTGGCATCCGACCCGCCCTGGATCCGCTCGACGACGACGGCCGGCCCCACGGAGTCCCCGCCGGGAGCACCTGCGAGCGTGGGCGTCGCCGCGACGAGCCGTTTCGTGTACGCGGCCTGCGGGTTGCCGAAGACCTCGCGGGCGAGGCCCCGCTCCTCGACCCGCCCGCCGCTCAGCACGACGACCCGGTCGCACATCGCCGCGGCGAGGTTCAGGTCGTGGGTGATGAAGAGCACGCCCATGCCCCGGGTCTCGCGCTGCTCGAGGAGCACCGAGACGATGCCCGCCTGCGTCGTCACGTCGAGCGCGGCGGTGGGCTCGTCGCAGATCAGGAGCCGGGGCGAGCCGGTGAGCGCGCCGGCGATCATGACGCGCTGGAGCATGCCGCCGGACAGCTCGTGCGGGTACTGGCGCAGGTGCTCATCGGGGCGGGGCAGCCGCACCGACTCCATGAGCTCGACGGCCCGGCGCGTCGCGTCTCGCGCCGACCAGCCGCCGCAGACGCGCAGCGACTCGGTGAGGTGGTCGCCGATCGTGCGGGCCGGGTTGATGCTCGTGCGCGGATCCTGGAACACCATCGAGGCGCTCGTGCGCCGCAGGGCGAGGAGGTCGCGACGCGACGCACCGAGCACCTCCCGTCCGTCGACCCGGATGGACCCGGCTGTCGCGGCACGCGGGGGCAGGAGCCCGAGCACCGACCGGGCGGTGAGGGACTTGCCCGAGCCGGACTCGCCGACGAGGCCGACGGTCTCGCCCGCGGCGATCTCGAGGGAGACGCCGTGCAGCAGGCGCGTGCCGTCGTGCAGGTCGAGGGAGAGTTCGTCGATGCTGAGCAGCGTCATGCGGGTGCCCCGCCTCCGATCCGGTTCGAGTACTCCTCGCCGATGACGTTCACGGCGACGACCGCGAGCACGACGGCGGCGGCCGGCACGAGCGCCGGGAGGAAGTGGCCGCCGAGGATCCCGGCCTGGGCCTCGTTGATCATGGCGCCCCAGTCGGCCGCCGGCGCCTGCACGCCGAGCCCGAGGAAGGACAGCGCGGCGAGCTCGGCCAGGACGTAGCCGAAGTTGAGGGTGGACTGGGCGCCGACGATGGGCGTCACGTTGGGCAGCACCCGACGCGTGGCGATCCACGGCGGCGAGAACCCCTGCACCCGGTAGGCGGCCACGTACGGCCGCGACCGCTCGGCGACCACGAGCGAGCGAGTGAGCCTCGCCACGAAGGGCGCGTACGCGATGCTCATCGCGATCACCGGGGCCACGAGCCCCTTGCCGAAGAGCGCCACGGCGAGGATCGCGAGCAGCAGCGACGGGAACGCGAAGACGACGTCGAACAGGCGGCCGAGCACCGAGTCGAGCCATCCGCCGCGCCAGCCCGCGATGAGCCCGAGCACGATGCCGACGGCCGTCGAGATGACGACGACGGCGAGGGGGGCGAGCAGCGCCGTGCGTGCCCCGTGGATCGTGCGGCTCAGGAGGTCGCGGCCGAGCGCGTCGGTGCCGAGCCAGTGCGCTGCCGACGGGCCGGAGTAGAACGCCGCGAGGTCGACGGCGTCGGGGTCGTAGGGCGCGATGAGCGGTGCGAACGCCGCCGCCGCGACCATCACGCCGAGCACACCGACGCTCAGGCCGAAGGTGAGGTCGGCGCGCGCGGCGCGGGGCGCGCGCAGCACCGTGACCGCCATGGTGGGTGTCGTCATCGTGCACCGCCTCCTGCTGCTGCCCGGGGGTCGATCACGGGTTCGAGGATGTCGATCACCGCGTTCACGGCGACGAACGCGAAGACGATCAGCAGCACGATCGCCTGCACGACGGGGAAGTCGAGGCGGCTCACCGACTGCACGAGCAGCGAACCGACTCCGGCGAGCCCGAACGCCGACTCGACGATCGAGCTCGCGACCAGCAGTCCCGCGACGAGGAGTCCGCTGACGGTGAGGATCGGGCCGATCGAGTTGCGGAAGACATGCCGCCGGATCACGGTGCCGCGCCGCAGGCCGCGGCTCGTCGCCACCTCCACGTGCTCGCGACCGAGCTGGTCGACCATCGACGAGCGGGTGACCTTGCCGACGAGCACCACGAACACCAGCGCGAGGGCGGTCGACGGAAGGACCAAGTGGTACAGGGTGTCGATCCCGCCGTCGCCCGAGCCGAACGACGGGAACCACCCCAGCTGCACCGCGAACACGGCGATGAGCACGATCGCGCCGACGAACGACGGGATCGCACCGAGCGCCGTGAGCCCGATGAGGATCGAACGGTCGAGCACCCGACCCCGGTTGAGCGCCGCGATCGCGCCGGCCGCGAGGCCCACGATCGCGATCATGAGGCCGGCCATCACGACGAGGCCGAGCGTCACCGGCATGCGCTCGCCGATGACCGCACCGACGTCCTGCCGGTACTGGAGCGAGCGGCCGAAGTCGCCGTGCAGGACCCCGCCGATCCACGACAGGTACTGCTGCCACGGCGGCAGGTCGAGGCCGTACTGCGCGTTCACCGCAGCGACGGCCTCGGGGCTGGGCTTGCGCCCGCGGAGCAGGAAGCTGACGGGATCGCCCGGCACGAGGAACCGTGAGAAGAACACGAGCAGCGAGGCGAGGAACAGGGTGAGCAGCAGTCCGCCCAGCTTGCCGAGCACCCGGCGGAGGGCGCTCATCGCACGACCGCCGCTCCGCCGGCCGCCGCCCGAGCCGGCACCGGCCGCGGCCGGATGGACGCCACGACGCCCCTAGCGTGCGCCAATGGTCGCCGCCCAGGGGTAGTAGAGGAACGCGATCGAGGGCGCGACGCCCGTGATCCGGTCGTTCATCCACAGCGTCATCGGATTCTCGGCGAGCGGCAGCCACGGCAGCTCCGCGTTGGCGATGCGCTGCGCCTCGGCGGTCTGCTCCGAGCGCGCGGCCGCGTCATCCGTCGCGATCGCCTCGTTCACCACCCGGTCGAACTCGGGGTTCGACCAGTTGCCGTAATTGCTGAACTCGCCCGTGCGCAGCACGCTGTACATCTCGAGCGGGTCGGGGCTCGAGAGGTACCACTGCGTGAAGAAGAGGTCGATGCCCTCGCGCGCGGCCGGGTCGGAGAAGAGCGTCGTGTACGCGTTCGGCGTGAGCGTCTCGATGCGCGCCTGCAGGCCGATCGACTGGGCCGCCGCGACGGTCGCCTGCGCGATGACGGAGAAGTCGCTCGAGATCGGCGCCGTCGCGAACACGATCTCCTCGCCGGCCACGCCCGCGTCGTCGATGAGCTGCTTCGCGGCCGCGACGTCGTAGGGGTACTCCTCGAGTCCGTCGAACGCCGCCGTGACGGCGCTGTCGCTCGCCTCGACCCACACCGACTCGGTGGTGAGCGCGTTCGTCACCGCGCCGTAGCCCTGCGACGCCGCACGGATGAGGCCCTCGCGATCGATCGCCATGAGCAGCGCCTTCCGCACGTTCGGATCACCCAACGGCCCGTCGAGGTTGCTCACGATGAGGCTCGAGACGGCAGTGTTGAGACCGAAGAACACGTCGCCCGGGCCGGAGTCGCGGAGCTGGCCGATCGCGTCGACGGGGACCATCCAGCCGCCGTCGACCTCGCCCGACTTCCACGCGTTCACCCGCGCGTTGGGGTCGTTCATGAAGAGGAACTCGACCTCGCCGGCCTTCGCCCGCAGGCTCTCGTCCCAGTAGTCGTCGTAGCGCTCGAGCGTGATCCGCTCGCCCGGCTTCCACTCGGCGAGGCGGAACGGACCCGTGCAGTTGACGCCGCCCGTCGAGTTGCCGTAGTCGGCGCCGGCGGCCGCGAGCGTGGCGGCCGATTCCACCACGCCGGCCGAGCCGCCCATCGCGAGGTTGAACTGCGAGTCGGGCCCCGACTCGGTCACCGTGACCTCGCGCTCGCCCGTCTGCTCGATCGACACGACGTTCTGGTACACGGAGTACCACGACGAGCCGACTGCCGGGTCGAGGTGGCGGCGGAGCGACGCCACCACGTCGGCCGCGGTGAGCGGCGTGCCGTCGTGGAACGTGACGCCGTCGCGGATCGTGTAGACCCACGTCTCGGGCGTGGGGTGCGCGAACGCCTCGGCGAGTCCGGGCGCGAGCGTGTAGTCGGGGTTCAGCCGCAGCAGCGACTCGCAGATGTTCGAGAGCACCTGGTTGTCGGCGTAGTCGAACGCGTACGCGTAGTCGAGCGAGTACGGCTCCGCGTAGCTCGACCAGGTGAACGAGTCGATGTCGCCCGACGGCGCGGCCGTGGCATCCGTCAGCTCGAACTCGACGTCGGTTCCGGCGTCGGTCTCAGCTGCGGTGCAGCCGGTGAGCGCGAGGGCCGCGCCGAGGCCGGCGACGACGGCGAAGCGGATGCCGCGGGGCGAGCGCCGCCCGGCCGCGCCGGGGTGCGGTGCGTTCATGTTCGTCTCTCTCAATCGGGGTTCGGTGGGGGGATCAGGAGGTGCGGGAGTACACGCGTTCGCCCTCGACCCACGTCGAGACGACGGACGAGCGGTGGATCTCGTCGGCCGGCACCGAGAAGGGGTCGGGGTCGAGCACGACGAGGTTCGCGAGGTAGCCCTCGGCGATGCGCCCCGTGTCGTGGTCGCGGTGGCTGACGTAGGCCGAGCCCGAGGTGTACGCGGCCATGGCCGTCGCGAGGTCGAGGCACTGGCCGGCGCCGCCGAGGGGCTCGGTGTCGGCGCCGGGTGAACGGCGGTTGACCGCGATGTGGATCGCCTCGACGGGGTTCGCGCTCGAGACCGGCCAGTCGCTGCCCGCCGCGAGCCGTGCGCCGCTCCGGGCGAGCTCGCCGAACGGGTAGTGACGGTCGGCCGCGCCGTCCTCCAGGAACGGCAGGGTCAGCTCGTCGAGCTGCCGCTCGTGCTGCGCCCACAGCGCCTGCATGTTCGCGACGGCGGCGAGCGGCGCGAACCGAGCGGTGTCGCCCTCCGCGATGACCTGGAGGTGCGCGAGGTGGTGCCGACCGTCGGTGGCGCCGTTCGCCGCAGCGGCCGCCTCGACCGCGTCGAGCGCCTCGGCGACGGCTCGGTCGCCGAGGGCGTGGAAGTGCACCTGGAACCCGTTCGCGTCGAGCGCGGTGACGTAGTCGCGCAACCGTGCCGGATCGATGAACGACAACCCGGCGTTGCCGGTCTCATGCCCGTGGGCATCGCGGTACGGCGCCTTCATCGCGGCGGTCTGGTTCTCGGCGACGCCGTCGACCATGATCTTCACCGTGCCGAGCGAGAAGCGATCGGTGCGACCGAGCTCGGCGACGCGCTCGCGACGCGCCGACATCTCCGCGACCTGTTCGACGCCGCGGTCGCGCTCCCACCACTGGGCGCCGACGACGTGCACGCGCAGCGCTCCCTCGTCGAGCGCACGGAGGTAGCTCCGGAGGTTCTCGCGCACGCCCGCGAACGAGCCGATCATCGCGTCCTGCCAGCCGGTGATCCCGAGGCGCAGCAGTTCCTCCTGCGCGAGCAGGAGCCCCTGGTAGGCGAGCTCGTCGTCGACCGCGGGCCGCACGGCGTCGAACAGCTCGGACGCCCCCTCGTGGAAGGTGCCGGCGGGGCTGCCGTCGGGCTCGCGCTCGATGCGCCCGTCGGCCGGATCCGGGGTGTGCGGCCCGATGCCCGCAGCGCGGATCGCGGCGCTGTTCGCCCAGGCGCTGTGGTGGTCGCGGCTGAACAGCAGGACCGGGCGGTCGTCGACGACCGCGTCGAGGGCCTGCCGCGTGGGCGCACCGCCCGGGAAGTGGTCCATCGACCAGCCGCCGCCGACGATCCACTCGCGCGAGGGGTTCGCGGCCGCGTACTCGGCCACCATGAGCACCGCGGCGGCGGCGTCATCGGCACCCGTGAGGTTGCACAGCAGCATCTCCACGCCGGCGTTGATCGGGTGCACGTGGGCGTCCTGGAAGCCGGGACTGAGCAACGCGCCGTCGAGGTCGACGATCGTCGTCTCGGCGTCGAGGTGCGCGCGGGCGTCCGCCTCGGGCACCACGGCGGCGATCCGCCCGTGCTTCACGACCACGGCGCACCCCTGGAGCGGTTGGCCGGCACCCGTGAACACGGCACCGCCGGTGAAGAGCACATTCCCTGCAGCCAAGACACCCTCGTTTCGTCGTCGAACTCGATGACGCCACAGTAGGTGCCGGATGCCGCGAAGTCAACACTGTTGACAACAGCGTTGACAATGTCGTTGACAACAGCGTGGGCGTGGTGTTCGCTGGACTCGGAGCGGGGCAGCCGAGATATCGCGCGAGGTGGCACCATTGCTCCGAAGCCTGCAGTGGGCACGACGGCGACGCCGTGCAGCCACGCGCGGCACGAGGAACGAGGGGCGATGGCGACGGGAACGAAACGGGCCGAGCACGGCGGCAAGACGAACCTCGACCGCGCGACCATCGTCGCGGCCGCGCTGCGGCTCGCCGCCCGTCCGGGCACGATCGCGATCTCCGTGCGCGAGCTCGGCGCCGACCTCCGGTCCGATCCGACGGCCATCTACCGTCACTTCCGCAACAAGGAAGCCCTCATGCGGGCGCTCCTCGACGATGTCTTCGCGATGTCGCTCGCGCAGATCACGGCTCCCCGTGAGGACTGGCGCGGGCGGCTCACGCAGCTCGCGAGCTCGACACTCGACCTCTTCACCACGTACCCCGCGATCGCCGTCGAGGCGACCGTGCTCACGACCGACGGCCCAGCCGAGCTCGACATCGTCGAGCTCATGCTCGATGCGTTCTCACGTGCCGGTCTCTCCGGCGATGAGCTCGTGCGGCACTACGCACTGCTCTCCTCGCACGTGCTCTCGACCGCCGCGGGCATCGCGCGTGCGCGGAGCACCGACGCCGCGCGTTCGCGCGAGTTCGGGCTCTGGTTCGACGTCGGCACGCACGTCGACCCGGCCACGCATCCGCACGTCGCCGAAGCGGTCGCCCGATTGCGCGGTCTCACCGATCGCGACCTGTTCTTCAGCGGGGTCGAGTCGATCCTGCAGTCGGCCGAGCGCAGCGCGCACGCCGGCGACGTGCCCCGCAGCGCACGGGAATCCTGACCCGACCCGTTCGTCGCGGGGTGGACCTCAGGAGCCGGCGACGCGCGTGACGATGCGATGCACGTACGCCAGCTTCTCGGCGACCGGGGCGGAGATCCGGAACGGGTAGAGGTCGTCCTTGCCCATCGTGCGGTTCACCCGGTTGAACAGCAGGGAGAGCCAGTGCCAGTCGTCGAGCATCCGGTCGATCGGCTGCGCGGAGTAGTCCTCGAGCGGGACCACCGAGGCATCCGAGTGCCCGCTCACCCGCTCCGCGTCGAGCGTCACCCCGCCGCGGGCGGCGGTGGCGAGCGTTGCGGTGATGTGCAGGTAGTGCGCGAAGCACTCGGCGAAGTCCTCCCAGGGGTGCATGGTGGCGTACTCCGAGATGAAGGAGTCCGCCCAGCCCTCGGGGGCGCCGAAGCGGTAGTGACGGTCGATCGCATCCTGGTAGCTCGCCCGCTCATCGCCGAAGAGGGCCCGGCACTCCGCCCATGCGGCATCGGAGTCGACGAGGATGCCCTGGTAGTAGTGCCCGATCTCGTGCCGGAAGTGCCCGAGCATCGTGCGATAGGCCTCGCCCAGGCGCACGCGCACTCCCTCGCGGCGGTCGTCGAGCGTCTCGTTGAGATCGATCGTGATCACGCCGTTCGCGTGACCGATCATGACCGGCTCGCTCGGCGTGCCCGCGAGCAGGTCGAAGGCGAGACCGCCCTCCCGCTCGTAGTAGGGCGTGATGGGCAGCCCGAGGTACCGCAACTGCATGAGCAGGCGGCGCTTGTCGACCGCCGCATCGGCGAGTCGTTCGAGGTCCGCCGTCTCGTCGCTGGGCGGGCGCCGGCGGGTGAGCCGGCAGGAGAAGCACTGCGCACTGGGCTCGTCGCGGGGCGCGAGCCAGTTGCACCGCCAGTCGCGGTTCGAGCACGCCGCCCACGTGCGCCCGTCGATCTCCACCGTCTCGCCGTCGAGCACCCGGAACGACAGCGTGGGCGGATGGAAGCCCACCGGAGCGGAACAGACCGGACACTGCAGCGATTCGGCGAACACGGTCGACGCGCAGCGCTCGCAGGATTGGGGGGTCACGCGTCCATAGTGGCCCACTCCTGCGCCATCCGCGGCCGACGGCACGCGCAGCGGCGTATGGCGGTCGCCCGGCGCGGGCGGCCGGGCTGAGACCACGAAACCCCCGAGCCGTCGGGCTCGGGGGCTTCACTCGGTGGACCCAGGGGGATTCGAACCCCCGACCTTCTCATTGCGAACGAGACGCGCTACCAACTGCGCCATGGGCCCGAGCGACATCGACTCTACCATCCTCCACGGGGTGGTTCCGACCACTCCCACCTGGTGCCCTCGGCGTGGTGCGCGGCGCCCCTCAGACCGCGGTGCGGCGGCGGCGGAACACCGCGTCGAGGTCGTCGATGCCCGGTCGGCCGGCGTCGTCGACGATGCCCATGCGGGCGTACGGGCTCGCCGGCTCGGCGGCAGCGGGCCGCGCGGCATCCGTCGCCTGGGCTGCCTGACCGGCGGATGCCGCGGGCGCGGCCTGCGGCCGCAGCACCGGCACCGCCGGCTCGCGCC
>NZ_RHHB01000045.1 GCF_003710805.1 Agromyces tardus | reverse complement strand
GAGCCGGTGCGGGAGCTGCCGGTGCCGGCGCAGCCTCAGGCGCGGTGGGTGCCGGTGCGGCCTCGGGAGCGGCGGGCGCCGCGGGTGCCTGTGCGGCCTCGGGGGCGGGAGCCGGCGCAGCCTCGGGAGCCGGCGCCGGTGCTGCCTCGGCAGCGGGCGCAGCGGGCGCAGCAGCACCGGAGCCATCGCCGATCGTGACGAGGGCGGTGCCCACCTCGACGGTCTCGTCCTCCTGGACGAGAATCGCCTCGATGACACCCGCCACCGGCGACGGGATCTCGGTGTCGACCTTGTCGGTCGACACCTCGAGCAGCGGTTCGTCGACCTCCACACGGTCGCCGACGTTCTTCAGCCAGCGGGTGACCGTGCCCTCCGTGACACTCTCACCGAGTGCCGGGAGGCTGACGGATTCGCTCATGCGCTTGTCTCCTTCACAGCGTGTGACGCCTTCTACCTTATTGCAGTGGGGTTTCGGTGGCTCAGAATCAGAGCACGTGGAGCGGCTTGCCCGCGAGCTTGAGGAACGCTTCGCCGAGCGCCTCGTTCTGCGTGGGGTGTGCATGCAGGAAGGGGGCGATGTCCTCGGGGTACGCCTCCCAGTTGACGGCGAGCTGGGCCTCTCCGATGAGCTCGCCGACGCGGGAGCCGATCATGTGCACACCGACCACGGGGCCGTCGTTGACGCGCACGACCTTGATCGAGCCGCTCGTCTCCAGGATGTGGCTCTTGCCGTTGCCGGCCAGGTTGTACTCGTACGAGGACACCTGGTCGGCGCCGAACTTCTCGGCGGCTCGCGCCGTGCTGTAGCCGATCGACGCGATCTCGGGCTCCGAGTACGTGACCTTGGGGATGTTGACGTCCTCGACGATGATCGGGTTGAGGCCCGCGATCTCCTCGGCGACGAAGATCCCCTGCTGGAATCCGCGGTGGGCGAGCTGGAGGCCCGGCACGATGTCGCCCACGGCGTAGACGCCGGGGACGCTCGTCTCGAGGCGCTCGTTCGTGATGACGAAGCCGCGGTCGATCGTGACGCCGGCCTCTTCGTAGCCGAGGTTCGCCGTGACCGGACCGCGTCCGACCGCGACGAGCAGCAGCTCTGCGTCGACGGTCTCGCCGTTCTCGAGGGTGATCACGACGCCGTCGTCGTGCTGGGTGACGCCCTGGAACCGGACACCGACCTTGAAGTCGATGCCGCGCTTGCGGAACGCCCGCTCGAGCTGCTTGGAGACCGACTCCTCCTCGTTGGGGACGAGGTGGGGGAGCGCCTCGATGACCGTCACGTGGGAGCCGAACGACTTCCAGACGCTCGCGAACTCGACGCCGATGACGCCGCCGCCGAGGATGGCGACCTTGCTCGGCACGAAGTCGAGCTCGAGCGCCTGCTCGCTCGTGATGACCCGGCCGCCGATCTCGAGGCCGGGGAGCGAGCGGGAGTGCGAGCCCGTGGCGAGGACGACGTTCTTGCCGACGAGCCGCTGGTCGCCCACCTGCACGGCGTTCGCGGCGACCAGCCGGCCCTCGCCCTCGACGAGGGTGATGCCGGTGGCCTTGATCATGCCGGCGAGGCCCTTGTACTTGCTCGCGACGATGCTCTCGCGGTACTTGGTGACGGCGGGGACGTCGATGCCCTCGAACGTCGAGCGCACGCCGAACCTCGCGGACTCACGGGTGTTGTCGGCGATCTCCGCCGCGTGCAGCAGTGCCTTCGTGGGGATGCATCCGCGGTGCAGGCAGGTGCCGCCCACCTTGTCCTTCTCGACGATGGCGACCGTCAGGCCGAGCTGGACGGCGCGCAGCGCCGCCGCGTACCCCCCGCTGCCGCCTCCGAGAATGACGAGGTCGAAGTTCTGCTCGGACAACCGGAATCTCCCTTGCGCACTGGATCTGCGAGGCGAGCTGCGCCGGTTCGTGGCCGGGCAGGCTGCGTGGGCGACGTTCGCGCCCATATGACCTTACTACCTGCCGGCGAGGTCCTCGCCCAGCCGGATGAGGGTGCGGACGGCGGCCCCGGTGGCCCCCGATCCGGTGAACCCCCAGGCCGATGCGGTGTTGTTCGCGGGCCCCGCGATGTCGAGGTGCGCCCACGGGATGCGGGCCCCGCCGTCGCCGTCGCGACGTCCCACGAACTCGCGCAGGAAGAGCCCCGCGAGCAGCATGCCGGGCATCCCGGCGCCGAGCTTGGTGTTCGCGATGTCGGCGACATCCGACTTGAGCAGGGGGCGCAGGTCGTCGGGCAGCGGCATCGGCCAGACCGCCTCGCCCGAGGCATCCGCCGCCGCACGCACCTGCCCGACGAGCGTCTCGTCGCCCATGAGCCCCGCGATGCGCGGACCCAGCGCGACGACCTGCGCACCGGTCAGGGTCGCGACGTCGACGATCGCGTCGGGCTGCTCCTCGCTCGCCGCAGCGAGGGCGTCGGCCATCACGAGCCGGCCCTCCGCGTCGGTGTTGAGCACCTCGACCGTCGTGCCCCCGCGCATGCGCAGCACGTCGTTGGGGCGCAGGGCGTTGCCCGACGGCATGTTCTCGGCGAGGCACAGCCAGCCGGTGACCCGCACGGGCACCTCGAGCTCGGCCAGGGCGACCATCGCCGCGAGCACGGCGGCTGCGCCGGCCATGTCGGTCTTCATGCCCACCATCGACGCCCCGGGCTTCAGCGACAGCCCGCCCGAGTCGAAGGTGATGCCCTTGCCGACGAGCGCCAGGTGGGCGGATGCCGCGGCGGGCGCGTACCCGAGCCGCACGAGCCGCGGACCGCGCGTCGAGCCCTTGCCGACCGCGTGGATGCCGCCGTAGCCCTCGGCCTCGAGGGCGCCGTCGTCGAGGATCCGCACGGCGATGCCGGCGCCGGAGGCGGCCTCCGCCGCGATCTCGGCGAAGCGCTCGGGGAAGAGCTCGTTCGGGGCCGTGTTCACGAGGTCGCGCGTGCGGGCGACCGCGCCGATCGCCGCGCGGATGCGCCGCAGGCCGATCGCCTCGTCCGAGTGGGCGCTGTGCAGCACGATGCGCGACGCCGGCGAGGGCGCATCGCGGTACGCGGTGAAGGCGTAGGCGCCCAGCCCCGCGCCCTCGAGGAGCGCGGCGGCGAGCTCCGGGTCGTCGGCGGGCACGGCGATCGCGACGGCGGAGACGCCCGCGAGCTGGCGCAGGGCGCTGCCCGCGGCGAGGCGGAGGCTCGCGGCATCCGCCCGATCGCCCGCGCCGGCGACCGCCACGACGGCCGGGCCGGGGCCGGGCGAGTGCAGGCGCGTGAGTTCGTCGGGAGCGGCCTTCGCGCCGAGCGCGGCGAGCGCGTCGCGCACCCAGTCGAAGCCCTCGGGCGCCAGCAGCTCGGGTCCCTCCTCGCCCCGGATCGCGGCGAGGAGGAGGACGTCGGCGTCGGAATCGGAGACGGGGGCGTTCGAGAGCTCGAGGGAGGGTGCCTGCATGCGACCGATCGTACGTGTTCGCTCTGGGCATGCACCGGCGGCGGATGATCCGGACGTGGGCCCCACCGCCGTCAGTACGCTGGAAGCATGAGAGATCCCCGGTCGCTCTTCGAGCTGAATCCCGACGTCGTCGTGCCGTCGGGCCTGCCGCTCGTCGCGGGGCTCACCGGGTTCGCCGACGCGGGCGGCGCGGTCGCGCAGACGAGCGAGTACCTGCTCTCGACGCTCGACACCACCGTGGTCGCGACCTTCGACGCCGACGAGCTGCTCGACTACCGCGCGCGGCGCCCGATCATCATGTTCGAGGGCGACCACCTCACCGACTATCGGCCGCCGCGCCTGAGCCTCGACCTCGCCCGCGACGAGATCGGCCAGCAGTTCCTGCTCCTCACGGGCTTCGAGCCCGACTTCCAGTGGGAGCGGTTCAGCGCGGCGGTACTCGGCCTGATCGACCGGTTCGAGGTCGGCTCGACGACCTGGATCAACTCGATCCCGATGCCGGTGCCGCACACGCGGCCGATCGGCGTGACGGTGAGCGGCAACCGCAGCGATCTCATCGAGGCGATGTCGGTCTGGCGGCCCACCACCCAGGTGCCCGCCAATGCGCTGCACCTCGTCGAGTACCGGCTGCAGGAGCTCGACCATCCCACGACGGGCTTCGTGCTCCTCGTGCCGCACTACCTCGCCGACTCGGAGTACCCGACCGCCGCGGTGGCCGCGCTCGAGGCCGTCAGCGCGTCGACCGGGCGGATCTTCCCCACCGACGTGCTGCGCGAACAGGGACGCGAGTTCACGGCGCGGATCGACGAGCAGGTCGCCGAGAACGGGGAGCTGGCCAAGCTCGTGCACACGCTCGAAGAGCGTCACGACTCCTATATGGAGGGCACGACGCTGCGTTCGCCGCTCACCGACGAGGACGGCGAGGTGCCCTCGGCCGACGAGATCGCCGCCGAGCTCGAGAAGTTCCTGGCGTTCCGGCGCAACCGCGACGACGAGCCGCCCGCTGCGCTCTGATCAGGGCCTCGCGCCGGGGCCGCGGGGGAATGCCGACGGGCCCGCCGGGGTTGTACTGCAATGAAGACAGCACGGCGAGGCGCGCCCGGACCGGGCGGACGCTGGTATAATTGTCACAGGACCCGGTCTGGTCCGCCGCGTGGCTCCCGCCACGATCGACAGCGGACTTGACATGGGTCCTCATAGTGTCCGAAATCGACCGGACCGGTGCACGAGCCGCACGTCCGAGGGGACGCACCAGCCGCGCCACGGTGAGGAGAGGTTCATACGTATGGCAACCAAGGCCACCACGGCTGCGAAGAGCGAGGCTGAGACCGCAACGGTCGAGCAGCCCGCCGCAGCCACGCGCACGGCCGCGAGCAAGTCCGCCGCGGCCGCCAAGCCGGCGACCAAGCGCGCGCCCGCGTCGAAGGCGGCCACCACGACCGCTGCGAAGACCCCGCGCACGACGACGGCGAAGTCCGCGGCGAAGCCCAAGACCAAGGGCAAGGCCGCGACCGGCGACGACGACGAGGAGATCGATCCCGAGGCCCTCGAGGAGGTCGACGTCGAGGTCGAGGTCGTCGAGGTCGTCGAGGATGCGACCGACGACGCGGCATCCGACACCGACGACGAGGACGCGAAGCCCATTCCCGACGACCCCCACCCCACGGGAGCGCTCGTGCTGCGGGCCGTCGACGACGAGGACGAGGTGCCGGTCTACTCGAGCGCCATCACCGGCGCCACGGCCGACCCCGTCAAGGACTACCTGAAGCAGATCGGAAAGGTCGCGCTCCTGAACGCGGCCGAAGAGGTCGAGCTCGCGATGCGCATCGAGGCGGGCCTCTTCGCCGAGGAGAAGCTCTCGCACATGACCGACGCCGAGAAGCGCTCGCAGCTCGGTCGCGAGCTGCAGTGGGTCGCGAAGGACGGGCAGCGCGCGAAGAGCCACCTCCTCGGTGCGAACCTGCGTCTCGTGGTCTCGCTGGCGAAGCGCTACACGGGTCGCGGCATGCAGTTCCTCGACCTGATCCAGGAGGGCAACCTGGGCCTCATCCGTGCGGTCGAGAAGTTCGACTACACCAAGGGCTTCAAGTTCTCGACCTATGCCACGTGGTGGATCCGCCAGGCGATCACCCGCGCCATGGCCGACCAGGCCCGCACGATCCGGATCCCGGTGCACATGGTCGAGGTCATCAACAAGCTCGCCCGCGTGCAGCGCCAGATGCTCCAGGACCTCGGCCGCGAGCCCACGCCCGAGGAGCTGAGCCGCGAGCTCGACATGACCCCCGAGAAGGTCATCGAGGTGCAGAAGTACGGTCGCGAGCCCATCTCGCTGCACACGCCCCTCGGTGAGGACGGCGACAGCGAGTTCGGCGACCTCATCGAGGACACCGAGGCGGTCGTCCCGGCCGACGCGGTGGGCTTCACGATGCTGCAGAAGCAGCTCGAGTCGCTCCTCGACTCGCTGAGCGAGCGCGAGGCGGGCGTCATCCGCATGCGCTTCGGCCTCGGCGACGGCATGCCCAAGACCCTCGACCAGATCGGCGACACCTTCGGCGTGACCCGCGAGCGGATCCGCCAGATCGAGTCGAAGACGATGGCGAAGCTCCGCCACCCGTCGCGCTCGCAGTCGCTCCGCGACTACCTCGAGTAGGCCGCCGGTGCGCTACGCGCCGGCGATCCTCGTCGGCAGGCTCACCCGATTTGCCGCCCGGCTGCGCAAGCCCGGCGGCGGATCGGCCGTTCCGGGTCTCGTCGTGAACCGCATCGCGCCGAACTACCTGCGGCGCACCCTGTCGGGCTTCCCGCAGGGCGTCGTGGTCGTGTCCGGGTCGAGCGGCAAGTCGACGACGACGAAGATGCTCGTGGCGATCCTCCGCGCCCACGGCATGCACGTGTTCACCAACCCGTCGACGGCGAACATCAGCCAGGGCCTCACCTCGGCGCTCCTCGAGCAGGCCGATTGGCAGGGTCGCGTGCCCGGCGACGTCGCGGTGCTCGAGATGGACGAGGGCCACGGCGCCCTCGTCATGCAGGGCGTCGATGCCCGTGTCGTCGCGCTCACGAACGTGATGGTCGACCAGATCGACCGCTTCCACGACTCCGACATGGTCGCCGGCATGCTCGCGAAGATCGCGTCGCGCGCCGGCGAGGCCGTCGTCGTGAACGCGGACGACGCCACCCTCGAGCGGCTCGCGGCGGGCCTGCGCCCGGATGTCGCGGTGCACCGGTACGGGGTCTCCGACGCCGTGCTCGCGGCATCGCCCCGCGGGCTCGGCTACACCGAGACGAATGCGGCACGCCTCCCCGACGGCGGCGGCGTGGTCGTGGAGTCGGTCGACGGCTCCTCCGCGGTGCTGCGCGACGGCGCGGCATCCGTCGACGTCGGCCTGCCCGCGCGCGGCACGCACTACGCCGTCGACGCGGCCGCGGCCTACGCGACGGCGAAGGCCGTGCTGGGCGCGCGATTCTCGAACGAGACCGCAGCCGCAGCCCTCAGCGCGATCCCCGCGGTGTTCGGCCGGGGCGAGCGCGTGACGGTGCGCGGCCAGCAGGTCGAGTTCGTACTCGTGCAGAATCCTTCGAGCTACCAGCTCAACGTCGACAGCATCGCCCCCGGTACCGAGCAGATCCTGTTCGCGATCGGCTCCGACGTGCGCGACCCCTCGTACTTCTGGCCCACGGATGCCTCGTCGCTCGGCCGCGTCGCGATCGTCAGCGGTTCCAAGGCCGCCGAGGCGGCGCTCATGCTCGCCTACGACGGCGTGGAGATCGACCGTGTCGAGCCCGACCTCGCCCGCGCGCTCGACGACTTCCTCGCCGCGCCGGCGCCCGCGAGCGGCGTGAAGACGATCGTCTTCTCGGCCGACTCCATGCGGCGCACGCGCGCGCACCTCGGACTCACGGGAGCGGAATGACCATCACGATCGCGTCGCTCATCCCGTCGCTGCAGAACACCAACGGCGACGCCGAGAACGCCGCCGTGCTCGCCGCCCGCGCCCGCTGGGCCGGACTCGCGGCGCGCGTCGTGCAGGTGGAGTCACGCGACGACCTGCCCGACCGGGTGGACGCCGTCGTGATCGGCTCCGGCAGCGACTCCGCGCTCGAGGCGGCGCGCGACGTCCTGCGCACGATGCACGACGAGCTGCGCCGCTGGGGCACCGAGGGCGTGCCCATCCTCGCGGTCGGGACAGGCTGGGAGCTGCTCAGCTGGGGGGTCGAGCGCGACGGCGTGCCCGACCTCGAGGGACTCGCGATCCTGCCGGGACGCGCGGTGCCGAGGACTGAGCGCGTCACCGGCGACCTCGTCGTCGACTCCCCGCGATACGGCGTGCTCGTCGGCTTCGAGAACCACGCACGGGACTACGTGCAGGCCGAGGCCTCGCCCTTGGGCCGTGTGCGCGCGGGCGAGGGCAACGGCCGGGGCTCGTCGCAGGAGGGCGTCGTGATGGGCGCCGTCATCGGCACGCACCTGCACGGTCCGGTGCTCGCGAAGAACCCGGTCATGGCCGACGCGCTCCTGGCCATCGCGGCCGAGCGCGCGGGGCTGTCGTACGCGCCGGGCGCGCAGGCGGCGGTGGTGGATGCGTACGCGGAGTCCGCCAGGCACGCCCAGTTGCGCGCCGCGGGCGTCGGGGCATCCGTGCACCCGAAGTGAGCGCGCCTCGACGCGACGGCGAACGCCCCGGAGCGATGCTCCGGGGCGTTCGTGGTTCGTGGGCCGGTGGTTCGGCTCAGCGGCCGTCGTCGAGGAGTCGGCTCGACTCGTCGTGCCAGCTGTGCGCGATCTGGGAGAGCTTCTCCTCGTGCTTGCGACCGTGGTGGGCGCAGAAGAGCAGCTCGCCGCTCGCGACGACGACGCGGATGTAGGCCTGTGCGCCGCAGGCGTCGCAGCGGTCGAGCGCGGTGAGCTCGTGGGGGGTCTCGAGTTCGTCCACCGCACCGGTGGTTTCGGCGTACTGCGTCATGGCTCCTCCTCCGTCGCTCACGTTCCGAACTTCCTGTCACTCAATGAAACCATGCGTCGGGGCGGCGCCTTCCCTCGGGGCGGGCATTTCGCTCAGCGCGTAGCGCCTGAACGGCGACGACGTCGTGCATCAGTAGGCTTGACCGACGTGAGCTCCGACTATTCCGCGCGTCATCTCTCCGTGCTCGAGGGACTCGAGGCGGTGCGCAAGCGCCCCGGCATGTACATCGGTTCGACCGACTCCCGTGGCCTCATGCACTGCCTCTGGGAGATCATCGACAACTCGGTCGACGAAGCCCTCGGCGGCCACGGATCCGAGATCGACATCGTGCTGCACCCCGACGACAGCGTCGAGGTGCGCGACCGCGCCCGCGGAATCCCGGTCGACATCGAGCCGAAGACGGGCCTGAGCGGCGTCGAGGTCGTGTTCACGAAGCTGCACGCGGGCGGCAAGTTCGGGTCCGGCTCGTACGCGGCATCCGGCGGCCTCCACGGCGTGGGCGCCTCGGTCGTGAACGCCCTCTCCGAGCGGCTCGACGTCGAGGTCGACCGCGACGGCAAGACCTGGGCCATGTCGTTCCACCGCGGTGAACCGGGACGGTTCGCCGACGGCGCGGGCCCCAGCCCCACGTCGCCGTTCACCCCGTTCGAATTCGCGAGCGAACTGCGCGTGGCCGGGCGTGTCGCCAAGGGCGTCACGGGCACCCGCGTGCGCTACTGGGCCGACCCGCAGATCTTCACGCGCGGCGCCGCGTTCCAACTCGAGGAGCTGCTCGGGCGCGCCCGCCAGACGGCGTTCCTCGTGCCCGGCCTCGGCATCACCGTCATCGACGAGCGCGGCGAGACGCCCGAATCGCACCGCTTCCACTTCGACGGCGGCATCTCGGAGTTCGTCGAGCACCTCTCGCACGACGCTCCGGTCACCGACATCTGGCGCCTCACCGGCGACGGTCGCTTCACCGAGACGGTGCCCGTGCTCACCGACGGCGGCGCGATGGTGCCCACCGAGATCGAACGGCACTGCCACGTCGACATCGCGCTGCGCTGGGGCACGGGCTACGACACCGTCGCCCGCAGCTTCGTCAACATCATCGCGACGCCGAAGGGCGGCACACACCAGACCGGGTTCGAGCAGGGGCTGCTCAAGTTCCTGCGCGCCCAGGTCGAGCAGAACGCCCGGCGCCTCAAGGTCGGCAACGACAAGCTCGAGAAGGACGACGTGCTCGCCGGGCTCACCGTGGTGCTCACGGTACGGCTCCCAGAGCCGCAGTTCGAGGGCCAGACGAAAGAGGTGCTCGGCACCCCCGCAGTGCGCTCGATCGTCGCCTCGGTCGTGGCGAAGGCACTGGGGGAGCGGTTCGCCTCCACCAAGCGCGACGACAAGGCCCAGACGTCGCTGCTGCTCGACAAGATCGTCTCCGAGATGAAGGCGCGCATCTCCGCTCGCACCCACAAGGAGACGCAGCGACGCAAGAACGCGCTCGAGAGCTCCTCGCTGCCCGCCAAGCTCGTCGACTGCCGCTCCACCGATGTCGAGCAGAGCGAGCTGTTCATCGTCGAGGGCGACTCCGCGCTCGGAACGGCGAAGCTCGCCCGCGACAGCGAGCACCAGGCGCTGCTGCCGATCCGCGGCAAGATCCTGAACGTGCAGAAGGCCTCGATCTCCGACATGCTCGGCAACGCCGAGTGCGCGTCGATCATCCAGGTGATCGGCGCCGGCTCCGGCCGCACCTTCGACCTCAGCGCGGCCCGCTACGGCAAGGTCATCATCATGAGCGACGCGGACGTCGACGGCGCGCACATCCGCACCCTGCTCCTCACGCTCTTCTTCCGCTACATGCGGCCGATGATCGAGGAGGGCCGCGTGTTCGCCGCCGTTCCGCCGCTGCACCGGGTGGTCGTGATGAACTCCGGCTCGAAGCCGAACGACACGATCTACACCTACTCGGAGCCCGAGCTGCAGGGCGTGCTCGCCACGCTCAAGAAGCAGGGCAAGCGGTACCAGGACCCGATCCAGCGCTACAAGGGCCTCGGTGAGATGGACGCCGACCAACTCGCGACGACGACGATGGACCGGCGCCACCGGACCCTGCGGCGCGTCGGCGTCGCCGACGCCGAGAACGCGGGCCGGGTGTTCGAGCTGCTCATGGGCAACGAGGTCGCCCCGCGCAAGGAGTTCATCGTCGACAGCGCCGCAGGCCTGAGCCGCGACCGCATCGACGCCTGACCTGCGCGTTCGACGCCGACCCGGGACGACGCCCGGCAGGGGAGGCGGTGCCGCCCGGCGCACCGGCGCGGGCGATCAGCGGATGCCGCGGCCCACGACCTGCACGACCGCCTCGAGCGGCGAGCCCGAGCCGTCGCGCTTCGCGCCGCCCTCGGGCAGGTTGCGCGTGGACCCGTCGCTGCCGAGCGCGCGCGCGGGCGCCGGGCCGACCCAGGCGACCGAGAGCGCGTCCTGGCCCTTGAGGAACCGCTGTGCGCGGACACCGCCCGTCGCCCGCCCCTTGCCGGGGAACTCCGAGAAATCGGAGACCTTGGCCGTGCCGGGGTCGGCGCCGAGCAACGTGTCGCCCGACGCGGCGACGGTGACGACGACCGCCGAGGCGACGTCGTCGGGCGCGAGCACCGTGAACGAGATCACGCTCGCACCCGCGTCGAGCTTGATGCCCGCCATGCCGCCGGCCGCGCAGCCCTGCGGCCGAACCGCGGACGCGGGGAAGTGGAGCAGCTGCGCGTCGGAGGTGACGAACACGAGCTCGTCGTCGTCGCCGCCCTGCGCGACGCCCACGACGCGGTCGCCGGGCTTCAGCGCGATGACCTCGAAGTCGGGCCGGTTCGGGTACCCGCCGGGCGAGACGCGCTTCACGACGCCCTGCGCCGTGCCGAGCACGATCGGCTGGGCGGCGTCGAGCGAGACGAGGCCGAGCACCTGCTCGTCGCGGTCGGTGAGCGCGAGGTATTCCGCGACGCGGACGCCGGCGCCGAGCTGCACCGAGTTGCCCGGCATCACGGGGAGCTCGAGCGGCGAGAAGCGGATGAGGCGGCCGCGCGACGTGACGGCGCCGATCTCGGTGCGGCTCGTCGTGTCGAGGCTCGACCGGATGGCGTCGTGCTTCGATCGCCGGGCCGGCGCGGTGACGGCGATGCCCTCGTCGCCGGGCTGCCGGTCGACGCGCGCGATGCGCCCCGTCGAGCTGAGGAACACGCGGCACGGCACGTCGGCGTGCTCGAGGTCGGCGGCGGCGATGGCCTTGCGCGACGCACCCGCCGGTTGCGGTCGCGCCTCGGTGAGCAGGGTGCGGCGCGGGGTTCCGTAGAGCTCCGCCGCGTGGCCGAGCTCCTCGGCGACGAGTGCGCGGATGCGGGCGTCGCTCGACAGCAGTTCATCGAGCTGGGCGATCTCGGCGAGCAGCTGGTCGCGCTCCGCCTCGAGCTCGATGCGCGAGAACCGCGTGAGCCGACGCAGTCGCAGTTCGAGGATGTACTCGGCCTGCAGCTGGCTGAGGTCGAACACCTCCTGCAGGCGCGTGCGCGCGGCATCCGCGTCGTCGCTCGTGCGGATGACCTGGATGACCTCGTCGATGTCGAGGATCGCGATGAGGAGGCCCTCGACGAGGTGCAGCCGCTCGCGACGACGCGCGAGGCGGTACTCGGAGCGCCGGGTCACGACGCGCACGCGGTGCGCGATGTAGACGCTCAGCAGGTCGCGGAGCCCGAGCGTCTGCGGCTGCCCGTCGACGAGCGCGACGTTGTTGATGTTGAACGAGTCCTCGAGGGGGGTGAGCCGGTAGAGCTGCTCGAGCACGGCCTGCGGGTTGAAGCCCGTCTTGACTCCGATGACGAGTCGGAGGCCGCGGTTGCGATCGGTGAGATCGGTGACATCCGAGATGCCCGTGATCTTCTTGGCGTTGACGCCGTCCTTGATCTTCTCGATGACCTTCTCGGGGCCGACGAGGTAGGGGAGCTCGGTGACGACGAGTCCGGTCTTGCGCGCCGTGACCTGCTCGACGCTCACCCGCGCCCGGGTCTTGAACGAGCCCCGGCCGTTCGCGTAGGCGTCGCGGATGCCCGCGAGGCCCACGATGGTCCCCCCCGACGGGAAGTCGGGCCCGGGCACGAACTCCATGAGCTCGTCGAGCGTCGCCTCGGGGTGCTGGATGAGGTGGCGGGCCGCCTGCACGACCTCGATGAGGTTGTGCGGCGCCATGTTGGTGGCCATGCCGACGGCGATGCCGCTCGCGCCGTTGACGAGGAGGTTCGGGATCGCCGCGGGGAGCACCTCGGGCTGCTGGTGGCTGTTGTCGTAGTTGGGGACGAAGTCGACGACGTCCTCGTCGAGGTGCTCCGTCATCGACATCGCGGGGGCCGCCAGTCGCGCCTCGGTGTAGCGGGCGGCGGCGGGGCCGTCGTCGAGCGAGCCGAAGTTGCCGTGCCCGTCGACGAGCGGCACCCGCAGGGTGAACGGCTGCGCGAGGCGCACCAGCGCGTCGTAGATGGCCGAGTCGCCGTGCGGGTGGAGCTTGCCCATGACCTCGCCGACGACGCGCGCCGACTTGACGTGCCCGCGGTCGGGCCGAAGGCCCATGTCGCTCATCATGTAGAGGATGCGGCGCTGCACGGGCTTGAGCCCGTCGCGGGCGTCGGGCAGGGCGCGCGAGTAGATGACCGAGTAGGCGTACTCGAGGAAGGAACCCTGCATCTCGTCGGACACATCGACGTCTTCGATGCGTTCGGCGATCGGTGCGTCGGTGGGCTCGTTCGTAGCTCGGGTCATGCGTCGTCTCTGCCTGGGGCGTGCGGGCGCACGCGCGGAACGGGGGCGCGCCCGGCCTGTGTCAGACTGGGCGCGATGCCTGCAATGCTACCGGTGCCCGCCGACGGCGGATCGCGGCTCACCGCGGTGCTCGCAGGAGCGCTCGCCAGCCTCGGCGGCGAGCCGAACGCCCTCGCGCTCCCCGCTGCGGCATCCGCGGTCGTCGTGCTCGTCGACGGCCTGGGCGCGGCGAACATCCGTGCGCGGGCCGGCCACGCGCGGTTCCTGTCCGGGCGGATGTCGAAGCGCGACGTCATCCGCACCGTCTTCCCGTCGACGACCGCAGCGGCGATCGCGAGCCTCACCACGGGACTCATGCCCGGCGAGCACGGACTCGTCGGCTATCGCGTGCTCGACCGGGCGCACGACCGGCTCGTGAACCAGCTCAACGGCTGGGACGACCGCATGGTGCCGGAGGCGTGGCAGCCTCGGCCCACGCTCTTCGAGACGGCGCGCGAGCGCGGAATCCCGTCGTTCGCGATCGGCGCTCCGCGGTACGCGGAGTCCGGCTACACGCGGGCGGTGCTGCGGGGGGCCGAGTACCGGGGTGCGCAGACGATCGTCGCCCGCTTCGCCGAGGCGGCGCGCATCCTCGCCGACGGGCCCGCACTCGTCTACCTCTACGTGCCCGAGCTCGACCAGCTCGCGCACTCGCACGGCTGGGGATCCGACCGCTGGACGGCGCGGCTCGAGGAACTCGACGGTGAGCTCGCGGCGCTCGAACGACGGATGCCGCGCAGCACGGGCCTCCTCGTCACCGCGGACCACGGCGTGATCGACGTTCCCGCGCACCGCCACGTGCACATCGACGCGCGCCCGGAGCTCGTCGAGGGCGTGCGCCACGTGGCGGGGGAGCCGCGCTGCCTCGGCCTCCACCTCGAGCCCGGCCTCTCGGCCGCCGAACGACAGGCGTTCGTGGAGCGCTGGCGCGACGCCGAGGGGCACCGCGCATGGGTGATGTCGGCCGACGAGGCGATCGACGCCGGACTGTACGGCCCGGTGGCATCCGCTGCTCGCGATCGCATCGCCGACGTGCTCGTCGCCGCGCGGTCGGGCATCGCCTACTACGACCGCCGCGAGGCCAGCCGCCAGGCGGAGGCCATGATCGGCCAGCACGGCTCGATGACCGACGAGGAAGTCCGGATCCCGCTCGTGCGCGCGGGCGCCTACGAACGGGCCTGAGGTCCGCGGCGTCGGCGTCGGCGACGGCCGGCGCCCGGTCAGGCGGGGTACTGCCCGCGCTTCACCATCGGCTTCGGAAGGCGCAGCGGACGCAGCTGCAGGGCGCGCATGGCTGCGTACCAGCGCACCTTCTCCACCTTCTCGGCGCCGAACTTCGCCGCGAGCTTGCGGCGCAGCACCACGCCGAGGATGACGACGTCGACCACCGAGACGAGGAAGAAGCCCCACAGCGCGAAGATGCCGATGGTCTGCACCTCGTAGCTCGGGATGAACGTGAGGATGATCACGAGGAACATGACGGGGATCAGCACCTCGCCGATGCTGAACCGCGCGTCGACGTAGTCGCGCACGTACTTCTTCTGCGGGCCGCGGTCGCGCATGGGGAGGTAGCGCTCATCGCCGGCGGCCATGCCGACGCGCGCGCGCTCCCGGGACTCGGCGGCCTGCTGCCGCGCCTGCCGCGCCGCCTCCTTGCGGTCGTTCGGCACGAGCGGCCGCTTGCGTGCGGCCTCGCGCTCGGCACGGGTGGGCGTCGGGGCCCCCTTCCCGGCCTTGGGTGCGCCGGATGCCGCGGTGTCGCCCGTTCCGGGCGCGTCGGTGGGGGTGGGGTTGTTTGCCACGGGAGTCCTCGATGATCGGTTCCCTTAAGATTACCCGCATGACCCACCCCCTCACCGACGAGTCCGTGCGCCCAGACGAGCCCGACACCCTGGAGGCGCTGCGAAGCGCGGTGGAGGCCGGCTTCCCGTCGACGATCGCCGACCTCACCCGCCTCGTGAAGATCCCGTCGGTGTCCTGGTCGGCGTTCGACCCGGCCGAGGTCGCCGCGAGCGCCGAGGCGGTCGCCGGGCTGGTCCGCGAACTGGGCGTGTTCGAGGTCGTCGACGTCCGCCGTGCGCCGATCGGCGAGGGTGCGGATGCCGCATCCGGCCAGCCTGCGGTCGTCGCCCGTCGCGCGGCCCGCAACGGGCGCCCCACGGTCCTGCTCTACGCGCACCACGACGTGCAGCCTCCCGGACTCGACGAGGACTGGGACTCGGCCCCGTTCGAGCCCACGCTCCGCGGCGATCGCCTCTACGGGCGCGGCGCGGCCGACGACAAGGCCGGCGTCATGGCCCACATCGGTGCCATTCGTGCGCTCGTCGAGGTGCTCGGCCCCGACTTCGACCTCGGCATCGCCCTCTTCATCGAGGGGGAGGAGGAGTTCGGCTCCCGCTCGTTCGCGAACTTCCTGCGCGAGCACCGCGACCTGCTCGAGGCCGACGCGATCGTCGTCGCCGACTCCAGCAACTGGGACGTCGAGACGCCGGCGCTCACCGTCGCGCTGCGCGGCAACGTCACGTTCCGCCTGCGAGTGTCGACGCTCGACCACGCCTCGCACTCCGGCATGTTCGGGGGAGCGGTGCCCGACGCCATGCTCGCGGCCGTGCGCCTGCTCGCCACCCTGCACGACGCCGACGGCTCCGTCGCGGTCGCGGGGCTCACCTCCGCCGACCTCGCGACGCCCGACTACGACGAGGCGCAACTCCGGGCCGAGACGGGCCTGCTCGACGGCGTGGCGCCCATCGGGCGCGGCAGCATCCTCTCGCGCATCTGGGCGCAGCCCTCGATCACCGTCACGGGCATCGACGCACCGTCGGTGGCCAACGCGTCGAACACCCTCATCCCATCGGTCGCGGTGCGCCTGAGCGCCCGCATCGCGCCGGGGCAGGACGCGGGCGAGGCCCTGGAGGCGCTGCGCGCCCACCTCGAGGCGCATGCTCCGTTCGGCGCTCGGATCGAGATCGACGACGTCGACACTGGCCAGCCCTTCCTCGTCGACACGAGCGGCTGGGCGGTCGCCGAGTCGAAGGCGGCGATGGCGGATGCGTGGGGCCGCGAGCCGGTCGACGTGGGGATCGGCGGCTCCATCCCCTTCATCGCCGAGCTCGTCGAGGAGTTCCCCCGCGCCCAGATCCTGGTCACCGGCGTCGAGGACCCGGACTCGCGGGCGCACAGCCCCAACGAGTCGTTGCACCTCGGCGTGTTCCGGCGGGCGCTGCTCGCCGAGGCCCTCTTCCTCGCGCGGCTCGACGCGCGCGAAGCCGGCTCGCCCGACCGAACCTGAGCGCCGACCGGGCGTGCTCCCCGCCGGCGCAGGTAGACTGGCGGCATCCGTTGCCCTTCTCGAGGAGTGAAATGAGCGACACGATCACCGAAACCGCGCACGGCGTGAAGCTGAGCGACCCTGCCGCCGACAAGGTGCGGAGCCTCCTCGAACAGGAGGGCCGCGACGACCTGCGACTCCGCGTCGCGGTGCAGCCCGGCGGCTGCTCGGGCCTCATCTACCAGCTGTACTTCGACGAGCGACTGCTCGACGGCGATGCCGTCGTCGACTTCGAGGGCGTCGAGGTCGTGGTCGACAAGATGAGCGTGCCGTACCTCGACGGATCCACCATCGACTTCGAGGACACGATCCAGAAGCAGGGCTTCACGATCGACAACCCGAACGCGCAGGGCAGCTGCGCGTGCGGCGACTCGTTCCACTGACCCACCCGAACCACTCCGAAGGGAGACCGCTCGCGCGGTCTCCCTTCGGCGTTTTCTCAGGTGGGGGTGCATTTCGGCCCGGAACCCGCCGTTCCGGGGCCCGGCGTGCACACGCGCGCGGTCGAGTCGGATGTAGGCTAGGAACGATCAATGCGCTTCGCTGAGAAGCGTCTTCGAGTCTCCCGAAAGGTCACCGGTGCGCCACAATCGCCGTCTCCGATGGGCTGCTGTTCCGATCGCAGCGTCGCTCAGCCTCGTACTCGCAGGGTGCACGACAGCCCAGCTGAACGGATTCCTCCCCGGGTTCGAGGAGGGCCAGCCCCCGGTCACCGACAACACCGAGCGCGTCTCGGGACTGTGGGTCACCTCGTGGATCGTGCTGCTCGTCGTGGGCATCATCACCTGGGGTCTCACGATCTGGGCCGTCATCGCGTACCGCCGGCGCAAGGGCCAGACCGGCCTGCCGGTGCAGCTGCGCTACAACATGCCGATCGAGGTGTTCTACACCGTCGTCCCGCTCATCCTCGTGCTCGGCTTCTTCGCCTTCACGGCGCGCGACCAGCAGGAGATCGAGCAGCCCTTCGCCGAGGGCGAGGACGTCGTGCACATCGAGGCGATCTCGAAGCAGTGGGCCTGGGACTTCAACTACGTCGACGAGGACGTCTACTCGCCGGGCATCCAGGGCCAGCTCTCCGATGAGGGCCCCGCCGGCTCGCTCGTGGAGTCCGAGATCCCCACGCTCGTGCTCCCGGTCGACGCCCACATCGAGATCGAGCTCAACGCGCGCGACGTGATCCACTCGTTCTGGGTCGTGGACTTCCTCTACAAGAAGGACATGATCCCCGGCAAGACGAACTACATGTACGTCACGCCGACACGCGAGGGAACCTACGCCGGCAAGTGCGCCGAGCTCTGCGGCGAGTACCACTCGCTGATGCTCTTCAACGTCAAGGTCGTCTCCGAGTCCGAGTACCAGGACTACATCCAGTCGCTTCGGGACAAGGGCCAGGAGGGCCAGCTCTCGAGCGAGTACGACCGCAACCAGAACCTGCCCGGCACGGGCGCGCCCCAGCTGAAAGAGGAAGAGTAAGCCGCGATGAGCACCATGACCGCACCGGCTCGTCCTGCGAGCAACCCGTTCGGCGCACCCTCGGTCGAGCGCAAGGGCAACATCCTCGTCAAGTGGATCACGTCGACCGACCACAAGGTCATCGGGTACCTGTACCTGATCACGTCGTTCATCTACTTCTGCATCGGCGGCGTGATGGCCCTCATCATCCGCGCACAGCTCTTCGAGCCGGGTCTCGAGATCGTGCAGACGCGTGAGCAGTACAACCAGCTGTTCACGATGCACGGCACGATCATGCTGCTCATGTTCGCGACCCCGTTGTTCGCCGGGTTCGCCAACGTGCTCATGCCGCTCCAGATCGGTGCGCCGGATGTCGCGTTCCCGCGCCTCAACGCGTTCGCCTACTGGGCCTTCAACTTCGGTTCGCTGATGGCCGTGGCCGGCTTCTTCACGCCGCAGGGCGCCGCCTCGTTCGGCTGGTTCGCCTATCAGCCACTCGCATCGACGACGTTCTCGCCGGGAATCGGCGGCAATCTCTGGATGCTGGGCCTCGGTCTCTCGGGCTTCGGCACGATCCTCGGTGCGGTGAACTTCATCACCACCATCATCACGATGCGCGCCCCGGGTATGACGATGTTCCGCATGCCGATCTTCACCTGGAACACGCTCGTCACCTCGATCCTGGTCCTGATGGCGTTCCCGGTGCTCGCCGCCGCGATCCTGGCCGCCGCCGCCGACCGCGTCTTCGGTGCCCACATCTACGACCCCGCCAACGGCGGCGTCATCCTGTGGCAGCACCTGTTCTGGTTCTTCGGGCACCCCGAGGTGTACATCATCGCGCTGCCGTTCTTCGGCATCGTGTCCGAGATCTTCCCCGTCTTCAGCCGCAAGCCGATCTTCGGGTACAAGACGCTCATCTACGCGACCATCGCTATCGCGGCGCTCTCGGTCTCGGTGTGGGCGCACCACATGTACGTCACCGGCTCGGTGCTGCTGCCGTTCTTCGCCCTCATGACCATGCTGATCGCCGTGCCGACGGGTGTGAAGATCTTCAACTGGATCGGCACGATGTGGCGAGGCTCGATCACGTTCGAGACGCCCATCATCTGGGCGCTCGGCTTCCTCATCACCTTCGTGTTCGGCGGACTCACGGGTGTCATCCTCGCGTCGCCGCCGCTGGACTTCCACGTCTCCGACACGTACTTCGTCGTCGCGCACTTCCACTACGTGGTGTTCGGCACGGTCGTGTTCGCGATGTTCGCCGGCTTCTACTTCTGGTGGCCGAAGTGGACCGGCAAGATGCTGAACGAGACGCTCGGCAAGTGGCACTTCTGGCTGCTGTTCATCGGCTTCCACACGACGTTCCTCATCCAGCACTGGCTGGGCGTCGTCGCGATGCCTCGCCGGTACTACTCGTACCTGCCCGAGGACAACATCACCTGGATGAACCAGCTCTCCACGATCGGAGCGTTCATCCTCGCGATCTCGCTCATCCCGTGGTTCCTGAACGTGTACATCACGGCACGTCGCGCGCCGAAGGTGACCGTGAACGATCCTTGGGGGTACGGCGGTTCGCTGGAGTGGGCGACGAGTTGCCCGCCGCCGCGCCACAACTTCACGTCGATCCCGCGCATCCGCTCGGAGCGGCCCGCGTTCGACCTGAACCACCCCGAGGCCGGCATCCCCGTCGGCATCGGCCCGGCCAAGGACGCGCCCCAGGCTCCGGTCTACGACGTCGACAGCAAGGAAGTGAAGTAGCACATGCGCGCGAATGTCATCCTGTTCTGGATCCTCGCAGCGTTCTTCACGCTGGCCGCGGGCATCTACATCTTCTGGACCATCATCGACGAACGTGAGCCGGGCGTCGAATGGGTCGGGCTGGTGGCGCTCTCGCTGTGTGCCGTCCTGAGCGCGTTCATCGCGTTCTACCTCGGCCGCGTGCACCGGGAGCAGGGCGCCGAGCTTCCGGAAGATCGCCTCGACGCGAACATCGACGACGGAGACGCCGAGCTCGGCTTCTTCAGCCCGTGGAGCTGGTGGCCGATCATGCTCGCCGGGTCGGCCGCGCTGCTCTTCACCGGTCTGGCCGTCGGCTTCTGGATCTCGTTCATCGCAGTGCCGCTCGGCCTCGTGAGCCTGGTCGGCTGGGTCTACGAGTACTACCGCGGCAACTTCGCCCGCTGAACCACTCCGATGAACGCCCCGGCACGCATGCCGGGGCCTTCATCGTGTCCGGGGACCTGCGCCGTCAGGCCACGGCCTGCGGACGGGTCGCGCCGATCACCGACCATGCGAATCCCCGGGACCGGAAGGTCGGATCGAGGCCGTGGCGGCGGACCACGTCGATCATCGCCTCCGGTGGATGGACGAACCCGCGGTAGCTCTGCCGCCCCATTCGGAACATGAGGTTCTCGAAGGCGACGCCCCATCGGGTGAGCCACGACCGTGGGGGATGGCTGAACACGAGGGTCTGCCGAGCTCGCCCCGCGGCAGCGGCGAGCAGCAGTTCGTAGTCGGGATAGCAGCACACCACGCGGTGGAGGATGACGACGTCGGCCCGCTCGACCGCTTCCGGTGCCCGCGCGAGGTCGATCCCGAGGAGGCGAGTGACCCGGTCGGCGACTCCTGCGCGGGTGATGAGCGCCGTGGCCTCCGCCTCGTAGGCGTGCGACAGTTCGAGGTTGACGGCGCTGGAGGCTCCGCGTGAGAGGAGCTCGAGCTGGATCTCACCGACCCCACCGCCCACCTCGAGTACGGAGGCGCCGTCGATCCCCGTCGCGGTCACGAAGTCGACGATGCGACGTTCGGTGCCGGTCAGCCCGCGCCTCCGGTAGCGGCGAGCGACGTCACGTGCGAAGCGTGCGCCGAAGACCGCGTCGTACCGGCCTGCGTCGGGGACTCCGCAGCAGTCGTCCATGACACCAGTATGGATCGGTGGCGTCGCCGGCGGGGCGCGGATCCGTGCATCGCCCCGCTCGACCCGTCAGGCCGATTGCGGAAGCACGGTGGCCCCCAGGCGGAACAGCAGCACGTCCACCGAGACGGTGACGGCCGCGAGGTCCGTTCCGTGGCGGTCGGCGTGCGCGTGATGCGCGGAGGGACCCATGTCGACGAGCGCGGCGCGCTGCGCGACATCGACGTCCGCGACGTACTCCACGCGCTCGGAACGCTCCAGCTCGAATCCGGCCGGCAGCAATCGACCCGTGACGTGTGCATCCTTGTCGCGCGGGATGTCGAGCATCCCGCCGGTGGTGCGAAGTTCCCGCAGGTGGTCGCCGGTGGGCACCACCACGATGAGGGCGCCGTCCGGACGGAGGATCCTGGCGAACTCGGCCGCGTTGCGGGGGGCGAACACGTTGACGGCGACGTCGGCCGTCGCATCACGCACGGGCAGCGGCCGCCACAGATCGAGGATGACGCCCGTCGATGCCGGCACGCCGCGCATCGCCATTCGCACCGCGGTGGCAGAGCGATCGGCCAGCAGGAATGCGGCGTTCGGGAGTTCCTCGGCGAGCTGTGCCGCGTAGTACCCGGTTCCGCAGCCCAGGTCGGCGACGCGGACGGCGACTGATGCGGCCACCCTGCTCCTGCTGGCGTCGATGATCGCCGCGGCGATGGGCCGGTAGATGCCTGACGCGAGCAGGTCGTGGCGCGCCTCGAGCATCTCCCGGCTGTCGCCGATGGTCCGTGGTGCGCGAGGCGGCAGGAGCGTGACCGCTCCATTCTTCGCAACGTCGAATCGGTGACCCTCCGTGCAGCCGAGCGTCCGGGCGTCGATCGGATCGAGGTCCCTGAAGCAGTTCGGGCACCGGAGCCACGTCGAGTCGATCGACATGGTCCGGTGCCCGAAACCCGTGGTGTTGTGGATCAGTGCTGCGAGGAGTGGTGCGACGCCTCGAGCTCACCCTTGGTGACCGGGGCGATGCGGTCCTCGAAGAACCAGCGGGACATCCCGGCGCGGATCTTCTGCGCGACCGTGATCTTGCCGCGGTCGTTCGGGCGCAGCATGAGCGGCTGGTTCGTCTCGTAGCTCACGAGCTTCCAGCGGTCGTACTCATCGAGCGGCTGGTGCACCTCGATGAACTCGCCACCGGGGAGCTTCACGATGCGGCCGGACTCGTATCCGTGCAGCACGATCTCGCGGTCCTTCTTCTGGAGCGCGAGACAGACCCGCTTCGCGATGAAGTACGCGATGAACGGCCCGATGAGCACCACCGCCTGGAGTGCGTGGATGACCCCCTCCATCGTCAGCCTGAAGTGCGTGGCGAGGATGTCGGAGCTCGCCGCCGCCCAGAGGCCGGCGTAGAAGGTGACACCGGCGGCACCGATCGCCGTGCGGGTGGGCGCGTTGCGCGGACGGTCGGCGATGTGGTGCTCGCGCTTGTCGCCCGTGACGAACGCCTCGATGAACGGGTAGCTCACGACGAGGAGGATGAAGAGTCCGAGCGCGATGAGCGGCACGAGGATGTTGAACGACCAGGTGCGGTCGAGCCACACGAACTCCCAGCCCGGCGGGATCAGTCGAAGCGCGCCGTCGGCGAAGCCGATGTACCAGTCGGGCTGTGTACCCGCGGAGACGGGGGAGGGGTCGTACGGTCCGTAGTTCCAGATCGGGTTGATCGTGAACATCGAGGCGATGAGTGCCAGGACACCGAAGACGATGAAGAAGAATCCACCGGCCTTCGCTGCGTAGATCGGCAGGATGGGCGGGCCCACCGCGTTCTGCTGGGTGCGACCCGGCGCGGCGTAATGCGTGTGCTTGTGGACCACCACGAACAGCAGGTGCACTGCGACGAGGGCCACGAGCAGTGCGGGCAGCAGCAGGATGTGGAGCGAGTAGAGACGGCCGACGATCGCCGTGCCCGGGAACTCACCGCCGAACAGCAGGAACGACGTCCAGGTGCCGATGAGCGGGATGCCCTTGATCATGCCGTCGATGATGCGGAGGCCGTTGCCCGACAGCAGGTCGTCGGGAAGCGAGTAGCCCGTGAATCCCTCGCCCATCGCGAGGATGAACATCGTGAAGCCGATGACCCAGTTGAGCTCGCGGGGCTTGCGGAACGCGCCGGTGAAGAACACGCGGAGCATGTGCAGGCCGATGGCGGCGACGAAGAGCAGCGCGCCCCAGTGGTGCATCTGCCGCACGAACAGGCCGCCGCGGATGTCGAACGAGATGTCGAGGGTCGACGCCATCGCGACCGACATCTCCACGCCCTTCAGCGGGACGTACGAGCCGTCGTACTCGACCTCGGCCATGGAGGCCTGGAAGAAGAACGTCAGGAACGTGCCCGTGATGAGCACCACGACGAAGCTGAAGAGCGCGACCTCACCGAGCAGGAACGACCAGTGGTCGGGGAAGGCCTTGCGGCCGAGCTCCTTGACGAAGACCGACAGGCTCGTGCGCTCGTCGATGTAGTTGGAGGCTGCCGCTGTGGCGGAACGCCGCTGCGGTGCGGTGGGGGTTGCGGTACTCAATGACGCTCCCAGAAGCTCGGACCGACAGGTTCGGTGAAGTCGCTCTGCGCGATGAGGTAGCCCTCGTCATCCACGGCGATCGGCAGCTGGGGAAGCGGACGCTTCGCCGGCCCGAAGATCACCTTGCAGTGGTCGGCCACGTCGAACTGCGACTGGTGGCAGGGGCAGAGCAGGTGGTGGGTGTGCTGCTCGTACAGCGCAACCGGGCAACCGACGTGGGTGCAGATCTTGGAGTACGCGACGATGCCGTTGTACGACCAGGAGGTGCGATTCACGTTCTCGTTGAGATCCTCGGGGTTGAGGCGCATGAGCAGCACGGCTGCCTTGGCCTTCTGCTCGAGCCGACCGTGCTCGAGATCGTTCAGTCCCTCGGGGATCACGTGGAAGGCACTGCCGATCGTGACGTCGGCGGCCTTGATGGGAGCGCCGGACGGGTCCAGCGCGAGGCGGGTGCCCTTCTGCCACATCGTGTGGCTCAGGAGCTCGACGGGGTGCTCGTCCTGCGGTGCCCATCCGCGGAAGAGCACGATCGCAGGGAGCGGGAAGACGACGAGCGCGCCGATGAGGCTGTTGCGGATCACCGAGCGCCGGGTGAAGCCCGACTCCCGGTCGGCGTCCTGGAACACCTTGACCGCGCCGGCACGGGCGACCTCGTTGCCGCCGATCTTGTGCCGCTCGTCAGCGAGCTCCACGTCCTCCATGAGCGCCTTGGCCCAGTGGACGGCGCCGAAGCCGATGCCGAGCAGCGCGAGCGTGGCACCGAGGCCGATGAACATGTTGTTCAGGCGGACGGCGCCGACGTCGTTCGATTCGATCGGGAAGAGCATGTAGGCCGCGATCGCCCAGACGCTGCCGAGGATCGACAGGTAGAACAGCGTGTACACGGTGCGCTGGGCACGCCGCTCCTTCTTCGGATCCTCATCGGTGACGCGAGGACGGTGCGGGGGGAAGCCCGGGTTCTCGAACGCGTCGGCCTGGATGAGTGCGGTGCCCGTCTTCACGGCGGGGACGTTCGCGGCGTGCGACGAGTCGGCAGCGGCGAGCTCTGCGCCGCTGTGGTCGTCCTGTGCCATGGTTCTCCTTCTTGCTTCTTCAGTGCCGGGCGTGCGCTAGTTGGACTTCGCCGTGATCCACACGGTGATCGCGACGATCGCGCCGAGACCGAAGATCCAGATGAACAGGCCCTCCGCGACCGGACCGAGCGAACCGAGCTCGAATCCTCCGGGCGAACGATTGTCCTGCACGTACTGCAGGTAGGTGATGATGTCGCGCTTGTCCTCGGGCGAGATGTTGAGGTCGTTGAACACCGGCATGTTCTGCGGGCCGGTGACCATCGCCTCGTAGATGTGCACGCCGGTGACATCCGTCAGCGGGGGAGCGAACTTGCCCTCGGTGAGCGCGCCGCCGGCGCCCGCGACGTTGTGGCACATCGCGCAGTTGATGCGGAACAGCTCGGCGCCGTTCGCAGCGTCACCGCCGCCGTTCACGAGGCTGTCGGCGGGGATGTCGGGGCCGGGGCCGAGCGAGGCGACGTAGTACGCGAGCTGCTTGACCTGCTCGTCGGTGAACTGCACCGGCTTCTTCTCGGCCTGCGGGCCGCTCATCTGCATCGGCATGCGGCCGGTGCCGACCTGGAAGTCGACCGCGGCGGCGCCCACGCCGATGAGGCTGGGGCCGTTGGCGGTTCCCTGGGCGTCGAGGCCGTGGCACGTCGCGCAGTTGGCCTGGAAGAGCTTCGACCCCTCGTCGATGGTCTCCTGCGAGTTGGGAGCAGCCTCGGCCTGGGCGGTGCCCGTGCTGAAGGCGGCGTAGGCGCCGCCGGTGAAGACGAGGCCGAGCGCGAGCAGCGCGACGGTGGCGAGCGGGTGCCGGCGTCCGGTGCGTCGCTTCGAGCGGTTCATGGATCTCTTCCTGTTCACGGGCATTGCGGTCTGGCGCTCCTGGTGATGCCTATTTGAGTACGTAGATGACGAGGAAGAGCCCGATCCACACGACGTCGACGAAGTGCCAGTAGTAGGAGACGACGATGGCGCTGGTTGCCTCGCGGTGACCGAAGTTCTTCACGGAGAACGTGCGCCCGATGACGAGGAGGAACGCGATGAGACCGCCCGTCACGTGGAGGCCGTGGAAGCCCGTCGTGAGGTAGAACGCGGAACCGTAGGCGTTGGAGTCGAGCGCGATCCCCTCGGACACGAGGGTCGCGTACTCCCAGATCTGGCCGGCGACGAAGATCGCGCCCATGGCGTAGGTGAGGAAGAACCACTCGACCATGCCCCACTGGGTCGGCTTCCAGCCGGTCGCGTAGGGCTGGCTCCGCTCCGCTGCGAAGACGCCGAACTGGCAGGTGAACGACGAGGCCACGAGGATGATCGTGTTCGTCAGGGCATAGGGGAAGTTGAGGCGGCCCGCCTCGAACTCCCACAGGTCGGGCGACGTGGAGCGCAGCGTGAAGTAGATCGCGAAGAGGCCCGCGAAGAACATGACCTCGCTGCCCAGCCACACGATCGTGCCCACTGCAACGGTGTTGGGGCGCTTGATCACGGGCGCGCTCGCCTGGAACGTCAATGAGGTGCTCGTCACCATCCCATTATGGCTGATATCGGCGCCGAGTTTTCGTCATCATGGGGCCGAAAAGATCGGCGAGCCCAGCGGAGCACCTGCGGAGGGCGTGCCAATGCACCGTGAATCCACTGTGAACGGGCGGATAGGATCGGAGGATGCCCGCCCTGCAGACCTGGCCAGCCATCATCACCGCGCTTCTCGACGGCGAGGACCTCAGCGTGTCGGATGCCGCGTGGAGCATGGAGCAGGTCATGACGGGCTCCGTGACCAACGCCCAACTCGCCGCATTCCTCATCGCGCTGCGGGTCAAGGGCGAGACGGTCGACGAGATCGTGGGGTTCCGCGACGCGATCCTCGAGCATGCGGTGCCGCTGCCCGTCGACCCGATGGCACTGGACATCGTGGGTACCGGAGGGGACCGATTCGGCACGGTGAACGTGTCCACGATGGCATCGGTGGTCGCCGCGGCATCCGGCGTTCCGGTCATCAAGCACGGCAATCGCGCCGCGAGCTCGGCGTCGGGATCGTCCGACGTGCTCGCCGCCCTCGGGCTCGACCTGACGCTGCCCGCGGAACGCGTCGCCGGGGTGCTCGGCGAGGCCGGCATCACCTTCGCCTTCGCCGGAGCGTTCCACCCGGGATTCAAGAACGCGGGTCCGGTCCGCTCCGAGTTGGGCGTGCCCACGGTGTTCAACTTCCTCGGTCCGCTGTGCAATCCGGCACGCCCCGAGGCCTCGGCGGTCGGCGTCGCGCACCTCGACCGGGTGCCGCTCATCGTCGGCGTGTTCCAGACGCGCGGCGCGACGGCGCTCGTGTTCCGCGGCGACGATGGACTCGACGAGCTCACGACCACCGGGCACAGCCACATCTGGGAGGTGTCGCGCGGCCAGGTGAAGGAGCACGACCTCGACCCGCGCGACCTCGGCATCGCCCGCACGACCATCGACCGCCTGGCCGGAGGCGACGCGCAGCACAACGCCGGGATCGTGCACGCCGTGCTCGGCGGCGAGCGCGGCCCGGTGCGCGACATCGTCGTGCTCAACGCCGCCGCCGGGCTCGTGTCGTTCGAGCTCGCGAAGGACCCGAGCCAGTTCCAGCGCGCGATCCTCGACCGCTTCCACGACAAGATGGCCGTCGCCGAGGAGGCCATCGACAGCGGCGCCGCCGCGCGCAAGCTCGACGAGTGGATCGCGGCCACCCGGGCCTGACGCTCGCACGCGCGGATCGCGGCATCCGCAGACCGGCACACCGGGCGAAGGGCCCCGCGGATGCCGCGGGGCCCTTCGTGTCACACGCGTCGCGTCACTCGTGCGACACGTCGTCGTCGATCCAGTCGAAGGTCTTCGTGACGGCCTTCTTCCAGAGCCGCAACTGGCGGGCCCGCTCGTCGGGATCCATCTTCGGCTCCCAGCGCGAGTCCTCCTGCCAGTTGGCGCGGAGCTCGTCGAGGTCGGCCCAGAAGCCCACTGCGAGGCCCGCGGCGTAGGCCGCGCCCAGCGCCGTGGTCTCCGCGACCACCGGCCGCACCACCGGCACCCCGAGGATGTCGGCCTGGAACTGCATGAGCGTGTTGTTCGCGATCATGCCGCCGTCGACCTTGAGTTCGGTGAGATCGACACCGGAATCGGCGTTGACCGCGTCGAGGACCTCGCGGGTCTGGAAGGCCGTGGCCTCGAGCGCGGCGCGCGCGATGTGCCCCTTGTTCACGTAGCGGGTCAGGCCCACGAGGGCACCGCGCGCATCGGATCGCCAGTACGGTGCGAAGAGCCCCGAGAACGCCGGCACGAAGTACGCGCCGCCGTTGTCGTCGACGGTCTTCGCGAGCTCTTCGACCTCGGCGGCCGAGGAGATCATCCCGAGGTTGTCACGGAGCCACTGGATGAGCGACCCGGTCACGGCGATCGATCCCTCGAGCGCGTAGTGCGGCTTGTCGTCGCCGAGCTTGTAGCCGAGGGTCGTGAGCAGGCCGTTCTTTGAGTGGACGATCTCCTCGCCGGTGTTGAAGATGAGGAAGTTGCCCGTTCCATACGTGTTCTTCGACTCGCCGGCATCGAAGGCCGCCTGGCCGAACGTGGCCGCCTGCTGGTCGCCCAGGATGCCCGCGACGGGCACCTCGCGCAACAGGCTCGAGGGCTCGACCGTGCCGTACACCTCCGAGGAGGCCCGGATCGCGGGCATCATCGACTTCGGGACTCCGAACGCGGCGAGGATCTCGTCGTCCCACTGGAGGGTCTCGAGGTCCATGAACATGGTGCGCGAGGCGTTCGTGACATCCGTCGCGTGCACGCCGCCGTCGACGCCGCCGGTGAGGTTCCAGAGCA
>NZ_RHHB01000044.1 GCF_003710805.1 Agromyces tardus | reverse complement strand
CGCATGGCGCGCCGCCTGGCGCGACGCCGCCCGGGCCGGGGTGCCCGGCACGCCCGCGCCGCCGTTCGGCTCCCCGCGCCTGCGCGCCGAGATCGCCGACCACCTGCGGCAGGCGCGCGGCGTCGCCTGCTCGCCCGACGACATCGTCGTGACCGCGGGCACGAGCGACGCGATCGCGCTGCTCGCCTCCGCGATCGACGCCATCGTCGAGGGCACGCCGCGGGTCGCGGTCGAGCATCCCGGCTACCCGTCGGCCCGCCGCGTGCTCGCGCGGCGCGGCGCCGTGCGCACGGTGCCCGTGGCGGTCGACGACGACGGCATCGACGTCGCGGCGCTCGCGGCGATCCGCCCCGCACCGCACGCCGCGATGGTCACCCCGAGCCACCAGTACCCGCTCGGCGGTCGGCTGCCCGTGGCGGCGCGGCTCGCGCTGCTCGACTGGGCCGAGGCATCCGGCGCGCTCGTCATCGAGGACGACTACGACAGCGAGTTCCGCCACCTCGGAGCGCCGCTGCCGGCGCTCGCCTCGCTCGACCGCGGCGGGCGGGTCGTGCTCGTCGGCAGCTTCTCGAAGGTGCTCACGCCGTGGGTGCGCTTGGGCTACCTCGTGCTGCCGGCGAACCCCGGGCTGCGCGCCGCCGTCGCTGCCGTGCGCGACGACGAGACCTGCCCCGTGCCGGGCATCGCGCAGGAGGCGATCGCGGCGCTCCTCGCGAGCGGCGCCGTGCGCCGGCACATCGCGGCCGCCCGGCGCGACTATGCGCATCGCCGCCGGCTCGTGCTCGAGGTGCTCTCGGGCATCGAGCAGGCCCCGCTCGCCGGGCTCGACGGCGGGCTCCACGCCGTGGTGCACCTCCCCGACCACGCTGCCGCCGCAGCAGTCGTCGCGCGGCTCGAGGCCGACGGCATCGCCGTCGCGGCGCTCGGGGAGTACAGCGCCGTGCCCGGCGCCGGCCCCGCGGGCATCGTGCTCGGGTACGCGGCGCCCGGCGACACGCGCCTCGCCGAGGCCCTCGACGCCGTGCGGCGCGTCGTGCTCGCGACGCTCGCGGGCGACGGATCCCGCGACACGCGGGCCGGTGGAGAACTCGAGCGGGGCCCCCGGACGGGGGGTTAGGGTATCCCGGAGCGGCCGGGGGCGCCGCGGGCGAGGGGGCCGTATGGGCGCTGCACGACGCGCCACGCTGACGACGGCGGGTGGAGCGATCGCGATCGTGGGCGGGCTCACGGGGGTGGCCGCCTGCTCGGGACCGCCGCCGGTTCCCCCGCCCGTGACCGTCACCGCAACGGTCGTCGCGACGGTCACGGTGACGCCCACCCCGCCACCGGCAGCGGCGCCCGACCCGGCGGCACCGCCCGCGCCCGACCCCGTTCCGAACGCACCGGCGCCGGTCGTCGAATGGGGTCCGGCGGTCGACGACGGCCCGCGGCCGGGTGCCACCGGCACCCCGGTGCTCGACGGCGCCGGCGTGCCGGCGAGCTATGCGGTGGTCGCCGGAGACAGCTTCTTCGACATCGCGCAGCGCTTCAACCTGCCCCAGCAGCAGCTCCTGCGCATGAATCCGCAGATCTACGACTTCGGCGAGACGGTGTACATCGGGCAGCTCATCAACCTCGACTGGACCAAGACGGGATGACGGCATGAACGACCTCATCGTCACGCTGGAGCCGTGGCGCCCCTGGCCGCTGCTCTGGCCCGCCGTCGTGCTCCTCGTCGCGGTCGTCGTCTCGATCATCGGCGGCCGGCGGTCCAGCCTGCCGGTGCGGGAGACCGGCTTCGTGCTGTTCGTGCTCGGCGGCTTCGCGATGGGCGCGATGGCGTGGTCGATGTCCGCCATCTGGGACACGGAGCAGCGCAGCGCAGCCCTCATCGCGCACGGCTACCGGACGCCGACGTTCGGCGGCGTCGACAACCCCACCGCCATCGCGTCGGGCATCATCGAGTTCCACGCAGTCGGCCCCGACGGCGAGCGTGTGCGCGGCAACCTCGTCTCGCTCGGGGGCGACGAGTGGCGGGTGCGCATCCTCGGGGACTGACCGGCGCTGCGAGGCATCCGCCGCCGGCATCCGCCGCGTGCGAGGTCAGGCGAAGAGCGCCTGGCCCACGTACTCCCCCTCGCGCACGCCCGCGGGCACCGCGAAGATCGCCGAGCCCACGTGCTTCAGGTACTCGTTGAGGCCGTCGGCCGCCAGACTGCGCTGCACGGCGATGAACTGCTCGGGCGAGCGCTGGTACGACAGGAAGAAGAGCCCCGCGTCGAGGCGGCCGAGCTCGTCGTTGCCGTCGACGAAGTTGTAGCCCCGGCGCAGCATGCGCGCGCCGCCGTTCGACGAATGGTGGGCGAGGCGCACGTGGGCCTTCGTGTCGATGAGCGGGGTGCCGGTGGCGCCCGTCGCCTCGAAGTCGGGCTCCGTGAACTCGGTGCCGCCCGACAGCGGCGCGCCCTCGCCCTTCGACCGGCCGACGAGCTGCTCCTGCTCGCCGAGCTGCACGCGGTCCCAGTTCTCGATGATCATGCGGATGCGCCGTGCCACGAGGAAGGAGCCGCCGGCCAGCCACGCCGGCCCGTCGGCGGACTGCACCCACACGTGGTCGTCGAGCGCCGAGCCGTCCTCGGCCTTGAGATTCGCCGTGCCGTCCTTGAAGCCGAAGAGGTTGCGCGGCGTCGCCTGCGCGGTGGAGGTCGACGACGTCCGGCCGAAGCCGAGCTGCGACCAGCGAAGGGTGGCCCGGCCGAACGCGATGCGGCTGAGGTTGCGGATGGCGTGCACCGCGACCTGCGGGTCATCGGCGCAGGCCTGGATGCAGAGGTCGCCGCCGCTCCGTTCGGGCTGCAGGGCGTCGCCCTGGAAGCGCGGCAGGGACTCGAGGGCCGCGGGTCGACGGGCGGCCAGGCCGAAGCGGTCGGCCCCGGAGGCATCCGTGAACAGCCCCGGACCGAACCCGAACGTGATCGTGAGGCCGCTCGCGGGCAGGCCGAGCGCCTCGCCCGTGTCGGCGGGCGGCGCGTAGTCGGAGCCGCCGACCGCGCCGCCCTCCTCGACCTCGAGGCCCTGGGTGAGGCGCGCGGCGGCGTCGGTCCACTCGGTGAGCAGCTCGATGAGCCCCGTGCGGTCGAGGGTCGACGCGACGTCGAAGGCGGCGAAGTGCAGGCGGTCCTGGGCAGGCGTGACGATGCCGGCCTGGTGCGCGCCGAAGAACGGGTACGCGGATGCCGCGCCGCCGCCCGAGCCCGTGCCCGCCATCGCACTCGTGGCCGCCATCGTGATGCCCGTGGCGCTCGCGGCGCCGACGGCCGCGCCCGCCGCGCCCGCGCCGAGCAGGCCGAGGAGGCCGCGCCGGCTCACGCCGCCCGCCGCCGATCGAGCCGGAACGGGCTCCGCCGATCGAGTAGGGGACGACGGAGTCGACCCCGCTTCCGCCGATCGAGTAGGGGCCGACGGAGTCGACCCCGCTTCCGCCGATCGAGTAGGGGCCGACGGAGTCGACCCCGTATCGAGATCCGTCGAGGTCTCGATACGTCGCTGCGCGCCGACTCGACCGGCGGGCTGTGCGTCGGCGCTGGTCTCGATACGGCGCTGCGCGCCGACTCGACCGGCGTTGGGCTGCGTGGCCATCAGGACTCCGGCTCCGCGACGCCGAGCACCGTGTGCGTCAGCTGCGAGAGCGGCTCCGCGAGGGCGTTCACCTGGTCGCTGAGCGCCTTCGTGTCGGCGGCGGTGAGCTCGGCGTAGTCGGTGAAGCCGGCCTCGAGCGAGCCGTAGGCGGCGAGCGCCTGCTCGAGCGCGGTGAACTGCGTGTCGATCTCGGTCGCGAGCTCCTCGCCGTCGTCGCCCTTCGACTCGGCGAGCGCGCGCACGGCGCCGAACGCGACGCCCGCGCCCTGCACGTTCGCGGCGATGTCCGAGAGGTCGCCGCCCGACCACCAGTCCTCCTCGCCCGTGATCTTGCCCGCGGCGACCTCGTCGAGCAGCGCGATGGCGCCGTTCGAGATGTCGGCGAGCGACACGGCGAAGTCGTCAGCGGTCACGAGGTCGTGCAGCTGCGTGACATCCGCCACCAGCTCGTCGGCGAACTGCTGCCGCTGCTCGGGGGTCGACGGCGCCCAGCCGGCGAGGGCGTCCTGCCCGTCGGAGTTGAGCTCGCCGGCGGCCGGCGGCCACAGGTCCTTCTCGATGCGGTGGAAGCCGGTCCACTCGAGGCCGTCGGCCACGGCGTCGACCTCGCGGAAGTCGATCTGCGGGTCGAGGTCGCCGAAGGCCTCGGCGGTCGGTTCGATGCGCTCGTAGGGCACGCGGGTCGACGCGAAGAGCGATCGGGCGGTCGCGTCGTCTCCCGCGGCGTACGCGGCGGCGAAGGCCTCGACGGCGGGCACGAGCTCGGCGACCTGCGAGCGCACGTAGTCGACGTACTGCTCGACGGCCTGGTCGGCGAGGGCCTGCTCGTCGGCCGAGACGGCCGACGCCTCCCCCGTGACGGTGAACTCGGCCAGCCCGATCGGGGCGCCGACCTGCTGGAACTTGCACGCGGTGTAGTAGGTGCCGGGCTCGAGCTGGGCGACGAACTGCACGGCCTGGCCGGGCGTCACGTTCTCCTTCTCGCCCACGATGCGCAGCTTGTCGTCGGCGAGGATCTCGAACTCGTTCGCGTCGGTGCCGTGGTTCTCGAGCGCGAACGTCACAGCGCCGGCCGACGCGGTCGGGGTCGCCACCGCGCAGGTGTCGTCGGTGATGTCGACGGCGATGGCCTGCGCGAGGTCGGCCTTGGCGACGCAGCCGGTGAGGGCGAGCGTCAGTGCGGTCACGGCAGCGGATGCCGCGAGGGCACGACGGAACATTCGGACTCCAGGGTTCGGGGGCGAGGGGGAAGCTCAGGCCGCGTCGGTCGACTAGGCGCGCAGGGCCGTGCCGAGCGCCGGTGTGCGGCTCTCGACACGCTCGCCGGAGCTCGCAACTCGACCGGCGGGCTGACGCCGGCGCAGCATCACGAGATAGAGCGACATCGTGACGGCCACGTAGGCGACCCACACGACGACCTGCGCCCACGAGGGCTCGGGCGTGAAGTTGAAGATGCCGGTGAGGAGCGTGCCGTACCAGCTGCCGGGCGGCACCGCCGCGACAAGGCTGTAGGCGTGCAGGTCGCCGCCGGGGATGACGCCGGCCTCCTGCAGGTCGCCGATGCCGTAGGCGAGCACGCCGGCGGCGACGAGGATGAGGAACAGGCCCGTCCACGTGAAGAACACCGAGAGGTTGATGCGAACGAGGCCGCGCGAGATGCCCCACGAGATGGCCACGGCGGTGAGGATGCCGAGCAGGGCCCCGGCGGTGCCGAGCACGGGGTCGCTGCCGCCCGAGACGTTCGCCCACACGAACAGCGCCGTCTCGATGCCCTCGCGGCCGACGGCGAGGGCCCCGAGCACGACGATCGCGAGCCACGAACGGTCGACCGCGGCATCCACCTGGCTGCGGAGCTCCTTCGAGAGCCCGGCGCCGTGGGTGGCCATCCAGAAGATCATCCACGTGACGAGGGCGACCGCGAGGATCGACAGCGCGCCCCCGAGGATCTCCTGCGCCTCGAAGGTCATCGCGTAGGGACCCCAGGTGAGCAGGGCGCCGACGCCGGCCGAGACCGCCACCGCGATGCCCACGCCGACCCAGAGCCGGCCGAGCAGGTCGCGGCGGCCCAGCTTGCCGAGGTAGGCGATGAGAATACCGACGATGAGTCCTGCCTCGAGGCCTTCGCGAAGGCCGATCAGGTAGTTGGCGAGCACGCGCGTCTCCCGGGAATGGTCGAAAGGGGTTCAGCCGGCGCCGGTCAGGCGCTGCGGACCGAGGGCGCGACGGACTCGCGGCGCGAGGGCGCGGCATCCGCCGGGACCTCGGCCGGTGCCGTCGCAGCGGGAGCAGCGGCCGCCGGGGTGGAGGTATGCCGGCGGTGCAGCAGCCGCAGGTAGAGCGTCAGCGTGACGACCACGTAGGCGACCCAGCCGATCACCTGCGCCCAGGTCGGAGCCGGAGTGAAGTTGAAGATGCCCGCGAGGAGCGCGCCCATCCAGGTGTCGCGCGACAGCACGGCGCTGAGGTCCCACGCGGGGCCGCCGAACTCGGGGATCACGCCGACCTCCTGCAGCTCGTGGATCGCGTAGGCGAAGACGCCCGCGGCGACGAGGATGAGGAAGACGCCCGTCCAGGTGAAGAACCTCGAGAGGTTGATGCGCACGAGCCCGCGGGAGATGCCCCACACCAGGGCGACCGCGACGAGGATGCCGAGCAGTGCGCCGAGAGTGCCCTGCACCGGGTCGCTGCCGCTCGACACGTTCGCCCACACGAAGAGCGCCGTCTCGATGCCCTCGCGGCCCACGCTGACCGCGCCGAGCACGACGATGGCGATCCACGAGCGGTCGATCGCCGCATCGACCCGCCCGCGCAGCTCGCCCGACAGGCTCGCGCCGTGCGTGCCCATCCAGAAGATCATCCAGGTGACCATGGCGACGGCGACCAGCGAGAGGATGCCGCCGAGCAGCTCGCCCCCCTCGTCGGAGAGCGCGTACGGCCCCCAGGTGAGCAGTGCACCGACGCCGAGCGACACCGCCACCGCGATGCCGACGCCGACCCAGAGGCGCCCGAGCACGTCGCGACGGCCGATCTTGACGACGTAGGCGGCCAGGATGGCGACGATGAGTCCGGCTTCGAGGCCTTCACGCAGGCCGATCAGGAAGTTCGCGAGCACGATGGTCCTCGGGTCGAGAGAAACGGTATGAGCTTAGGCTAACCTCACTTCGCCCGTGCGCCAAGTCGAGGTGACCCTCGGCGCAACGGGACGGATGTCCCGCCCGGGCCGAGGGCGTAGCGTGGACGCGTGCTCACTCCTCCCGCAACCGAGAAGCGACCGACCGAACGCGTGCACCACGGCGACGTGGTGATCGACGACTACGAGTGGCTGCGGGAGAAGGACGACCCCGTCGTGCTCGCCCACCTGCACGAGGAGAACGCCTACACCAAGGCGCGGACCGAGCACCTCACGCTCCTGCAGGAGCAGCTGTTCGAGGAGATCAAGGGCCGCACCAAGGAGACCGACCTCAGCGTGCCCACCCGCGAGGGCGACTGGTGGTACTACACCCGCACCGTCGAGGGCGAGCAGTACGGCATCCACTGCCGGGTGCCCGCAACGGGCGACGACTGGACGCCTCCGGCGGTGCCCGAGGACGGCGCGGCCCTGCCCGGCGAACAGGTGCTGCTCGACGACAACGTCGAGGCGAAGGGCCACGACTTCTACTCGCTCGGGGCGTTCGACGTGACCGCCGACGGCGCAACGATGCTCTTCGGCGTCGACGTCGAGGGCGACGAGCGCTACACGATCCGGCTCCGCTCGATCGACGGGTCGGGACGGGCGTTCGACGACGTCATCGAGGGCGTCGCGGCCGGCGCCGTGTTCGACCCGAGCGGCCGGCACCTCTTCTACGCGACGGTCGACGAGGCGTGGCGCCCCGACGCGATCTGGCGTCACGAGGTGGGCACCGCGGCATCCGACGACGTCAACGTCTTCAGCGAGCCCGACGAGCGCTACTGGCTCGGCGTCGGACTCACCCGCAGCCGCAAGTACCTCGTGATCGAGGCCGGATCGAACATCACGAGCGAGACCTGGCTGCTCGACGCCGACGACCCCACCGGCGAGTTCCGCGTGGTGTGGCCCCGCAAGGAGGGCGTCGAGTACGACGTCGAGCACGTCGTCGCCGGCGGCAAGGACCGCCTGCTCATCGTGCACAACGACGGCGCGGTGAACTTCGAGCTCGTGAGCGTCGCGGCATCCGACCCGCAGGGGCCCAGGCGGATGCTGCTGCCGCATAACCCCGCCGTGCGCCTCGAAGGTGCACACGGCTTCCGTGACTTCGTCGCGCTCGAGTACCGCCGCGACGGCCTGCCGCGCGTCGCCATCGCGAAGGTGCCGAACGGCGGACTGCCCGCCGACGCCACCGTGGACGACACCCTGCACGAGCTCGGGTTCGACGAGGAGCTGTTCTCGGTCGGGGTCGGCGGCAACCCCTCGTGGGAGCAGCCGACGCTGCGACTCGGCTACACGAGCTTCGTGACGCCGTCGACGGTGATCGACCTCGACGTGGCATCCGGCACCCGGCACGTGCGCAAGCAGCAGGCGGTGCTCGGCGACTACCACCCCGAGCGCTACGCCCAGCGCCGCGAGTGGGCGACGGCGCCCGACGGCACGCGCATCCCGATCTCGCTCGTCTTCCGGCACGACCTCGTGACGATCGGCGAACCCGCGCCCACGCTGCTGTACGGGTACGGCTCGTACGAGCACGCGATCGACCCGGGCTTCGGCATCCCGCGCCTGTCGCTGCTCGACCGCGGCATGATCTTCGCGGTCGCGCACGTGCGGGGCGGCGGCGAGATGGGCCGGCTCTGGTACGAGCACGGCAAGCGGCTGCACAAGCGCAACACCTTCACCGACTTCGTGGCGGCGGCCGAGCACCTCGTCGACAACGACATCACCGCGCCCGACCGGCTCGTGGCGCAGGGCGGCAGCGCCGGCGGGCTGCTCATGGGCGCCGTCGCGAACCTCGCACCGCGGCTGTTCTCGGGCATCCTCGCCGAGGTGCCGTTCGTCGACCCGCTCACGTCGATCCTCGACCCGACGCTGCCGCTCACGGTCATCGAGTGGGACGAGTGGGGCAACCCGCTCGACGACCCCGAGGTGTACGCCTACATGAAGTCGTACTCGCCCGTCGAGAACGTGCACGTGGTGCGCTACCCGCGCATCCTCGCGATCACGTCGCTGAACGACACGCGCGTGCTCTACGTGGAGCCGGCGAAGTGGGTGGCCCGCCTGCGGGAGGTCGGCGCGGACCCGCTGCTGAAGATCGAGATGGCGGCGGGGCACGGCGGCGTCTCGGGGCGGTACTCGGCCTGGCGCGAGCGTGCGTTCGCCAACGCGTGGGTGATCGACGCCGCGGGCGCGCACCCGAGCGGCGAGTAGGGCGCCCGCTCGGCACCTTCGCGCTGGAGTGAGGTTTCCGTGGTGGAGTGAGGTTGGCAACGGCACTCCCCGACGGAAACCTCACTCCTGCGCGGTGCGGCCCGGCGGAGTTGGCAGCGGATGGGCGATCCGTGGCCTGATCTGGGGTCGCGGATGTCGGAGGCCGCTGGCACACTGACCCGCATGTCGATCGTCACCGAACTGAGCGAACGCCTGCCCGGCCGGGTCCACGGCCCGGGCACCCCAGAATTCGACGCCGGGCGAACCGTGTTCGCCGGCCCGGGCGAGGCCGAGGCCGTCGTCCGTCCCTCCTCCGCCGACGAGGTCGCCACCGCGGTGCGCGTCGCGACCTCCGCCGGCGTGCCCCTCACCGTGCGCAGCGGCGGTCACGGGTCCGACCCCGTCGCGGGCGGCATCGTCATCGACCTCGCCGAGCTGTCCGGCGTCGAGCTCGCCGACGGCGGCCTCGTGCACGTGGGCGGGGGCGCCCATTGGGGCGACGTCGCGTCCGCCCTCGCGCCGCACTCGCTCGGCATCACCTCCGGCGACACGGGCGACGTCGGCGTGGGCGGGCTCGCGCTCGGCGGCGGCATCGGCTGGCTGGCCCGCACCCACGGACTCACCGTCGACATCCTGCGCGAGGTCGAGGTGGTCACGGCCGCCGGCGAGGTGCTCATCGCCAACGACGCGCAGCACCGCGAGCTCTTCTGGGCGCTTCGCGGTGGCGGCGGCAACTTCGGCGTCGTCACCCGCTTCACCTTCGAGGCCGCGCCGGTCGACGGGCTCGTGGGCGGCCACGTGCGCTTCGACCAGTCCGATGTGCGCGCGGTCCTGCGCGCCTGGCGCGACGTCATGGCCGCAGGGCCCGACGAGCTCAACTCGACGCTGCTCGTCATGCCGCAGCTCATGCCCGAGATGCCGGCGGGTCCGCAGCTCGCGGTGGCGCTCCTCGGGTCCGAGGCCGAGCTGCGGCGGCTCCTCGAGCCGCTCCTCTCGCTCCCGTCGGTCACCGAGGTCGCGCTCGCGCCGGTCGCCTACGCCGACCTCCTCGAGGAGTCGCCGCCGGGCAAGCCACCGTTCCGGCTCGTCGGCGGCAACGGCTTCGTGCCCGATCTCTCCGATGAGGCGCTCGACGTGTTCCTGCGCGCCCTCGACCGCGAGATCCCCACCATGCTCATGCTGCGCGCGCTCGGCGGTGCGTTCTCACGCGTCCCAGCGGATGCCACGCCCATCGCGCATCGCGACGGGCAGGCGCTGCTCGCGGTCAACGGCATCCTGCCGCCCGACGCCACCGACGAGCAGGTCGCGGCCGCCCGCGTCGCGACCGATGCGGCGCTCGCGTTCACGAGCGGCGAGTACTCGAACTTCACGCCCGACTTCGGCGAGGAGCAGCTCGCGGCGATCTTCCCGCCGCCGACGCTCGAGCGGCTGCGCCGGGTGAAGGCCGAGGTCGACCCGGGCGACGTGTTCCGGGCGAGCCATCACATCGCGCCGGCCCGCTGAGTCGGAGACCGGCCGAGCCCCGGTGAGGCCGAGCCCGGTCTGCTGAACGCCCGCCAGCCGGGCGCGGTCCGGCTGAGCGCGGCCAGCCGAGCCCGGTCCGCTGGGCGCGGCTCCGGGTCCGGGCGAGACGGGCGCGCGGCAGCATCCGCGGGTCACGGTCAGGCCGAGCGCGGGCCCATGCCGCCGGTGGCATGCGCCTGCGGGCGACCCGCACGCACGCGCTTGTCGGCCGCGTCGACCGCGAGCAGGATCGGCGCCGAGGCGACTGCGACGACCCAGCCCCAGAACGGCGGGCTCGCCTGGCCGAGCAGGTCGGCAACGGGCGGTACGAACAGCAGCAGCATCGAGAAGGCCAGCGCAGCCGCGACGGCGACGACGAGCAGGCGGTTGGTGCCCCAGCCCAGCTTGCCTGGCCACACCGACGACGACCGGCACGCGAAGGCGTTGGCCGCCTGGGCGAACACCACGGTCATGAACGCCGCCCCCGACGCGGCCATGAGATCGTGGCCGTCGGGGAACGGGGTTCCGACCTGCCAGCCGAGCGCCATGAACGACACGACGAACGCGAGCAGGCTCAGTCCGGCCTCGAGCGGCCCCAACACCCCGAATGCCCGGCGCAGCACGGTGCCGTTCATCAGCCGGCCGCCGACGGGCGGGCCGTCGAGCAGGTGCTTCGCCGGCGGCTCGGCGCCGAGGGCGACGGCCGAGACCGTGTCGGTGCCGAGGTCGAGGGCGATGATCTGCAGCACGCCGAGTGCCAGCGGGAACTGGCCGCCCGAGAGCGCCCAGACGACGAACGGGGTCAGCTCGGCGACGTTGTCGGTCAGGTGGTAGGTGAGGAACCGGCGAATGTTGACGAAGGTCGCCCGCCCCTGCTCGACGCCGGCCACGATGCTCGCGAACGAGTCGTCGAGCAGCACGAGGTCCGCCGCCTCCCGGGCGACGTCGGTGCCCGACAGGCCCATGGCCACGCCGATGTCCGCCTCGTGCAGGGCCGGTGCGTCGTTGACGCCGTCGCCCGTCATCGCCACGACGTGGCCGCGCGAGCGCAGGGCCCGGGCGATGCGGAGCTTGTCCTCGGGCGAGACCCGGGCGATGACGACCCCGTCGTGGTCGATCACCGCCGCGAGATGCTGGTCGTCGGCGGGGAGTTCCGCGCCGATCAGCACCGGGGCGTCGGACGTGCGCAGGCCGACCTGGTCGGCGATCGCGGCCGCCGTGACCGGATGGTCGCCCGTCACCATCGCGACCCGGATGCCCGCTCGTCGGCACGCCTGCAGCGCGTCGGAGATGTCGTCGCGCGGCGGGTCCTCGAGTGCCACGAGGCCGAGGAGCCGGAGGCCCCGTTCGCACTCCGCCTGGGTGTGCGGCGTGGGGCCGTTCCTCGGCCCCTCCGCGATGGCGAGCACCCGCAGCCCGCGCGCGGTGAGCGCGTCCACGGCGCGGTGCGCCGCCGGGTCGTCGCCGCACAGGGGCAGCACCGTGTCGGGTGCGCCCTTCACGACGATCCTGTCGGCGAGCACCACCGCCATGCGCCGGAGCCGCGGGTCGAAAGGGAAGCGCAGCGCGTCGGAATCGAGCCGACGGTCCTCGGCGGTGTCGACGTCGAGTCGGCGGGCGAACGCGTCGAGGGCCGCCTCCATGGGGTCGCCGTGGGTGCGCCACGTGCCGTCCACCTCCTCCGCGTAGCCGGTGGAGCAGCGCTCCCCCGCGCGGGCGAGTGCGCGCATGGCCCGCGCGGCGGCATCCGCGTCGGCCGCGGCATCGGTCGCATCCGCAGACCACGTCAACCGGGCCGCCGAGCCATAGCCCGCACCATCGATGCTCAGCGAGCCCGCCGGCGTCCACGCCTCGACGACGGTCATCTGGTTGCGGGTGAGGGTGCCCGTCTTGTCGGTGCAGATGAACGTCGTGGAGCCGAGCGTCTCGACGGCCTCGAGCTTGCGCACCAGGATCTGCCGTTTCGCCATGCGCTCCGAGCCCCACGCCAGCGAGAGCGTCACCGTGGGCAGCAGCCCCTCGGGCACGAGCGCGACCGTGACGCCGATGGCGAAGACGAAGGCGTTCTGGATCGAGTTGCCCACGAGCAGCGAGATGAGCAGGAACAGCACGCCCATGCCGACGGCGATGAGCGCGGTGAGGCGCACGACCCCGCGCAGCCCGCGCGTGAGCGGGGTGTCGGGCTTCGTGACCGTCGTCGTCAGGCGGGCGATGCCGGCCAGGCGGGTGTCGGGTCCGATCGCGATGACCCGGGCGCGGGCATCGCCTTCGACGACGAACGTGCCCGCGAAGAGCGGCTCCTCGGCCGCCACGCCGCCGGCCTCGCTCTCGCCGGTGAGCATCGACGAGTCGACGAGCAGCCGGTTCTCGCTGAGCACGATCGCGTCGGCCGGCACGCGGTCGCCGCTCTCGAGCAGGAGCACGTCGTCGACCACCACGTCCTCGGCCTCGATCACCTGGCGGCGGCCGTCGCGCCAGACCGCGACCCGGGCGGGCAGCATCTCGCGCAGGCGATCGGCGGCCTTGTCGGCGCGGGCCTGCTGTGCTGCGGCGAAGACGGCGTTGAGCACGATCACTCCGACGATCGCGATGCTGAGCTGCGGCAGGTCGGCGAAGAACGCGAGCACGGCCGCGACCCACAGCAGCAGTGCGAAGAAGTGCACGAACTCTCCGAGGAGCCGCCGGAACACCGACGGTCGCTTGGACGCGGGCATGCGGTTGGGCCCTGCGTGCGCGCGCCGCTCGGCCGCTTCCGCGGTCGTCAGCCCGGGCGCGATGACCCCGACCATGCCCCTCCTTCGTCGCCCGCCAGCGTAGGGCGGGCGGTCCGGAGGACCTGTGACGTTGGGCCCTCCGGATGGAGCTCAGCCGAGCGGCGGGTCCTCGTGCAGGTCGACGTCGGCGGGCGGGAAGGCCCACCGCGTGAACCGCACCTCGAGTCCGGTGCGCATGGGTGCACAGAGCATGGGGCCGGCGGATGCCGCGCGCGCATCGAGCGGCGCGACCCGCAGCGTGCGCCAGCCGCTCGTCGCCGTGCGCGCACGCAGCGTGATCGCGTCGCCGTCGACGCCGGACCGGCTCGCGCGGATCGTGACGACCTCGCCCGCCCACTCCGGCACCGGCGCGAGCGACCAGTCGGACACCCCGTTCGTGACCACGGCGCCGAGGTGCAGCACCCCGTCGGAGACCTCGAGGCCGACTTTGGCCCAGTGCACCTCGTCGATCCAGAGCAGGAGGCCCGCCTGGTCGTAGAGCGCCGTGAGCGCCGACGAGTCGAACGACACCTCGACCGCAGCATCCGCCGGCCACTCGCCCAGCAGCCCGTGGCCGTCGTCGTGCACGAAGCCGTAGTGGGTGGTGCGCCACCAGTCGCTGCCCTCGGCGGCCTCGACCACGAGCACGTCGCCGTCGAGGCGGCTCGCGACGGGTTCGCGGGTCCAGCTGCCGGCGGCCCAGGGCACGGTGACGGATGCGGCGGAGTCGTTCATGTCCCCACGCTATCGCGCCGGATCACAGCGTCGTCGGCGTGCCCACCGCCGGCCCGTCGGCGCGGAGCGCGGTGAGTCGACGCTGCCGCATCGCGAGGAAGAGGGGGAAGGTGAACGCGAACGCCGTGAACGCTGCGCCCACGATGTAGAGCCACGCGAAGCGCATCCCGAGGCGGCGCGCCTCGACGACGATGAGGATGCTGCCCGCGACGGCGACGACGAGCAGGTCGGTCGTGATCGACGACACCGAGGGGCCGCTCGACACGAGGTCGCCGATGAAGTCTCGGCGTTCGACGATGGCGATGACGTTGTACGTCCACGTGCCGATGAGGCCCGCGATCGCGAGCACGAGGTAGACGACGGCGAGCGGGGTCCAGTGGCGGGTCATCGGCCCAGTGTGGCGGATGCCGCGGCGCGGCGCACCCACGGCGGCGCTCGGCAAGCGGCATCCGGCTCGGCGCGGCACTCGCTGCGGTCGTGGCATCCGCTCGGCCCCACTCCGGGGCATCCGGCCCGGCGCGGCACTCGCTGCGGTCGTGGCATCCGCTCGGCCCCACTCCGCGGCATCCTCGCTGAGCAGCCGGCTCAGTACTCGGGGATCGACGCGGCGATGCGCCGCACCTCGGCGAGCTTGAGCGCGCGCTCGAGGTCGCCCGCGAAGTCGGCCAGGCGCGACGGCCGCGCCTCCTCGTAGCCGGGCTCCTCGTCGAAGCGCGGCCAGCGGCGGTCGAGCTCCTGCTCGAGGGCGGCGGCGACCTCATCCCACGCTGCGACACGGGCACGCTCGGCGAAGCCGGCGACGTACTCCTCGTCGTCGCGTCGGCTCCACAGCTCCGCGGCCACCGCGGAGTAGACCTGCTCGCGGCGGCGCAGGTTCAGCGCGTCGCCGCGATGGTAGTCGTGCTGGTGCTGCGACCGCCCGTCGCGCTGCGAGGCCACCTCGCGCTCGTGGGCGATGCGGTCGGCCGCCTCGTGCTCCTCCTCGACGAGGTCGAGCAGCACCTGTCGAGCGGAATCCGCCGCACGCTCGCCGGTGTACGCCTCGTCGCCGCGGAGTGCGTCGACGATGAAGCGGTTCTTGAGCCGCATCCGCCCCGCCGCCTCGGCCATGAGGAGCCCCTCGTCGCGCATGTCCTCGAACGAGGCCGGCTCCACGGGCGGCAGCGCCGAGCGGTCGAACGGCGCGAGCTTGAGGCGCCGCCGTCGTCGCAGCCAAGCCATCGCCCACCTCCGCTCGTCCCCATCCGAGGGTAGCGAAGTGCACCCCCGCGCGCCCTGACGGGATGGTGAACGGCGACCGTCGGGGTCGCCGCAGCGTCGGGCGGCGCGCGGCGCGTCGGGCGGCGCACGGCGCGCGGCGCGGGCGGGCGCAACGAGACGCGCGACAAGTCGGTGGGTCGACGACGCCGCGTCAGGCGGCATCCGGGTCGAAGCCCGGCGTGCGCCCGTCGCGCGCGACGTACTTCACCACGAGGCTGCAGTCCTTGTCGCCGTACCCCTCGTCGATGAGGCGCTCGAAGCGGTCGAGCGCGAGCCGGCCCGCGGCGAGGTCGAGTCCCGCGGCCTCGCCTGCGGCGAGTGCGTACGACAGGTCCTTCTCGGCGAGGCGCGCGGTGAAGGTCGCGTCGAAGTTGCGGTTGGCCGGGCTCGTGGGCACGACGCCCGGCACCGGGTACCACGTGCGCACGGGCCACGAGTCGCCCGACGACACCGACGCGATGTCGTGGAACACCGACGGGTCGAGGCCGAGCTCGGCCGCGAGACGCGCGCCCTCCGAGCTCGCGAGCAGCGAGATGAAGAGCATGAGGTTGTTCGCGAGCTTCGCCGCGATCCCCGACGTCGGGCCGCCCACGACGAACACGTGCCCCGCCATGGGCTGCACGAGCACGGCCGCCTCGGCCGCGTCATCCGCCGCACCGCCGAGCATGAACGTGAGCGTGCCCGCGTGCGCCCCGGCGATGCCGCCCGACACGGGGGCGTCGACGAAGCGGATGCCGCGGGCCTCCGCCGCCTCGTGGCACCACCGCGACGTGGCGACGTCGACGGTCGACGTGTCGAGCACGAGCGCGCCCGGCCGCGCCGCCGCGAACACGCCGCCGCCCGCGTCGCCGCCGAGCACCTCGCGCACGTGCTCGGACCGCGGCAGTGACGTGAACACCACGTCGGCGCCCGTGACGGCGCTCGGCACATCCCGTGCGATGCGGATGCCGGCGGCCGACGCCTGCGCGACGGCGTTCGCGTCGACGTCGAATCCCACGACCTCGTGCCCGGCCGCGGCGAGGTGGCCGGCCATCGGCCCGCCCATGTGCCCGAGCCCGATCCACGCGATGACTGCCATCGGCCTGCCCTCCTCGACGTCGGCGTCGACGCGGCGCCCGCGCCTCGTCCCACGCTACGACTCCCGCCGCGCGATCGCATCGCCCGGCGCATCACGACTCCGCATCCGGCGCCGTCCGATCGCCCACCTCCCAACCCCTCACCTCCCCGGCCCGCAACTCCCCACGCTTCGCCTCCCACCCCGCAACTCCCCACCTCCGTGACGCCGCGTGTACGTGCGGCGGGCGCACAGGTCGCAGAAGCGGTCATTCTCGGGGTCGAGAACGACATCACGTGCGACCCCGTCGACCGAGACCGAGGAGGGAGGCGAGGGGTGAGGGTCGAGCGGCCGGGGGCGTGGGGGCGGGAGGGGCGGCTAGGGGATGGCTCGCGCGGTGCGCTCGAGGTCGGTCGCGGCCGGGCGCTCGCGCTGCGTCGCGAGCGCCGTGCCCGCGGCGCCGCACACGATCGCGATCGCGATGACCTCGACGACCGTGAAGGACTCCCCGAGCACGAGCACCCCGAACCCCGCTGCGATCACGGGGCCGAAGCTCGTGATGATCGCGTAGAGCCGCGGCGTGATGCGCCGCAGGATGTACGTGTCGAGGCTGTACGGCAGCGCCGACGACAGCACGCCGACGCCGAGCAGCAGACCCACCACCTGCCAGTCGAGGGCGCTCACGTCGAGCGTGGCGATCGCGAGCGGCACGAGCAGCGTGAGGCTCACGAGGCTCGCGACGGTGAGTCCCTCGAGGCCGGGGAGCCCGACGGCGACGCGTCGCGTGAGCAGGATGTAACCGGCCCAGGCGGCCGCGGCCGTGAGTGCCAGCACCACGCCCCACGGGTCGACTCCGGATGCGGCGGCGCCCGCGGCATCCGCCCCGCCGACGTTCCCATCGCCCGCCGCCCCCGGCCCGATGAGCAGGAACACCCCCGCGCCCGCGGCGAGCGCGCACGCGACGTCGAGGATGCGGCGCGAGGTGAGCAGGGCGATCGCGAGCGGGCCGAGGAACTCGATCGTCGCGGCGATGCCGAGCCCCAGCCGGTCGACCGACTCGTAGAACGTGACGTTCATGATCGCGAGCACCACGCCGAGCGCGACGGCAGGGTGCAGCCGCCGCCACGTGAGCTCGGCGCGCTTCGGCCGGTAGAAGGGCAGCACCGCGACGGCCATCACGAGCTGGCGCACGGCGACGACCACGAACGATCCGACGACGGGGATCACGAGGCCCGCGAGCGACGAACCGAAGTTGATCGACACCTCGGTGCCGAGCTGGGTCGCGGCGCCGGCCGCGCGTCGGCGGCGGAGCACGGCCTCCGTCATCGGGGCGTCGGCGGGGTGGGGCGTCACCCCTCGACGATACGGCCGAGCGGCGGTCGGCGGATGCCGCTGCGCGAATCCCCGTCGCGCCTCCACGCCGCGCGGCCCCGCGTGGAGTTTGCTGGAGTCGAGGACGCGGATGGGGGTGCGCGGATGACGAAGCCGGTCGGATGCCTCACGGACGACGAGGCTCGGGGGGCGAGCCGGGTCGAGCTGCGGCGCGTGATCGCGACGCCCGACCTCGAGTCGTGGGACATGGTGCTCTATCCGCGGATCGGCGACGAGCCGCTCGCGGTCGACGTGTTCACGGTCGACGACCCGGCCGAGCTCGACGAGGCCTCGGCCATCGAGCACGCCGACCACTACGCCGAGTTCGTGCTCGGCTGCCTCGGCCTCAAGCGCACCGAGCCCTGGGCCGAGACGCAGGAGGGCGTGCTCTGGGCGCACGTCGCCTGAGCACCGCGGTGCGCTTCACCGCCGGTCGAGTCGGCGCGCAGCGCCGTATCGAGGCCCCCACGGATCTCGATACGGGGTCGACTCCGTCGGCCCCTACTCGATCGGCGGGGGGTCGACTCCGTCGGCCCCTCCTCGATCGACGCGGACCACGATCGCGGCGCGCTAGCCCGCCAGCTGCTCGCGGAAGCTCGCCGGCACGGCATCACCGGGCGCCCGCTCGCCCGCGGCGACGCTCGCCTCGGCCGCGACGAACCCGTCGGGTCGCACGAGGTAGAGGCGGTCGGCGCGCAGGCGTCCGTGCGGGTCGGGCGCGAAGTCGTGGTGCTCCACGCCCAGGCGATCGGCGACCCGGGCCACGAGCCATGAGGGCGCGCCGTACCCGTGCACCTGCCAGCTGAGGGAGCGCAGCGCGTCGTAGTTGTCGCCCGTCCACGCGAGGCGCTTGCCCACGATGTCGTCGCGGCGCTGGCTCGCGGAGGGAACGCGCTGCGACATCCGGTACCGGATGCGGGTCTGCGACAGCCACCCGAAGATGCGTCGCACCCCGATGAGCGGCGGGATCACCCGCAGCCCGAGCGGGCCGAGCGCCGGGATGACGCGACCTCGCACGAAGTGGGCGAACCCCTCGTCGGAGGTCACGACCCCGAACATGCGATCCGTCGTCGACACGAGCTTCAGGGCGACCCGGCGGCGCTCCACCTGGTAGCGGTCGAGCCGGCGCTCGGGCATGCCGCGCACCACCACGTCGGCGATCGCGCAGGCGAGGTTGTGCGCATCCTGCAGGCCGGTGTTCATGCCCTGGCCACCCACGGGCGAGTGGATGTGGGCGGCGTCGCCGACCAGGAAGCATCCGCCCGCCCGGAAGCGCGCGGCCACCCGGTGGTGCAGGCGGTAGGTCGCGAACCACGTCGACTCGCGGTAGCCCACGGTGAACCCGCGCGCGATGCGGGAGCGTACGAGCGCCTCGGGCAGCTCGCCCGCGGCGGTGAGGTCGTCGTCGCGCACGACGCCGAGGATGCGCGCGTGGCCGCCCTCGCCCATCGGGAACGACAGCAGGATGTCGTCGGGCGCCATGCGGATGTTGACGTACCCGTCGACGAGGCCCGTCGCGCCGAGCGCGTCGGCCACGAAGAAGGTGTGCTGGTTGGTGACGCCCTCGAACGGGATGCCGAGCAGTTCGCGCACGGCCGAGTGCGCGCCGTCGGCGCCGATCACGAACCGGGCGCGCACGGTCACCGGCCCGTCTGGCCCCTCGAGGGTCGCCACGACGGATGCCGCGGGCTGCTCGAGCGCGACGAGCCGATGCCGCCACAGCACCTCGCGACCGGTCTCGTGCAGCCCGTCGACGAGGATCCGCTCGTTGCGGCTCTGCTCGAGCACGGCGATCTCGGGGAACGGGGTGATGCCCGCCCCGAACCGTCGGAGCGGCACCGTGCCGAGCACCCGGTGCCGGAACGCGAGGATGGCGCCAGGGGCCGAGGTGCGCTCGGCGAGCACCCGGTCGATGAGGCCGAGCTGGTCGTAGAGCTCCATCGACCGGGCCTGCACGACGAGGGCGCGCGACTCGCGGGTCGGTCCCTCCTTGCCGTCGACGATGAGCGCGTCGACCCCGAGCCGGGCGAGCGTCATGGCGGCCATGAGGCCGCTCGGGCCCGCTCCCACGATGAGCACCTCGGTCTGCAGCGTTCCGCCCTCGCCCATCACTCCACTCTGGCACCGCACGGGTGCGGGCGCGAGGGGTGCGTGGAGCCGGGACGCGGCCGGAGCGCCGAGTCGGGCCGCGGAGCCGGGCGCCGGCGCGCCGAGTCGCGCGGGCCTGCACGGCGGATCGGCCGGATGTGCTCGACGTTTGTCGCAACATCCGGCGCCCGAAGCCCGCCGGGCTGGCATGCTGCCTGCATGCGGCATCCCATCGTCATCGTCCCCGGCATCGGCGACTCCGGACCCGACCACTGGCAGACCCTCTGGCAGTCCGGACTCGCCGACGTGCGCCGCATCGCGCCGTCGTCGTGGGAGCACCCCGAGCTCGACGACTGGGTCGCCGCAGTCGATCGCGCCGTCGCTGCGAGCGCGGCCCCGCCCGTGCTCGTCGCGCACAGCCTCGGCTGCCTCGCGGTGGCGCACTGGGGCGCGCGCGTCGCAGCGTTCGGTTCGGCGAGTGGGGCGGATGCCGCATCCGGCCCCCGCGCCGCGGGCGTCACGCCGGTCGTGGCGGGCGCCCTGCTCGTCGCCCCGCCCGACATCGACGGCCCCGCGTTCCCCGTCGACGCCGTGGGATTCACCGTGCCCGCTCCCGGCCCGCTGCCGTTCGCCGCGGTGCTCGTGGCCTCGTCGAACGATCCCTATTGCACGCCCGGGCACGCCGGCGACCTCGCCGAGGAGTGGGGTGCGACGCTCGTCGACATCGGCGCGCACGGGCACGTCAACGTCGCGAGCGGCTTCGGGCCGTGGCCCGAGGGCCGCCGCCTGCTCGACGGGTTCGTCGAGTCGCTCGCCGTCGCCGCCGACGCACGGACTCGATTCGCGGAGGCGTGACCGGGGGCGGTCGCCGTCGACCGCGATACCGGAGATCCGACGGCACCCCCCATGGTGCAGCGGCGAGCTGACCGGATCTGCTGCACTACGTCAGCCGAGCAGCAGTTGCTCGGGCCGCGTCACCTCGCGCCAGCCTTCCGCTGCGAGGGTGCGCGGCATCCGGTCGGCGGCGACGAGCTCGGGCATCGCGAGCCCCGAGAGCTGGGCGATGTCGGCCACGGGCACCTGGTACGTGCGGAACGGCCCGAGGTCGGGTACCGCGCCCGCGGCGACGCGAGCCGCCTCCGCCTGCAGGCGCGCCGCGCCCTCGAGGTCGATGAGGGGCGACTGGTCGAGCACGAACCCGGCCGTCGCGAGCTCGTCGCCCGACCGCCAGGCGACCACCTTGAAGAACCGCAGGGGCACGCGGATGCCGCGATACGGCGGATCGTCGGGTGCGAGCACCGGTGCCGTGAAGACGCTGAGCCGCTGCGCGTGCACGCGCGCGTACTCGAGCACGTGGTCTTCGAGGCCCACCCAGAGCAGCATCGACTGGTTGAACTCCGACGCCTGCGGCGCCGCGTTCGGGTAGTGGAAGCTGTCGGAGCTGGCTCGCGCCGCGACCTCGGGGGTGCCCCACACCGGGTCGCGCCGACGCACGAGATGCCCCCGGTCGAGGTCGTTGCGCGCGTAGATCTCGGGCCCGGCCTGCCAGTCGGCGGGGATGCGCTCGTCGAGGCGCCAGTCGTCGCCGCGCTCGACGTCGACGAGACGGGCGCCGTCGACGTTCACGCCCGTGATGCGCGCGAGCCGCCGACGGGTGTCGAGCACCACGGTGAAGTGCAGGTAGTCGAGGTCGACGGATGCCGCGGCATCCGCTTCGGGCACCCGCGGCATCGCCGCCTCGAGGCCGAGGAACCACGCGTCGAAGCCCATGGCCCCACCAGACCACGAGCCGCCGACACCGGGCCGGCTCAGCCGAGCCCCGAGATGCCGCTGCCGATGAGCATCGCGCCGATCACGAGGAGCACGATCGCCATGACGATCGCGTTGTTGCGCAGGAGCCACGCGCGCGCCTCGGCGAGGATCGGCGACATCCGTTCGCCGCCCACCAGCACGGCCAGCACCGGGATGGCGACGCTCAGGCACGCGAGCAGCACGAACACGGCGCCCGCGAGCACCATCTCGCCCGCGCCGAGCATCGCGCCGCCGATCGTGAGCCCCGCACCGGCGGCGAACGCGATCTCCTTGGGGTTCGCGACCGTGAGCACGAGGCCGAGGCGGAACGCGCCGCCGGGGCCGGTGCCGTCGATCGAGCGCATCCAGCCGGGCAGCTTCGGCTCGTCGTCGGCGCGCGGGCGGCGACGCCACTTGACGACGGCCCCGACCACGAGGGTGGCGCCCACGAGCAGGCGCAGCACCGCCGCGGGCGTCGTCGATCCCGTGGCGTCGTCGATGAAGTCCGACGCCCACGCGAAGAGCGCGGTCATGGCCGCGAAGGCGAGCACGCGCGCGATGAGGAAGAGCACCCCGCCTCGCGCGCCCACCGGCGCCATCACGAGCAGCAGCACCGCGATGATCGGCACGGGACTGAGCGCGACGCCGACCCCGAACGGGATGATGTCGCCGATCACCTCTGGCATGGTCGCAGACTATCTGCGACAGCCCCGGGGTCGCGCCATCCGGTCATGGAACTTCCCGGTTCAGCGTCGTATGCTGAACTGCATGGTTCAACATGTGCCGCTCGACCATGCGTTCGCCGCGCTCGCCGACGAGACCCGGCGCGGGATCCTCGAGCGGCTCGGCGAGGGTCCCGCCACGATCAGCCGGCTCGCCGAGCCGACGGGCATGACCATCACGGGCATCCGCAAGCATGTCGACGTGCTCGTCGAGGCGGGCCTCGTCACGACCGAGAAGGTCGGCCGCTCGCGGCTGTGCCGACTCGGTCCGGAGCGGCTCGACGAGGCGATGGCGTGGATGGAGGCCTACCGACAGCTGCAGGAACGCGCCGTCGGCGGCCGCCCGACGTACCTCACGCTGCGCGACGCCGAGGAGGCAGGCCAGACGCCGTCCGCCTGACCGGCCGCAGGCCGCGAGCGGCGGATGTCGCGCTGTCAACGCCTCGACGCGCGGCCGCCGATCCCACAGCATCGTGAGCGAGGTGTCCACCGGACGCCGGACGGAGGCACGACATGAGCGACCGCACGCCGGAGACGCAGGACGAGCCCGTGCAGCGCGGGGCAACGGAGGCGTCGCGCAGCGAGCAGATCCGCGGCATCCTCGCGCAGGTGCACGAGGACCTGCGCCTCGGCCACGTGCACGACGAGGGCGCCGCGCTGCGCCAGCGGCTCGATGAGGCCGGCATCCCGGTTCCCGAGGAGGAGCTCGAGCGCTACCTCGAGCACTGAAGCCCGAGTCCTGAGCGCCGGGTCCGGCAAGGCCGCAGAGCCGGACGCAGGGCCCGACCTCGGCGTGGCCCGCCGGCCTGCCCGCAGGCGGAAGGCCCCGGGCACGTGCCCGGGGCCTTCGTCAGCCGGCGCGGTCGCGGTCGCCCCGGCGAACGCACGCGGAGTCAGTGCTCCGCGTGCGAGATGTGCGCCGCGAGCGCGCTCGACGGCCCGACGTCGGCGAGCGCCGCGGCGCCGTCGAGGGGGTGCGCCTCCCCGATGCGCAGCTCCGCCGCGGGCAGCAGCCGGCGCAGCTCGGCACCGAACTCGCGGGCCAGCGCCGGGGCGTGGAAGAGCCCGCCGATGCCGCGCACGCGAGGTGCCGCGGCATCCGCCTCGCCCACGCGGCGCAGCCCCGCGAGGGCGGATGCCGCGAGCTCGCGCCCGGCCTCGGCGACGATCGCGCCCGCCACCGCATCGTCGTCGGCGACCTCGGTCACCCGGCGCGCGTACGCCGCGATGCGCTGCACCCGCGAGGGATCTCCCTGCAGCTCGATGTACGCCGACTCGAGGTCGGCGAAGTCGGGCCGCACGATGTCCGTGAGCACGGTGGGCTCGCCCCGCCCGTCGTGGTGTCGCATGACGGCGTCGAGCGCGGCCCGCCCGAGCCAGTAGCCGCTGCCGGCGTCACCGATGAGGTTGCCCCAGCCGTCGACCCGGGCGACCTCGGTCGCGCCCACCGCGAGCGTCACCACGCCCGTGCCGGCCGCGACGACGACTCCGCGCTCGTCGCCGAGGGCGCCCAGGTAGGCGGTGATCGAGTCGTGGGCGAGCAGCATCCGTCGTGTGCCGAGCGTCGCGGCCGCGGCGAGCAGCGCGCCCGCGTCGCTCTCCTCGGCGGTGAGCCCCGAGACCCCGATCCCCACGGCCGTGGCGCGGTGTCCCGCGTCGCCGGCGCGCTCGATCGCGCGCGCGAGCTGCGGCAGCAGCGGCAGGTCGGTGCGGATGCCGGGCGCGGCCCATTCGGTCGTCTCGTCGCCGCGGCGGTACCGCAGCTTGATGCCGGTCTGGCCCGCGTCGATGGCGAGCAGGCCGCCGACCGCGGCATCCGACCGAATGGGCAGCACCTCGGTCACGACGCCACCAGCTGGTTCGCCGTGCGCAGCACCTCGCGCGCGGTGAGCTGCTCGAGGGTCGGCGCGGCATCCGTCGTCACCTCGAACACGGCGGACTCCCCGGGCAGCAGGGTCACGAGCGCACGGTCGACGGATGCCGCGGCGTCGACCTTGTCGACGAGCAGCGTCACGTCGCGCAGCAGCGACTCGGCGGTCACGCGCAGCGCCACTCCCCCGGCGCGCTGCTGCAGCTCGGCCGAGAACCGGCCCGCGTCGAGCGCACTGTCGCGGTACTCGGCGAAGAACCAGAGGCCGCGCACGCCGTCGAGCCCGGCGCGCAGCAGCTCGCCCGCGGCATCCGTCGTCTCGGCGACCGCGGAGGGCACCGCGACGGTCGCGACCGAGCGGGCGGCCGCCGACACGACCACCGACTCGGCCGCGCGCAGGTCGCCGTCGAAGCCGAGCCGCTCGATGGCGAGCGAACCCGTCCACGGCTCGGCCGTGTCGTTGACGACGGCCACGACGAGCCCCGCCGACGGGTCGGCCGGGTCGGCCGGCTGCACGGTGACGAGCCGGTCGGCGTGGGCGGCGCGCAGCGCATGCAGCAGCGGCTTCGCGCGCTCGTCGCCGTCGACCGCCGCCCACGAGGTGACGGGCCAGCAGTCGTTAAGCTGCCACACGATCGAGCCCATGCAGTGCGGCGCGAGTGAACGGAACCACTCGACGGCCGTCGTGATCGCGTTCGCCTGGTTGAGCTGCATCGCCCAGTGCCAGTCGTGCATCTCGTTCGGCAGGCGCAGGTGCGGCAGCAGCCCGTCGGTGAGCTTGACGTTGCCCTCCATGGCCTTCTGGTGCACGAGCATGCCGGGCGACTCGGGGGTGAGCGGCGCGTCGGAGACCGAGCGGGTGAGCGTCGCCCACGCGGGCGGCGCCTGCCAGCCGAACTCGGCGACGAAGCGCGGCCGGACGTCGCGGTAGTGCGGGTGGTCCTTCTGGTTCCAGAGGTCCCAGATGTGCATCGAGCCGTGCGCGGGGTCGTTCGGGTGCGACTCGGTGTCGAATGGCACGCCGGGCTCGCGCGAGGGCGTGAACGGGCTGCCGGGCGTGTAGCCGACGTGCGGCGCGAGCTCGGCGACGATGGCCGGGAAGAGCTCGTGGTAGTAGCCGGCGCCCCAGGTGGCGCCGTCGAGGCGCAGCTTCCAGTTCCACTCCTGGTGGCCCCAGAGGTTCTCGTTGTTGCCGTTGAGCACGACGAGCGACGGATGCCGCCCCAGGCGGGCCACCGCCTCGCGGGCCTCGGCCTCGATCTCGCCGCGCAGCGGCTCCTCCTCGGCGTAGGCGGCGCACGCGAGCAGGAAGTCCTGCCACGTGAGGATGCCGCGCTCGTCGCAGAGCTCGTAGAAGTCGGCGGACTCGTAGATACCGCCGCCCCACACGCGGATGAGGTTGAGCCCCGCGAACTCCGCCTGGTCGAGGCGCCGTGCGTACCGGGCGCGGTCGACGCGGTGCGGGAACGCGTCGTCGGGGATCCAGTTCGCGCCCTTCACGAACACGGGCTCCCCGTTCACCACGAGGGTGAAGGGCGTGCCCGCGGCATCCGGAGTCGTGTCGAACTCGATCGTGCGGAACCCGATGCGCTGCGTGACGCGATCGGCCGGCCCGGCGGCCCGTGCCGACGGCGAGTCGGAGTCGACCGCGACGCGCACGTCGAGGTCGTACAGCGCCGCCTCGCCGTAGCCGCGCGGCCACCAGCGGCGCACGTCGGGCACGCGCACCTCGAGCACGGCCGCGGTCTCGTCGGGCCCGAGGGCGACGGATGCCGCGTGCTCGCCGATCGCGGCCGTGACGCGCAGCCGCTCGCCGTCGGTGCGCGCGACGTCGACGTGCACGGCCACGACGCCCTCCTCGCCGTCGATCGTCGCGATCGGACGCACCGCCGCGAGGCGCGCGCCCGACCACTCCTCGAGCGCGGCGGGCCGCCACAGCCCGGCGGTGGACGTGTCGATGCCCCAGTCCCAGCCGAAGCTGCACGCCATCTTGCGCAGGGCGTTGTAGGGGTGGTGGTTCACGTGGGGGCGGTAGCCGAGTTCGAGGCTCGCGGCATCCGCAGCCCGGATCGCCGACGCGAAGTCGACCTGCAGCTCGTTGCGGCCCTCGCGGAGCAGGCCGCGCACGTCGACGCGGTACGACCGGTGCATGTTGCGCGTCTCGGCGACGACCTCGCCGTTGAGGCGCACCGTGGCGACGGTGTCGAGGCCCTCCAAGACGAGCTCCGCGGCGCCGTGGGGCGATCCCGTCGAGCCGGTGGAGACCCGCGGCGCCCACTCGAAGCCCGTCTCGTAGCGCCAGTCGCACCGGCCGATCCAGGCCAGCAGCGCCTCGTTGTCGTCGAGGTAGGGGTCGTCGATGAGCCCCGCGGCGAGCAGGTCGGTGTGCACCGACCCCGGTACGGTCGCGGCCACGCGCGCCGTGCGCACGTGCTCGGGTGCGGGGCCGTCGAGCAGGCTGAGGGTCCAGCCCTCGGCGAGGGGGGTGCGGATCACTTGGTCGCTCCGGAGGTGAGGCCGCGGTAGATGTACCGCTGGAGGAAGAGGAACAGGACGAGCGTGGGGATGATGACGAGGATGGTGCCGGCCGCGATGACCTCCCACTGCGCGCCGAACGGCCCCTTGAACCGGAAGAGCGCCGTCGAGATCACGCCGAGGTCGCGCGAGGGCATGTAGAGGAACGGGATGTAGAACTCGTTGTAGATCGCGATGCCCTTGATGATCACGACCGTGGCGATCGCGGGCTTCAGGAGCGGCAGGATGACGCGCCAGTAGATCGTCCAGCGGTTCGCGCCGTCGAGCATCGCCGCCTCGTCGAGCGACTTCGGGATCGACGACATGAACTGCACGAACAGGTAGATCGCGATGATGTCGGTGCCGAGGAAGAGGGCGATCGCGGCGCCGCGCGTGTTGTAGAGCTCGAGCCAGTTCACGACCTGGAACGTCGCCACCTGCGTCGTGACCCCCGGCACGAGCGTCGCGAACAGGAACGCCCCCAGGATGAGCGGCTTGCCGCGGAACTCGAACCGGTCGATCGCGTAGGCCGTCATCGTGCCGATGAGGATCGTGCCGACGAGCGACACCACGAGGATGAACGTCGTGTTCAGGAAGCCCACGACCATGTTGCCGTTGACGAACGCCGTGACGTAGTTGTCGAAGTTGAACCAGTTCGCGGGCAGGTCGAACGGGCCGGTGCTCGCGTACTCCTCCTTGGTCTTCATGCTCGCGATGAGCACGACGAAGAGGGGCACGACCGCGACGAGCGCCGCGACGACGAGGGTGGTGTACTTGCCGGTCGTGCCGGCGAGGCGCGCGATCATGACAGGTCGACTTTCTCGTCGGGGAAGAGCTTGCGCTGCACGAACGTGACGACGAGCACGAGCACGAGCAGGACCACGGCCATCGCGGACGCGAGGCCGAACTTGCGGAAGTTGAAGGCCGTCTCGGTGGCCTGGATGACGAACGTCATCGACCCGTTGGCACCGCCCGTCATGATGAACGGCACCTCGAAGACCGAGAGGCTGCCCGCGATCGCGAGGATGAACGAGAGCCCGATCACGCGGCGGATGCCGGGGGCGATGAGGTAGCGGAACTGCTGCCACCGGTTCGCCCCGTCGAGGTCGGCCGCCTCGTACAGCTCGCCCGGGATCGATTGGATCGCCCCGAGGAACAGCACGAAGTTCAGTCCCATGTAGCGCCAGATCGACGTGCCCGCCAGCGAGTAGTTCACCACGTCGGGGTCGCCGAGCCACTGCGGCGGGTCGCCGACGCCGAACACTGCGAGCACCGAGTCGAGCGTGCCGCCCGGCTGGAAGAGGTAGAGGAAGACGAACCCGATCGCGACCCCGTTGATGAGGTATGGGAAGAAGAGCACGCCCTTGAAGAAGTTGCGGAACCGGGTGCTGAAGCTCAGCACGGTGGCGAAGTAGAGCGCGAGCGCGATCTGGATGATCGACGCGCCCACGTAGTACAGGCTCACGAGGAAGACCTGCACGTACTCGGGCCGGGTGAAGACCTCGACGTAGTTGTCGAGGCCGACGAATCCGTCGGCGGGCCCGAGTCCGTCCCAGTCGGTGAAGCTGTACCAGAACATGCTCACCACGGGGATGAACGTGAACGTCGCCAGCAGTGCGAGCGGCACGATCACGAACAGCCAGGGCGTGTACCAGCGGGTGCGGGTGGGTGCGCCGCGCCCGGCGGCGGGGCGGGCCCGCCGGGTGCGCGAGACGCGTGGCGGGCGGCCCGCGGCATCCGCTCGCCGCAGCTCGGCTGCCAGCGGGTCG
>NZ_RHHB01000043.1 GCF_003710805.1 Agromyces tardus | reverse complement strand
GGCTGCGCGGCGGGCGCCCCGGGTGCGGGCTCGGCCGACGCGGGCTCGACCGCGTCCGGCGCCGTCGCGGCATCCGTCGACGTGGCCGCCGCCTGCTGCGCCTCGAGCGCCGCCTTCGCGAGCGCCGCCGCCTCCTCGGCCTTGCGGATCGCCTCCTCGGCCTGCTTCTGGAGCGCCGCTGCGGCCTCCGCCGCCGCCTGCGCCGCCTGCTGTGCCTGCTGGACCGCGTCATCCGCCATGTCGTGATCCTATCCAGCGAGGCGGTCGCGGTGTCGATACGCGATTGTTACGGGTATTACATCTAGACGTTGTGTAATGGCTGATGTAACGTCACCCTCACCCCCGAGAGAGGACACCCATGATCACTCGCACCGCCGCGACGATCGTCGCAGCCACGGCCGCATTCGCCTGCGCCGTCACCGCCGCGCCCGCCGCTGCAGCGCCAGCCGCAACTCCCGTCGCGACCGCAGGCGCCGCGGCATCCGACTCGAACGCCGGCAGCCTCGTGCTGATCGGCGGCAACCTGAAGGAGGACGCGACGATCCTGCAGCGCATCGTCGACCTCGCCGACCCCGACGGCGACGGCCCGGCGACGGCGCGCATCGCCATCGTGACGGCCGCATCGAGCACCGCGAAGACCGCGGCCGACGCAGCCGACGACTCGCTCAACAATGCGTCGGCGAACGGCCTGTACTACTCGGCCCTGTTCGAGCGCTTCGGCGCCGAGACGTACGCGGTGCCGATCGACACCGCCGTGAACTTCGCCGGCGACCAGTACAAGCCGTCGAACGCGAACGACCCCAAGGTCGCTCGGGAGGTCGCGAAGTCGACCGGCGTGTTCTTCGGCGGCGGCGACCAGATGCGGTACGTGCGCACGCTGTTCGACTGCAAGCAGGCGACCGACGAGGCGTTCACGTCGTGCACCGACACCAAGGTGATGACTGAGATCCGAGGCGTGCTCGACCGCGGCGGCGTCGTCTCGGGCGTGAGCGCCGGAACCACGATCCAGCAGGGCGCGGACATGGTCACGGGCGGCGAGCCGTACCAGGCGTGGCGCGACGGCACGACGCCGGGCTACCTCGACGACGCGGCGGCGCTCGCCCACCTGCCCTACGGCGGGTTCGGGTTCTTCCAGGAGGGGCTGCTCGACAGCCACTTCACCACCTGGGGGCGCCAGGCGCGCATGATCAAGCTCGCCGAGCAGACCGGCCACGACCTCGTCGTCGGCGTCGACGAGACCACCGCGCTCGTCGTCGACCGGGCCACGCGGCAGGGCGAGGTCATCGGCCGCAACGGCGTCTCGCTGCTCGACACCTCGGACACCGTGATCGACGGGGCTGTGGGCACGGGCACCCGCTGGTCGTACCTGGTCTCGGGCGACCACGTGGACTTCGCCACCGGCGAGATCACGCCCGCCTCGCCGCGCACCGAGGGCCGGGGCACGGATGCCGCGCCGGCGCCGATCGCGGACGTCTGGGACTCGATCGACAACCCCGACGCCGGCGTCTACTCGCTCACCGACCTCGCGCTCGCGCTCGTGGGCTCGGTCGCCGACCAGGCGGAGGGCACCACCTTCGAGACCGCCCCGCAGTACCGCACCGTGCTCGACCGCGTCGACGGCACCTCGTGGTGGGACGGCGGCTTCGAGGGCCTCGAGGTCTCGATCGAGCCCGTGGACTGACCACCCGGGTCACTGCGCGCGGCGATGGCCGGGTTCCCCTGCGGACCCGGCCATCGCCGTCTCGCCGCGCCGGCGATCGGCGCACGGGGGGCGATGGTCCCGAGCATGAGCGCACCCCCCGCCTACGCTGGCCGGATGACGGATGCCGCGCTGATCGGACCGGTGGCCGCCCCCGACGTGCACGTGATGTCGTTCAACGTGCGGCGGCGCACCCGCACCCTGCGCCCCGGCAGCCCCGATCGCTGGGACACGCGCAAGCCCCTCGTCCGCCGTCTCCTGCACGCCGAGCAGCCGACCCTCCTCGGCGTGCAGGAGGCGCTCGCCGACCAGGTCGACGTCGTCGAGCACGCGCTCGGACGGCGCTACCGGTGGATCGGCCACGGCCGCAACGCCGCGGGGACCGACGAGCGCTGCGCGATCTTCTACGACGCCGAACGGCTCGAGCTGACCGAATGGCGCCAGCGCGCCCTCTCGGCGACGCCCGACACGCCGGGCTCGCGATCGTTCGGCAACCTCACCCGGCGCATCCTCGTTTCGGCCGAGTTCACCGACACTGCGACGGGTGCACGGCTGCACGCGTTCAACACCCACCTCGACCACCTCTCGTGGCGGTCACGGCTCGCCTCGGCGGCCATGATCCTCGACCTCGTGCAGCGCGCGACATCCGCCGAACCCGACGCCGCGATCGTCGTGACGGGCGACTTCAACGCCGACGTCGACTCGGCCGTGTACCGTCGGCTGACCTCGGAGGGGGTGCTCCGCGACACGTGGGAGGCCGCAGCCGACCAACTGACCCCGCAGTGGGGGACGTTCTCGAACTACCGCCGTCGGCGCCCCGGCGGCAGCCGCATCGACCTCATCCTCGTGGGCCGCGGAGTCGACGTGCGGAGCGCGGGGATCAACGCCGCGAGGTTCGAGGGCAGGGCGGCATCCGACCACGAGCCGGTGCAGGCGGTCCTCCGCCGCGCCGCCGGACCGACGGCTTAGTCTGATGCAATGATCCGGTCGTGGATGCGGCGGCCCGAGGGCCTCGCCGAGATCGTCGCCGACGTGCTGCGCATCGTGGGCGTGGTCAGCATCGTCGTCGCCGGCGTCGGCTGGGGCGTGCTGTCGTCGTTGAGCTTCGTGTCGGCGGTGGCGGCCATGCTGCTCCCCCGCGTGCTGCGCGTGCGGCCGGCGTTCGACATCCTCTTCTGCGTCGCGGTGCTCATGTCGACCTGGAGCAGCGTGATGGGGATCTACTACACGACCCGCTGGTGGGACCTGCCCATGCACTTCCTCACCAACGGCCTCTTCGCCGCCATGCTCTACGTCGTGCTCGTGCGACTCCACGTGCTCGCGGATGCCGAGACCCTGCCGCACCCCGTGCTCTCGGCCACGGTGATGGTCACCGCGCTCGGGTTCTCGATCGGCGTGCTCTGGGAGTTCTTCGAGTGGTTCGGGCTGAACTACATCGACCCCGAGATCTACGTGGGCTACGTCGACACGCTCGGCGACCTCGTGCAGGGCGCGCTCGGATCCATGCTCGCGGGGCTCTCCATGCGATTCCTCGCCGGGCGACCGCGCCCCCGCCGGGTGGCGGAGCGGGTGCCGTCGCCGGAGGCGGGCCGCGCGGCTTGAGCACGTCGGGCCGCGTCGGAACGCGCTGCGTCGTGCGGACTGCGGCACGGATGCTGCAATCGCATCAGCGTCGGAGTCGGCGCGTCCCCGGGCTCGTCTGGCCGGGCTCGTCAGGCGAGGATCGTCAGGGGAGGCTCATCAGGCGAGGATCGTCAGCGGGTGCTCGATGCGGGCGACGAACGCCGCGAGCCAGCGCGCCGCGAGGGCCCCGTCGAGCACGCGGTGATCGGCGGAGAGCGTGACGGTCATGACCGTGCCGACCTCGATGGCGTCATCGACCACGACGGGCGCCCGTCGTGCGGCGCCGACGGCGAGGATGCCCGCCTGCGGCGGATTGATGATCGCGCTGAACTCCTGCGTGCCGAACATGCCGAGGTTGGAGACGGCGAAGCTGCCGCCCTCGATCTCGTGCTGCCGCAGGCCGCCCGAGCGGGCACGCTCGGCGAGGTCGGCGATGCTCCGGCCGAGCGCCGAGACACCGAGCCTCTCGACGCCGCGCACCACTGGGGTGACGAGCCCGTCGTCGAGCGAGACGGCGACGGCGATGTCGACCGTGCGGTGCTGCAGCACGCCCTCGTCGGTCCAGGTGCGGTTCGCCTCGGGCACGTCGACGAACGCGCCGGCGACGGCCTTGACCACGAGGTCGTTGACCGAGACCTTGACCGTGCCCGCGGCGTTGAGCTCGCGGCGCAGCTCGAGGAGCCGATCGACGCGGCAGTCCGCGCTCAGGTAGAAGTGCGGCACCTCGTTCTTGCTCTCCGTGAGGCGGCGCGCGATCGTGCGGCGCATGCGGGTGTGCGGGATCAGCTCGGGCTCGAGACCGCCGGACGCGGCGGGGGCGGCGGCCGCTGCCGGGACGGCGGCCGCCGGCGCGACCGGGGCTTCAGATGCCGCCGGCGCGGCCTGGGCTGCGGGTGCCGGCGGCTCCGCCGAAGCTCCGGATGCCACGAGCGCGGCCGGAGTCTCGGGTGCCGCCGGGGTGGGCGGAGCGGCCGGTGCCTGCGACACAACGGCCAGGAGCGCCTCGAGGTCGCGGCGCACGATCCGGCCGCCGGGGCCGGACCCGGTCACGCCGTCGAGGTTGATGCCACGGTCCCGAGCGATCCGGCGCACCACCGGGCTGACGAACCGGCGACCTCCGGGCTCCGCGGCGGGGGGACCCGCGGGGCCCGGAGGGGTGGCGGCGGCCGGAGCGGCGGCGACCGGCTCGTCGAAGACGGGCTCGGCATCGGCGACCGGCGCGGCGGACTCCGGGTCGGACGGCGGCGCGGCGGCATCCGTCGTCGATGCAGCAGGACCGGGCGGAACGGCAGGAGCCGGCGGCGCGGCGACCTCGCCGGGCTCGCCCATGACGGCGATCGCCGCGCCCACGTCGACCGAGTCGCCCTCGGCGATGAGCAGCTCGAGCACGGTGCCCGCCGTCTCGGCCGCGTACTCGACGACGGCCTTGTCGGTCTCGATCTCGGCGAGCGGCTGGCCGACCGCGACCGAGTCGCCCACGGCGACGAGCCATGCCTGGATGGCGGCCTCGGTGACGTTCGCGAGCACCTCGGGCATACGGATCGTGGTGGCCATCACGCACCTCCCGCGTTCGCGCGCACGGTCTCGAGACCGGCGACGACCTCTTCGGTGCGGGCGATCGCCGCCCGCTCGAGGATCCGCGAGATGGACGGCGACGACTCGGCGCCCGTCACGCGCTGCACGGGCTGGTCGAGCCAGTCGAAGAACCGGCGCTGGATCTCGTCGGCGAGCCAGCCGCCGTAGGAGGTTCCGCGAGCGCCCTGCTCGACGATGAGCACGGCGTTCGTCTTCTTGACGGATGCCTCGATGGTGTCCCAGTCGATCGACGCGCGGTCGAGCCAGCGCAGGTCGATGAGCTCGGCGTCGACGCCGGTCTGCTCGATCGCCTCGAGGCTGTGTCGCACCATGGAGAGGTAGCTGATGACGGTGACCTCCGAGCCCTCGCGCCGGATCGCCGCGTTGCCCGGCGGGATCACGTAGTCGAGGTCGCCCCCGATCACGGTGTCCTTCTCGTTGTAGAGGTCGACGTGCTCGATGACGAGCACCGGGTCCTCGAGGGCGAGCGCGGCGTTCATGAGGCCCACGTAGTCCTCGGCGGTCGAAGGGGCGACGATGCGCCAGCCCGGGCTCGTGGCGAAGATGCCAGCCGGGTCCATGAGGTGCTGCGAGCCGTAGCCCGAGCCCATGGCGATCTTCGTGCGCAGCACGAGCGGCACCGGGTTGTCGCCGCCGAACATGTGCCGTGCCTTGCCGATCTGGTTGAACACCTGGTCGGCGGCGACCCACATGAAGTCGGGATACATGAACTCCACGACCGGGCGGAAGCGGCCGTCGAGCGCCATTCCGCCGCCGAGGCCGGCGAACGCGTTCTCGCTGATCGGCGTGCCGAGCACGCGCTCGGGGAAGGCGGTGGAGAGGCCCTTCGTCGCGCCGTTGGTGCCGCCCTTGAGGCGGTGCACGTCCTCGCCGAGCACGACGATGCGCGGGTCCTCGGCCATGCGACGCTCCATCACACCCGCGACGGCGTCGACGAACTTCAGCTGCTCGCGCGGGCGCGTGTCGGTGAGCGGCTCGAGCGCACGCTGCGCGTCGAGCTCGCTCGCGTCGCCGCGCACGCCCACGTTGACGAATGCGGGGTCGGGCCAGAGCTCGGGGCGGATGCGGCGGCGGCCGGCCTTCTCGGGGTCGGCCTCGAGCAGCTCCGCGGTGGCGGTGTCGATGGCCGCGAGGGCCTTGGCGCGCACGGCCTCGACCTGCTCGGTGGTGATGAGGCGCAGCGCGATCATCTCGCGGGCGACGCGGGCGAGCGGGTCGCGCTCGCGCCAGGCGGCCTCCTCCTCCTTGGTGCGGTAGCCGAAGGCGCTGCCGGGGTACGGGCCGTTCTGGTGGAAGTAGCGGTAGACCTCGGCCTCGATGACGACCGGGCCGTCGCCCGCCCGCATCCGTCGCTCGCCCTCGACCATCGCGAGGTGCACGGCGAGCGGGTCCATGCCGTCGACCCGGTACGACGGGATGCCGAAGCCGAGGCCGCGCGCCGAGAGACGGGTCTCCGCCGTGACCTCCTCGACGTGGGTCGAGACCGCGTAGAGGTTGTTCTCGATGAAGAACGCGACCGGGAGCCTCCACGCCGCCGCGAGGTTCATGGTCTCGAGCACGGACCCGATGTTCGTCGCGCCGTCGCCGAAGTAGGTGACGGTGAGGTCGGAGCCCTCGGCGGCGCCGACGCCGGCGCTGGTCGTCGAGTGCTTCTGCGCCCACGCGTTGCCCGCCGCGAGGGGCACCCCGCCGCCGACGATCGCGTTGGTGCCGAGCGCGCCCGCTTCGAACCACTGCAGGTGCATCGATCCGCCCCGGCCGTGGCAGTAGCCCTGTGCGAGGCCGAGGATCTCGGCGAGGGTGCGCTGGAGCACGACCTGCAGGTCGTCGCCCACGAGGTGGTCGAGATCGAGGCGACCGCCCGAGACGTGCGTGATCGCCTTCGCGAGGAACTGGTGGTGGCCGCGGTGGGAGCCGTTGATGCCGTCGGTGGAGCGCAGCCCCACGATCGAGCCGACCGCGCCGCCCTCCTGCCCGATGGAGGAGTGCGCGGGGCCGTGCACGAGGCCCTCGCCCGCGAGTTCGAGCACGCGCTCCTCGAAGGCCCGGATGAGGTGGAGCTGGCCGAGCATGGTGGCGAGCAGCTCGGGGTCGGCCGCCTTCCAGTCGGCGGCGGTCGTCGTGATCTCGACCCACGGGGCAGCGGGATCCAAACGGCGTTGTTTCGGCATCGACCGGTCCTTCGTCAGGGGCCCGACGCGGCGGCGCGGCGGGGCGTGTCGACCAGCATACGGGACGATTGCATCCAATTTCAAGCATTACTGCCACCATTTCGACCGATGCTCGCTATATTCCCGTACTATTGCATCCAGTCAGGAAGACGAGGGAGTCACGACATGGGATTGCCAGGACTGCGCGGTACCGAGCACATCGGCTTCACGGTGCCCGACCTCGATGAGGCGCATCGATTCTTCGTCGACGTGATCGGCTGCGAGTACGTCTACACGCTCGGCCCGTTCGCGCGCGACGACGACTGGATGACCGAGCACCTCAACGTGCATCCGCGCTCGGTGATGCGCGAGCTGCGGTTCTTCCGCTGCGGACACGGCCCGAACTTCGAGATCTTCCAGTGGGAGCCGGCCGACGGCCAGGCGGCTCAGCCGCGCAACAGCGACATCGGCGGCCATCACCTGGCGTTCTACGTCGACGACCTCGACGCCGCCGTGGCGTACCTGCGGGGGAACGGCGTGCGCGTCCTCGGCGAGCCCACCGCGAGCTCGAACGCGAGCGCCGGCCAGCGCTGGGTGTACTTCCTCACGCCCTGGGACATGCAGCTCGAGCTCGTGAGCTTTCCGAACGGCAAGGCGTACGAGCGCGACAGCGAGGTCGTACTCTGGCATCCGGCACGACCGGAGGAGTGAGCATGGCGAGTGCACCCGAACACGGGGCGGCGGCGGCGCATATCGCGGATCGCATCCGGGAGGCCATCATCAGCGGCGAATACGCACCGGGCACCCGGATCCGTCAGGAGGAGCTCGCGACCGAGGCGGGCGCCAGCCGCGTTCCCGTGCGGGAGGCCCTGCGAATGCTCGCGGCCGAGGGCCTCGTGACCCTCGTCGCCAACACCGGCGCGTGGGTCTCGTCGCTGAGCCTCAGCGAGTGCCAGGAGATCTACCGCGTGCGCGAGCGGGTCGAACCGTTGCTGCTGCGCATGAGCGCGCCGAACCTCGACGACGCGGAGCTCGATCGTCTGGACGGACTCGCTGCGGCCATGGCCGCGACCGACGACCCCGAGTTGTTCCTCACGCTCGATCGGGAGTTCCACCTCTCGACGTACGGAGGCGCCGAGACGGTCGTGCTGTCCGACCTCGTGCACCGCCTGTGGAACCGGACGCACTCGTACCGCCGCGTCTACACGGGGCTGATGGACGACCGTGCCCGCGAGACGGTGCACGACGAGCACCGGCTCATGGTCGCCGCGATGCGCGATCGCGACCTCGACTCGGCGGAGTCGCTGCTCACGAGCCACATCCGCCGCACGCGCCGCCAGCTCGCCGGCCACCCCGAGCTGTTCCTCGCGACGCCGCGGTGATGCGGCGGCGCGTCACCGCGAGCTGTGCATCGTGCCGCCGATCTCGGCGACGATGAGCGACTACCGGCGGGCGTCGGGGCGCATGGCCTTCATGGCCTCGAGCACGTCGACGGCCGAAGAGACCGAACGGGAGTCGGTCGGCTGCTCGTGGCCGAGGTCGGCGAGGCTCTGGTACGGCTGGTCGCGGCGGCCGATGACGAACCAGATCCCGCGGGCGGGCTCGTCGGTCTGGTTGATGTAGAGGTGCGGCCGATTGGCGTCGAAGCAGAAGGAGTCGCCGGGTTCCAGGTCGTAGGACTCGAAGTCGATGCGCAGCGTGAGCCTGCCCTCGATGATCACCCCGTACTCGAGCGCGGCGTGGCGCATGAGCTTGCCCTCGCGCGAGGAGGACCCGGAGGGCGGGTAGGTGACGATGAGCGGGTCCGCGATCGCGGAGTTGCCCACTGCCATGCGCTCCCAGGTGACCCCGTTCTCCATCTCGATGATGGGATTGTCCTCGCGGCGCTGCACCACCGAGTCGCTGAATCGGCCGACGCGGGGCTCGCCGCCCGCGCCACCGTTCGCCGCGCCGAGGCCGAGCGAGGCGGAGTCGGTGCCGGCGGTGCCCATGAGGCCGTCGAGCGAGATGCCCAGGTGGTTCACGAGCGCGTACAGCGTGCTCACCGACGGCTGCGTCTTGCCGGTCTCGACCTGGGAGAGCAGGCTCGCCGAGACCCCGACCGCTGAGGCCACGGCCCGAAGGCTCAGCTTGCGCGACTCCCGGACGCGGCGAAGTTCCGACCCGACATCCAGCTGCATCGCCGCCCCATCTCCGGAAGGTTTCCTGTTCAGCGGTCGACAGCTTCGCTGAACATTCGAATGTCTGCCATGCTACCTGACGCTTCCGAACGACAGCGAGGATTCGCTCGGATTCCTCACGATCTGACGCCCGGCAGCGCCTTCTCCTTTACTCCGCACGGTGTTAAGCATTACTGTACAGAGGGGTCAGCAGTAAAGCTGCGCCATACGCGACACAGGGAGATCAACGTGGACCTCGGAAACGGGCTGGGCCATCTCAGCTACTCGACGCTCGTGCACGCCGGCGACACCTGGGCGGACATGAACGCCAGCCTGCGCGAGTTCGTCCCGCTGGTGAAGGCCCGGGTCTCCCCCGACGCCCCGTTCGCCGTCTCCCTGCGGATGTCGGCGAGCACCGTCGAGACGCTGCGCGGGTCCGAGCGCGAGCGAGCCGACCTGATCTCCTTCCTTCGCGAGCACGACCTGTACCTCTACACGGTCAACGCCTTCCCGTACGGACCGTTCAAGGGCCGCGAGGTCATGGAGGACGTCTACGAGCCCGACTGGACCAGCGAGGCGCGCGTGGAGTACACGAACGCGATCGCCGACCTGCTCGCCGAGCTGGCCCCCGCGCACATCGACCCGAGCATCCAGACGTCGCCGCTGGCGTTCGCCCCGAACGTCACGGGCGCCGACTACGTCGCGCACTTCACGACGAATGCCCTGCGCGTCGCCGCGCACCTCTACGACCTCGAACGGCGCACCGGCCGTCGCGTCAAGCTCGCGCTCGAACCCGAGCCCGCCTGCTACCTCGAGACCACCGACGAGACCGTGGCGTTCTTCCGCGAGCGCATCCACTCCCCCGCCGGCGTCGCCGAGCTCGCGCGGATCGCGGGCATCCCGCTCTCCGAGGCCGAGGGCGCGGTGCGCCGGTACCTCGGCGTCGTGTTCGACATCGGGCACCAGACGGTCGGCTTCGAGGACATCACGACCTCGCTCGCCAAGCTCGTCGACGCCGGCATCCCGATCTTCAAGCTCCAGGAGGCGGCCGCCCTCTGGGTCGAGCGCCTCACGCCCGAGATGCTGCCGGAACTGCGCGTGTTCACCGACACGATCTACCTCAGCCAGTCGAGCCTGCGCGTCGACGGCGTCATCACGAAGTACCTGCACCTCGGCGACGCGCTCGACGCCTACGAGGCGAACCCGGTCGAGACCGAGCTGCGCACGCACTTCCACGTGCCGGTGTTCCTCTCGGAGATCGGTCCGTTCCGCACGACGCGGTTCGGCGTCGAGGCCGCACTGGCGATGCACCGCGAGCTGCCGCTCAGCGACCACCTCGAGATCGAGACGTACACCTGGGACGTGCTGCCCGCCGAGCTCAAGACGGGCGACATCGTGGACTACGTGACGCGTGAGCTCGAGTTCGTGCGCGACCTGGCGCAGGGCTGAGGCATCCGCTCGGCCGGGTGGCGATGCAGGCGACGAGCGGATGCCGCGGGGCGAACAGGGCGAAACGGATGCCCGGACGCGGCATCCGTTCGCCGGGTTCAGCCTGCGATGAGCGCCGCGACGTTGTCGGGGTGCGCGGCCAGTTCACCCGCCTCGATGCGGAGCGCCAGGTCGACGACCCGCTGGTTGCACGGCGCGCTGCCGCCGAGGCGTCGCTGCTCGTCGACGACGAGGCCGTTGATCTCGGCGACCTCGCTGCGGCGTCCCTTGAGCCAGTCCTGCAGCACCGTCGTGAGCGTCGTCGGCGTGGTGTAGTCCGTGAGCACCATGTCGAACAGGCGCTCGGCGTACTGCTCGGGGTCGACGATGTCGGCCTCGGTCAGCCCGAAGATCGGCATCACCCGGTTGCCGGCGGCGAGGCACGTGCGGATCGCCTCGTTGCCGGCCTCGACCATGAACTCGCGCATCCCGGGTACGCGTACGGCGTCGCCGAGCGGCAGGTTGAGGATCGCCGAGGGCACGAGCTCGGCGGCGTTCGCGACGAGCTTCATCCACTTCGACGAGCGGATGTCGCCGGAGACCTCGACCGTGCCGGCGGCGCGCAGCACCGACGCGGCCTCCTCCTCACGTCCGCGGGTCGCCGGGTGGATGCCCCCGATCGCGAACCACGACCTGACGTGCGGGCTCTGCCGCTCGACGACGCCGGGCTCGAACATGTTGGCGGAGATCTCGATGACCGCGCCGAGCGTCCGCTCGGCTCCCAGCACGTCGGCGATGTCGTCGAGCGTCATGCCGTTCTGCACGCCGATCGCCAGGCCGGTGGGCTTCAGGAGTGGCCTGATCAGCTCGCACGCCCATCGCGTGTCATAGGCCTTCACGAGCACGTACACGAGGTCGAACCGGTCTCTCAGCTCGGCGACCTCGCACAGGTGATGCACCCGCACGGGAGTTACCCGGGTCTCGTCGGGCAGCTCGACCCGGATGCCGTTGCGGCGCATCGCCTCGACGTGGGCGGGCCACTGCTCGATGAGGGTGACGTCGTGCCCGGCGCGGGTCAGGTCGGCGCCGATGCCGGCGCCGTTCGCGCCGGCACCGAGCACGGCGATCCGCGGTGAGCCCACGGGATCACGCCTTCTTCGTACGGCGGGCGCGGCGCGACCGGGCGAGCGAGTAGAGGATCGCCGCAGCCAGGATGAGGGTTCCCTGCAGGATGTACTGCCACATCTGGTCGAGGCCGAGGAACACCGTGGCGTTGAGCACCTGCACCAGCAGCAGCGCGCCGAGGATCGTGCCGACGAACGTGCCGCGTCCACCCAGCAGGCTCGTGCCGCCGAGGACCACCGCGGTGATGCTCGAGAGCGTGTAGGTGACCCCCTGGGAGGGGTCGCCGATGCCGAGCTGCGCCATCAGCATGATCGCGCCGCCGAAGGTCAGCACCGACGTCGCCACGTACCCGAGCACGACCGTGCGGTTGATGTTGACGCCGACCCGGCGCGCCGATTCCTCGTCGGATCCGGCAGCCCGCAGGTTCCAGCCCCAGCGGGACTTGCGCAGGGCGAACTCGAGCCCGATGGTGACCGCGACGAGCACGATGAACGCGGCCGGGATCGGTCCCAGCTTCGTGGTGATGAGTCGGGAGACGTCGCCGCTGATGTAGCCGCCGGGGCTGTCCCGCAGGAGGAAGGAGACGCCCTGGACCGCGATGTAGGTGGTCAGGGTCGCCGCGATCGCGGTGAACCGGCCGAAGCGGATCAGGGAACCGTTGATGAGACCGACGGCGATCGACACGGCGAGCATCGCGAGGAACCCGAGCACGAGCGAAGTGGCAGCGGACTCCTCGACGATGAAGAAGGATGCCACGACGACGAGCAGTCCGGCGAGCGGGCCCACCGAGAGATCGATGCCGCCCGTGAGGAGCGCGATCGTCTGGCCGAGGGCGATGAACCCCAGCGCCGAGACGAGCAGCAGCATCGACTGGATGTTGAAGTCGCCGAGGTACCGGTCGTTCGTCGAGAAGATGTACGCGCCGAGACCGACCATCACCGCGACGAGCAGCACCGCGGGTGCGTAGTCGCCCTGCATGAATCGGCGGAACCCGAGCGCGCGAGCGGTCGGGGGCCGGTCCTGCTCCCGGACGTCGTCGGTCGAGACCGTGCGGGTGGTCGAGCTGACGGCGGCGTGGATCATGCGCTCTTCGGTGATGGCGTCGCCACGGAGCGTGTCGACGACGTGCCCGCGCGACATCACGATGACGGTGTCGCACAGCCCCTCGAGCTCCTTCGCGTCGGACGACGCGATGATGACGGGAACCCCCGACGCCGACACCTCGCGCAGGATGCCGTAGATCTCGGCGCGCGCGCCGACGTCGACGCCCTGGGTCGGCTCGTCGGCGAGCACGAGGATCGGCTCCGAGAGCAGCGCGCGGGCGACCATGACCTTCTGCTGGTTGCCGCCCGAGAGCGAGGACACCGCGGCATCCATCGACGCCGCTTTGACCGAGAGGGAACCCAGGGTGTCGCCCACCATCGCGAGCTCGCGCTTGCGGTTCATGAGCACGCGCTGCTTGAAGCGGCGCAGCGCCGAGACGGCGGCGTTCTCGCGTACCGAGAGCCGCATCATCAGGCCCTCGGAATGGCGGTCGGCGGGCAGGTAGGCGGCCCGGGCGAGCAGCTCCTTGCTCGAGAGGCTGCTCACGCCGACCGTGGCCGTTCCCTCGAACGGCTCGAGCCCCGCGAGGGCGCGCAGCAGGTCGCTCTGGCCGTTGCCGACCACGCCGGAGACGCCCACGATCTCGCCGGGTCGCGCCTGCACCGAGACGTTCGTGAAGCCGCGGCCCGTGAGGCCGGAGATCACGAGATTGGGCTGCTCGTCGGCGCCCGCCACGTGCTTGGGCGGGAAGGTCGAGTCGAGCTGGCGACCGACGATGAGCGCCAGCAGGTCGTGGTCGGAGATCTCGCTCACGACGGCCGTGGCGCGCAGCTTGCCGTCGCGCAGCACGGTGACGCGGTCGGCCAGCTCACGCACCTCGGCGAGCCGATGGGTGATGTAGACCACCGAGGTGCCGTCGGCGACGGCTCGGCGCACGAGGGCGAAGAGCAGATCGACCGACTCCTGGCCGAGGGGCGCGGTGGGCTCGTCGAGCACGAGCAGGGCCGGGTCGACCGCGAGCGCCTTCGCGATCTCGAGGAGGTGCTTCTGCGCGACCGAGAGCTGCTCGACGCGGTCGCGGAGGTGCACGCGCAGGCCGACGCGGGCGAGGAGGGCGCTCGCGGTGTCCTCGACGGAGACGCCCTTGGGGAACACCGTCGAGGGGAGGGCGACGAGCAGGTTCTCGAGCACGGTCATGTCGGGGAGGACCGCGGGATGCTGGTGCACGATCGCGATGCCGCGTCGGGCGGCTTCGCGCGGGTTGAGGTCGTCCGCCGGCTCGCCGCGCACCGTCATCGCGCCCGCATCGGGACGGAGGGTGCCCGTCGCGATGTTCATCAGGGTGGACTTGCCTGCGCCGTTCTCGCCGAGCAGGGCGTGGACCTCGCCCGGCAGCACCTCGAGCGAGACGTCGGTGAGTGCGGCGACGCCGGCGAAGCTCTTGGAGATGCCGGTCATGGACAGCGTGGCGACAGTGGCCGGCGCGGTGGTCTGGATGTTCACGGAGAGACCCTCAATCGGTGCTGACGTGGTCGGGGTCCCGGCCCCCGGTCCGAGGCATCGCCTGCGGATCGGGGACCGGGACTCGAGGTGTTACTTGAGCAGGGCTGCCTGGTCCTCGGCGCTCATCTCGGCCGACAGGTAGATGTCGCCCGGGAGGTCGGACCGGCACTGCACCGGGTTCGGCGTCCCGCTGACCGAGTCCTCGAACACCGGGGCCTCGAAGGCCGTGGCCTCGGGGATGACGCCGCCGGTGGCGCGGGCGACCGCGTGCTGCACGGCGAGCCGGACGTTGTCGTTGCCCGTCGCGACGGTCATCAGCTTGAAGTCCGGGTTCGCGTCCTTGTTGTCCTCGAAGAAGCAACCGAGGACGTTGCCGTCGGACGTCACGAGCGCGGGGATCGACCGGCCGCTCTTCTGGAACTCGGGAAGCGCGCCCACGAGCGACGGCCCGAAGTCCGAGACGATGACGTCGATCTTGTCGTACTTCGCGATCGCCGCGGTCAGGACCTGCTGCGTGGTCGCCGGGTCCCAGTTCGTGACCTCGAACGGCTGCTCGCCCAGGTACACGTACGACGGGTCGGTCAGGACCGACTCGAAGCCCTTGCGCTCGTCCTCGCCCTGGCTGTTGCCGGCCGGGCCGGAGAGGAACAGGATGTTCGCCCCGTCGGGGAAGTTCGTCTTGATCCAGTTGCCCCAAGCGACGCCGTCGGCGACGAAGTCGGCACCGACCCAGATGTCGTAGTCCTTGCCGTCCTCACCGCCGGGGTTGACCCGGTAGGGAACGGTGATGACACCCGCGTCGTGCGCGCTGCGCAGTGCGGGGAGCATCGCCTCGCCGGCATCCGGGAAGACCACCATGGCGTCGACGCCCTTGGCGACCATGCCCTGGATGTCCGAGATGGCCTTCTGGGTGTCGCCCTGGCCGTCGGCGTAGAGGTAGTCGGTGATGCTCGGGCACTTCGCGACCTCGTCGGCGCCGGCCGCGGTGGTGACGAGGCGCCAGCTGTTGCCGCCGAAGCCGTCGAGCAGGCCGAGGGTCGCCTCGTTGGGACCGCACCAGTCCGGTGCGCCCTCGACGCTCCCGGTCTTCGCCGGCGCGTCTCCGGAGCCCGTGGAACAGCCCGAGAGGACCATCGCCGCGAGTCCGGCGGCGACTGCCGCCGACGCGAGTGTGCTGTGTCGAATCATTTCTCTTCCTCCATGTGTGGGCGACCGCTCTGTCGCACGCTTCTCGGTGCCCTCCTCGTGCGAGGAGGCGTTCAGGGGTTGGGTTGGTCGGGGGTTGGGGTTGGTCGGGGGTTGACCGGGTCGCGGTTGACCGGGTCGGGGTTCGGGGGTCAGGAACCGGCAGGAACGGCCTGCGAGCGACGGCCGGTGAACCGCTGTCGCACGGCCTTCCAGTTCACGGTGTAGATGGCCACACCGATCGCGAGGGCGGCCGCCTGAACCAGGGTTCGCACGGCGAAGGGCACCCCGAGCGCGAGCACGAACTGGTCGAGCTGGCTGAGGAACAGCGCGGCGACCACCGTCGCGCCGGGGTATCCGCGGCCGCCCAGGAGCGACGTTCCGCCCAGGACGACGACGGCGACCGAGGGCAGCAGGTACTCGTTGCCCTGGAAGGCGGTGGGCTGCAGGGTGATGCCCGCGAGCAGCATCCCGGCGATGGCGTAGAGCAGCTGCGCCCAGACGTAGGCGAGTCCGCGATGCGTGCGCACACGGAGCCCGGTCGCGCGAGCCGCCGCAGGGCTCGCGCCGCTGGCCTCGAACCGGCGGCCGGCCACGGTCTTGCGCACCACCACGGTCACGATCACGAGGATGACGAGGGCGAAGTAGACGGAGTTCGGGATGCCGAAGGTCAGGCGTCCGGCCACGTGGGACAGGAGGTCGGTGACCGTGCGCGGGATCCCCTTGGAGATGGCGAGCACGGCGCCGAAGAAGAGTGCGTTGGTGCCGAGGGTCGCGATGATCGCGTTGAGACCGAGGCGCCCGATCATGAAGCCGTTGAGCGCCCCGGCGATGACCGCGAAGAGCAGGGACGTCAGCACCGCGGGAAGGAGGCGGGCGTCGTCGCCGTTGGGCTGGTGGCTGATGACGACGATCGCCAGCGAGACCGCGCCCGGGACCGACAGGTCGATGCCGCCCTGCTGCACGACGAGCATCTGGCCGAGGCCGACGATCGCGAGCACGGCCGCGAACGGGAGCATGCCGAGCACGGCGCCCTGGGAGACGCTGCTCGGGGCGACGAGGGCGCTGAGTGCGAAGAGCACGATCGTGGAGATGGCGACGGTCAGCAGGCCCTTGGAGACGCTGAAGCGCGCGCTGTCGAGGGCCTTCGGTGTCGTGGCGTCAGCCATGCTTTCCCCTTTGAAAGAGCCGTGGTACTTCGTTCCGTCTTAGCGGACGAGGTGTTGAGTGACACTTTATGGAATCTCCGCGATGTTCACAAGCCGCCAAGGTAACGATTGTGCGATGCGCTCGTCCGGATCGCGGTCGAGCGCCGTGCCGCAACTCGGAGAATCGGGCGGAATCCGGCGGGATCGCACCGAATCCGCGGCGTGCTGCGCGTGACGCCGGGAACCCAGCCTGCCGGAAGCCGAGGGGATGCGGTAGCGTTTATCCCAACTGAACATCGTCGTTCGAAAGGCAGCTTCTCGTGAACACTTCACCCACACGACGTGCACTCGTCGTCGGCTCGACCGGCATCGCCGGCCAGACGGTCTCGCGTCAGCTCGTCGACGCCGGATGGGACGTGTACGGTCTCAACCGGCGCGGCGGCCGGCAGGTCGATGGCGTCACCTCGGTGCAGGCCGACCTGCTCGACGCGGATGCCACCGCGGCCGCCCTTGCGGGCATCGCACCCGAGATCGTGATCATCACCGCGTGGATCCGCAAGGAGACCGAGGCGCAGAACATCGCCGTGAACAGCGCGACGCTGCGCAACGTGTTCGCGGCGCTCGAGCCCGACGGCGGCGTGCGCCACGTCGCACTGCTCACCGGCCTCAAGCACTACCTGGGCCCGTTCGAGGACTACGCGACGGGCGTCAAGGCGGAGACGCCGTTCCACGAGGACGAGCCGCGCCTGCCGAGCCCGAACTTCTACTATGCGCAGGAGGACGAGCTGTTCGCCGCGGCCCAGCGGATGGGGTTCACCTGGAGCGTGCACCGCTCGCACACCGTCTTCGGCTTCGCGGTCGACAACGCGATGAACATGGTGCTCACGCTGTCGGTGTACGCGAACATCTGCAAGGAGCTCGGGCGCACGTTCACGTTCCCCGGCTCGGTCGAGCAGTGGAACTTCGTCACCGACGTCACCGACTCCGACCTGCTCGGCGAGCAGCTCGTGTGGGCGTCCACGCATCCCGAGGGTCGCAACGAGGCATTCAACATCGCGAACGGAGACCTCTTCCGCTGGCGCTGGCTGTGGCCGCAGATCGCCGAGTACTTCGGCGTCGACTGGGCCGGCCCGACCGGGGAACCGCAGACGCTCGAATCCTCGATGCCGGCGGTCGCCCCGGCCACGTGGGCGAGGATCGCCGAGCGCGAGGGCCTCGCAGAGCACGACGTCAGCAAGCTCGCGTCGTGGTGGCACAGCGACAGCGATCTCGGCCGCGAGGTCGAGTGCTTCACCGACATGACCAAGAGCAAGGAGGCCGGGTTCCTGAACTTCCGCTCGACGCCGAAGAGCTTCTTCGACAAGGTCGAACGCTACCGCGCCGCCAGGCTCCTCCCGTAGGAGACCCGTCACGAGGAGGGGGCGGATGCGAATCGCACCCGCCCCCTCCTCGCGTCGTCGGTGCGGTCGCGAGGATGTCGCCGCGGCGTCAGAGCGAGGCGTCGAACCGGATGTGGGCCTTGATGGTGCTCGCCGGATGGCGCGCCGCGTCGATGGCCTGCGTCGCCTCGTCCACCGAGAACTCCTGGGTGACGAGGGAGGACAGGTCGATCCCCGTCTGCGCCATGAACCGCAGCGTCTCGGGCCACACACCGGGTGAGCCGATCGAGCCCGTGATCGTGAGCTCCTTCGACTGGATGAGGCCGAGCTTCGCAGGCGCCTCGCGCCCCACGTCGATGCCGATGTAGCCGATGCGCGCCTTGAAGGCGGCGATCTCGAGCGCCGAGGCCATGACCTCGGGGCGGCCGGTCGCCTCGATCACGACGTCGGCACCGCGCCCACCGGTCTCGGCCTCCAGCACGGCCGCCAGCTCGTCGGGCGCGACGGCGCGATGGGCGCCGAGCGCGAGCGCCTTCTCGCGACGATGCTCGCTCGGCTCCACGACGATCGTCCTGGCGCCGAGCGCGACGGATCCCGCCGTGACGGCGAGACCGATCGGGCCGGCACCGAGCACGACGAGCGTGTCGGACGCATTCACGTTGCCGACGCGCATCAGCGCGTAGTAGGCGACGCTGAACGGCTCGACGAGGGCGCCATTGGTGTACGACACCTCGTCAGGCAGCCGGTGCAGCCACGAGTCCTTCGCGACGAAGAACTCGGCTGCGGCGCCGCTGATCGAGAAGCCGAAGTGGTCCTCGCCGATGACGCACTCGCCGACCACCCGGTCGCCCGCGGCGAAGCGCGTGACCTTCGATCCGACGGCCACGACCTCGCCCGACCACTCGTGGCCCGGGATCAGCGGGTAGTGGAACGGGATGATGTAGCGGCCCTCGAGCAGCTCGATGTCCGAGTGGCAGACCCCCACGGAGCGCGCGGCGACGAGCACCTCGTCGTCGGCGATCTCGGGGATCGGGAGCTCGTCGACCTGCGGGGTGTCGGCCGCGACGAAACGCAACGCCTTCATGTGATGTCTCCTTCGACGGGATGGATGACGACCGGGCAGGTGCCTCAGTACGCGCGGACGAGCACCTTCACCTGGTCGCCCGTGGGCGAGAGCAGGGTCTCGAAGCCCTTCTCGACGATGTCGGCCATGTCGATGCGGGCGCTGACGACCTTCTCGACGTCCATGCGGCCGCGACCGATGAGGTCGATGATGCGCGGCCAGTCGGTGACCGGGTAGCACCAGGTGCCCCGCAGGGTGATGTCGCGCTCCGAGAGCACCATGGGATCGATCGCAGCGGGCCGCGTGTGGAGGCCGGTCTGCGAGATGTTGCCGGCCGCGCGCACGGAGGCGAGGGCGGTCTGCAGCGCGATCTCGTTGCCGGAGCACTCGATGACCGCGTCGACGCCGATGCCGCCCGTGCGATCGCGGAGCTCGGCGGCCACGTCGGTCGAGCGGGGATCGAGCAAGGTGCCGACGTCGAGCGAGCGAGCGAGCTCCTGGCGCTTCGGGTTGACCTCGGACATGTAGACGTTGGCGCCGATCGAGGCCGCATACAGCGACGCGAGCGCGCCGATCGGGCCGAGGCCCGTGATGAGCACGTTGTCGCCGGGGCGGACCTCCGCCTTGTCGACGCCGTACGCCGCGACCGCGGTGGGCTCGACGAGGGCGCCCTGGATGTCGCTCATGGAGTCGGGCAGCTTCGCCACCTTCGACTCGGGCACCACGGCCTCCTCGGCGATGCCGCCCCACTGGTCGCTGAGGCCCACGCAGGCCATCGATGCGCAGAGGTGGTTGAGGCCGCGCCGGCAGAAATAGCAGGCGCCGCAGAAGAGCAGCGGCATGACCGAGACCCGGTCGCCGACCCGCACCGAGGTCACCTCCGTGCCGATCTCGAGCACCTCGCCCGAGAACTCGTGGCCGAGGATCTGCGGGGCCGTCGAGCCGTTGAGGGGGTGCGGGGTGGTGGGGATCACGATCGGACCGACCGCGTACTCGTGCAGGTCGGTGCCGCAGATACCGCACCAGTAGGGCTTGAGCCGGACCTCGTTCGGGCCGACCGAGGTCGGCGCTGCGACCTCCTCGACGCGGATGTCCTTGGCATCGTGGAACACGGCGGCCTTCATCTGCGGAGGCTTCCTTTCAGTGATCGCCCCGGTGATCCGGGAGCGGGCGGGAGCGGATCGGGCTCTCAGCGGTGCGAGAGCGTTCGGGTGGGGTCGAAGAGCACCTTGCCGCGGATCTCGCCGGCCGCGAGGCGAGCCAGCTGGGCCGGCACCTCCTCGAGCCCGTGCACGGACTCCACGAGTTCGGCCCCGAGATTCGTGCGAGCAAGGATATCGAGCGCGGGGGCGAGGTCGTCCGAGCAGACGTGCGCCAGGGTGCTCTCGATGGTGACCTCGTTCATGACGAGCCGGTGCACGTCGAGCTCCTGGCGCTCCGCGGGCAGGCCGACCTGCAGGATGGTCCCGCCGGGTCGTACGATCCGCAGCGCGGCGTCGAGCTGGCCCGGTGCGCCGGTCGCCTCGATGACGACGTCGGCCCCGGCGGCGCCGAGCACCTCGCGCAGGTCGTCGGCGACGCGGTCGGTGACGGGCACCGTGCGCGCCGCTCCGAGCCGCAGCGCGCGCTCGAGCCGCTCGCCGGCGAAGTCGACGACCGTGACGTCGGCATCGGCGATCGAGACGAGCCCGGCGAGGATGAACGTGCCGATCGCGCCGGCGCCGAAGAGCACCACCCGGTCGCCGTCGACGACCCGCGACCGGCGTGCGGCGTGCAGTCCGACGGCGAGCGGCTGCGCGACGCCGGCGTGGTCGAGCTCGCATCCGTCGGGGATCGCGACGAGGGTCGACACCTCGACGGCGACGTACTCGGCGAGGCCGCCGTCGATGTTGAGGCCGTACGTCGCGTACCGCTCGCAGAGGTTCGTGCGTCCCTGCAGGCAGCGTCGGCAGCGCCCGCACGAGACGCCGGCGCCGGATGCCACGTGGCTGCCGACCGCGAGCCCATCGACGGGTCCGCCGGGCAGGTCGACGATCTCGCCGACGAACTCGTGTCCGATGACGAGCGGACCGACGTGGCCGCTGTGGGGGTGCGGCCGGTCGATCGGGAAGATGATCGGCCCCGACTTCCACTCCGTCGCATCCGTGCCGCAGATGCCGCTGCGCAGCACCTTCACCAGCGCCTGGCCGCCGGATGCGACGGGGACCGGACGCGTCTCGACCCGGACGTCGCCGCGGCCGTGGTAGACCGCTGCGGCCATGGTGCCCGTGATCGCCGACATCCGATCAGCCCGCGATCTCGCCACGACCCGCGCGGGTGTTGAGGTGCGACTGGGAGTTGCGCTCGAGGCCCAGCGGACCGCCGACGGCGAAGTACCGCTGGCCCGCGACGAGCAGGTCCTCGGCGGGGAACTTGGTGATGACCTCGCACCCGGTGGCGGTCACGACGAGCTCCTCCTCGATGCGCGCGGCGCCGATGCCGTCGGCCGACGGCCAGTACGTCTCGAGCGCGAACACCATGCCCTCCTCGAGCACCTCGGGGTGGTCGAGCGACACGAGGCGCGAGAAGATCGGCTTCTCCCAGATCGAGAGGCCCACGCCGTGTCCGTACTGCAGGGCGAACGCGGCCTCCTCGTCGGGGAACCCGAACTCCTGCGCGGTCGGCCACACCGAGACGATGTCGGCCGTGGTCGCACCCGGCTTCACGAGGGCGATCGCGCGGTCCATGTACTCCCGGGCGATGCGATACGCGTCGCGTTGCGCCGAGCTCGCCGAGCCGACCGCGAAGGTGCGGTAGTAGCACGTGCGGTAGCCCTGGTGGCTGTGCAGGATGTCGAAGAAGGCCGGGTCGCCCGGGCGGATGAGGCGGTCCGAGAAGACGTGCGGATGCGGCGAGCAGCGCTCCCCCGAGATGGCGTTCACGCCCTCGACGTACTCGGATCCGAGGTCGTAGAGCACCTTGGAGACGAGGCCCACCGCCTCGTTCTCGCGCACGCCCGGGCGGAGGAAGGTGTAGAGCTCCTCGTAGGCGGCATCCACCATCGAGGCCGCCTGGGTGAGCAGGGCGATCTCGTCGCCGGTCTTGATGCGACGCGCGTTCAGGAACACCTGCTGGCCGTCGACGACGGTGATGCCCGCCTGCTGCAGGGCGAAGAGCACGGGGAGCTCGACCAGGTCGACGCCGAGCGGCTCGTTCAGCAGGCCGAACTTCTCGAGCTCGCGCTTGATCTTGGCGGCCACGCCCTCGGCGATGCCGGCGTCGGGGCTGAACGCGCCGCGCAGGGTCGAGATCCCGGCGCGCGCGCCGGACTCGAGCCGCGGGCGCGTCGCGCCGTGATGGGGCGCGTGCGGGTCGGCGTCGGCCTCGGAGTGGGTCACGTCGAGCCACGGGTTGTAGAGCTTGTGGTGCTTGGCCGCCGAGCCGAAGTCCCACACGATGGGATCGCTGTGGCGGGTGATGAGGGCGAAGCGGATGAGCTTGTCCATCGCCCAGGTGCCGATGTGCGTCGCCGACATGTAGCGGATGTTCGAGAAGTCGAATGCGAGCAGCGCACCGAGGTCCGAGCGTTCGAGCTCGGCGCGCAGGCGGGCGAGGCGCTCCGTGCGCAGCCGGTCGTGGCTGATGCGCATCTCCCAGTCGACGGCGTTGGTGCCGAACGTGGCGGTGGTCATGGCAGGTCCTTCGTGTCGTGGTGGTCGGTGCGGGGCGGCGCGATCAGACGAGGATCATGCCGCCCTCGATGGGGATGACCTGGCCGGTGATGTAGTCGGAGTCGGCCGCTGCCAGGAAGATCGCGGTGGGCACGATGTCCTCGGGGTCCGCCGGACGACCGAGCAGGATCGAGGCCGACATCGAGTCGAAGCCGTTCTGCCCCTCGCCGATCGCCGCGAGCTCGCGATCGAGCTTCGTCCAGAGCGGCGTCGCGACGACCCCGGGGGCGAACGCGTTGACGGTGATGCCGTGCTCGGCGAGCGCGCGGGCGCCCGACTGCGTGAACGAGATGACGGCCGCCTTCGCGGCGCTGTACGGGGCGAAGCTCGAGAAGCCGGTGCGCCCCGCGATCGACGCGGTGTTGACGACCTTGCCGCCGCCGCCCTGCTCGAGGAACTGTCTGGCGGCTTCCTGGGTGCCCATCAGCACGCCGAGCGCGTTCACCCGCATGATGAGCTCGAAGTTCGCCTCGTCGATCTCGAGGAACTTCATCGGGGAGTTCATCCCCGCATTGTTGAAGTACGCGTCGAGGCGCCCGTGGCGCTCGACCGCGTGGACGATTCCGGCCTGCACGCTCGCGCGATCGGAGACGTCGACGCGCACGGCTGACGCGACCCCGCCGGTCGAGGTGAGTTCGGCGGCGAGCGCTTCGCCCGCCTGGAGGTTGAGGTCGGCGATGACGACGTTCGCGCCCTCTCGCGCGAAGCCGGTGCAGATCGCCGCGCCGATCCCGGACGCGCCACCGGTGACGATGATCGTCCTGCCCGCGAGTCGAGCCGTCATAGGAGCTCCTTTGCTTCCCTGTGCGTCAGTGAGGTTCGCACCCGATGGGGTGTTCACTGTAAGTAAACATAGACCGGGTTGGTTTCCAAATCAAGTGAACGCCACCGCATGACGGAACGAGCTCGCGGATTGCGGTGGGATATCGGTCGACGCCCGTAATTACTGGGCTTCGGCGTCGAATCAGGCGTCGCTGAAGAGGAGAGGAGCCCGTCGTCGACTTGACTGTGGACGAACGACGGTGTTTAGTGTGGCGACAGGTGCAGGAGTCCGTCGCCTCGCGCGCGGGGCATCCGGCGCCGGCGACCGGGCCGGACACGAAGGAGTGGCAGATGGCGTTCAACGTGCAGGGAGTGCACCACATCGGGCTCACCGTGCGAGACATGCAGCGCTCGTTCGAGTGGTACCGCCGTATGTTCGGCTTCGAGCCGGGACCGGTGAACCACGCGCACGGCCCCGACCTCGAGCGGGGTGTACAGGTGCCGGGCGCCGACCTGTCGTTCTCGATGATCGTGGTGGGCAACACCCGCATCGAGTTCCTCGAGTACCACGAGCCCGAGGGCGAGGACTGGGACCGCACGAACGGCGACGTGGGCTCGGCCCACATCTGCCTCGAGGTCGACGACATGGCTGCGGCCTTCGCCGACCTCGAATCCCGCGGCGCGGTGTTCAACGGACCTCCGGTCACCCTGACCGACGGCGAGCTGGCGGGATCGCAATGGGCCTACCTGCGCGACCCCGACGGCATCCAACTCGAGATCTGGCAGTATCCGAAGCGGTGAGGCATCCCCTCGCCACCGAACCCGGCAGCGGCATCGCCGTCACGCCCAGGAAGGCAGCATGAACCGGATCGGATTCCTCGGACTCGGCAATATGGGGTCGGCGATGGTCGCGCGACTCATCGAGACCGGGCACGACGTGCTCGTCTGGAATCGCTCGACGGAGGCTGCCGCTCCGCTGGTCGCCCTGGGGGCCACGCGGGCCGCCACCGCCGCCGAGGCGCTGGCGGCCCCGCTCTCGTTCTCGATGTTCGCCAACGACGCGGCGGCGGAGGCGGTGCTGAGTCCCAGTAACCTCGGGCAGGGTGGCCATCGCGTGCACGTGAACATGGCGTCGATCAGCCCAGGTGCCGCCGACCGGCTCGAGCAGCTGTTCGCCGATGCGGGGCTGGGCTACGTCTCGGCGCCGGTGCTCGGCCGGCCCAACGTCGCCGCGAGCGGCGGCCTCAACATCCTCGTCGCCGGCGCGCCCGACCACGTGCGGCGCGCGGAACCGGTGCTCGGCGACCTGTCGGTGCGGATCTGGCCGTTCGGCGATCGACCCCGCCGCGCGAACGTGGTCAAGATCTCGGTCAACTACACGATCCTCAACGCCCTCGAGGCGCTCGGCGAATCGATCACCCTCGTCGAGTCCCACGACGTCGATGCGGTCGGCTTCGCGGAACTGCTCGCCGGCACGCTCTTCGGCGGCGTCGTCTACAGCGGCTACGGCTCGATGATCGCCGAGCGCCGCTACTCCCCCGCCGGGTTCTCGATGGCCAACGGCCTGAAGGACCTCGGACTCGCGGAGACCGTCGCCGCCGAGGGCGGAGTGGCGCTGCCCAACGCGCCCGTGCTGCGCGAGCACTTCGAGACCGCACTGGCGGACCCCGGACTCGCGGAGCTCGACTGGGCGGCGGTCGCCGAGGTCACCCGCCGGCCGTCAGCGGCGCAACCTCCCCGCGGCTGACGTGAGGCGGTCGACGCGGAACATCGGGTCCTCGGCCGCCACGCGCTCGAACTCCGCCAGTGGCGCGTTCCAGCGCACGGTCATGTGCGGGCGCGCACCGAGCGCGAAGAGCAGGTAGCGACGCAGGATCGGGGCCCGATCGGCCACCGGCACCTCCGTCAGCACCACCTCCTCGCGGTGCCGGCGGATGAGCGCGGCGCGTCCCCCGGCTGCGCGCACGTTGCGCACCCAGCCCACGTCGGGGCCGAGCATCGACACGACGAAGCGGATGCCGCGCCGCCGCACCATCACGAGAGGCACGCGCCGGGGCTCGCCGCTCGTGCGCCCGCGCGTCTCGAGCACGACCGCGAACGGGGCGAGCCCTCGCTCGATCACCCGCATGAAGCGGCGCTGGATGCCCAGCGCCTCCTCGTTCGGACGGCCTCCGGCGTACCGCTGCCGGGCCCGATCGGTGAAGTTCACGCCGCGGCTCCCGGCGTGATCACCACCGGCTCGGCACTCGCCCAGTCGCGCACGAGGTCCTCGCGCACGGTCACGCCCGTGCCCGCGGCATCCGGAACCCTGATCTGCCCGCGGTGCTCGCCCGTGCCGAGCACGAACGGCTCGGTGAGGTCCTCGGCGAAGTAGCGGTCGGAGGCGGAGGTGTCGCCCGGCAGCACGAAGCCCGGCAGGGCCGCGAGCGCCACGTTCGCCGCGCGGCCGATGCCCGTCTCGAGCATGCCGCCGCACCAGACCGGCACGTCGAGGGCGCGGCACGCGTCGTGCACGCGCAGCGCCTCGAGGTACCCGCCCATGCGGCCGGGCTTGATGTTCACGATGCTCGTGGCGCGGCGCTCGATCGCGTCGACCGCGGTCGTGACGTCGAGGATCGACTCGTCGAGGCACACGGGCGTCTCGCACGCCTCGGCGAGGCGCACGTGCGTGGCGAGGTCCTCCTCGGCGAACGGCTGCTCGATGAGCAGCAGGCCGAACGCGTCGAGGCTCGCCAGCAGCGGGATGTCGTCGGCCGTGTACGCCGTGTTCGCGTCGACCTGGAGCAGTCCGTCGCGGCCGATCAGTTCGCGCACCGCGGCCACCGGCACGAGGTCCCACCCCGGCTTGATCTTCAGCTTGATGCGGCGGTAGCCCTGCTCGAGGTAGCCCGTGACCTCGTCGAGCAGCTCCTCGAGGGTCGGGGCGATGCCCACCGAGACGCCGCAGTCGACCCAGTCGCGCACGGCGCCGAAGCACTCCCCCATCGAACGCCCCTGCGCGCGCAGCTCCGCGTCGAGCACGGCCGCCTCGAGCGCGCCCTTCGCCATGCGGTGGCCGGCGACGAAGGCGAGGGCCGGGGCGACGGATGCCGCGAGCGGCACCCTCGCGATCGACGCCGCCGCGCTGCGCGCCGTGGGCATGCCCGTGGCATCCGCGTGCTGCTCGCGATCGTCGACCCAGATCCCGGCCGACCGCGCGGGGTCCTCGATGAGCACGCCGCTCACGTGCCCGTCATCGGCTGGCCCCCCAACCGGCCCGCGGAACAGCGCCGGACCCAGGTACCGCTCGATGACCGCCGCGGCCTGGTCGACGTACTCGGACGAGTAGAACGGATCGCGGCCGGCGACGCACTCGGCCCAGCCGTCGCCCGCGTCGGTGCGCACGTGCACGAGCAGCACCTCGCGAGCGGTCTCGCGACCGAACGACGTCTCGAAGGGCCGCACGAGCGGTACCTCGAGGCGGTGCAGCTCGATCGCCTCGATGCGCGTGGCGGTGCGGTTCGCGTCGGTCATGATGCCTCCGGGTGACTCGTCGTCTGCGGCCAGTCTCGCAGCGCGCAGGCGAGCGGGGAATGCCCGTCCACGTCATCCGTTCAGGACGCCTGCGTCGAGGCGCGGCGCGTCACCGGCCGACACGCCGCGCCAGGACACCACCCTTCCTGAATCAGTGGCAGAGCCCCAGCGCTCGGTCGATGGGCGGGCCAGGACGGACGGATGCCGCGGCGCGGCACGGCACGGCACGGCGGAGCTCGACCCCCGGCGGGCTGCGACCCGTCGTCAGAATGCGGACGGGCGCCCGTCGACGCGACGCAGCCGCATCGCATCGGCGACCGTGCGTGCGACGGCCGCCTCGACGAGAGGCCAGTCGGCGAGCACCTGCGTTGCAGCGGCGCGGACGACCGGCATTCCGAAGGCCTGCCCGACGAGTGTGCGCTCGCGATCGGAGACGAAGCTGGCGCGCGTCGAGTGGTGCAGCCAGCCGTCGACCTCGAAGAGCACGCAGCCCTCGATCACGCCGTCGAACCGGCCGAACTGCCCGAACCGGAACTGGGGGTCGACGCGATACCCCGCGGCGATCAGCCGTCGCACGAACAGCGATTCCACGCCGGACTCGAGACGGTCGCAGAGCTCATCGACGACGAGGCCCGACCTCGCCGGGGCGGCCGCGACGATCCGCTCGACGTCGCGGCGTCGCAGAACCCGTTCGGCTATGACGGAGTCGATCGCCGCCTGCGCGTGCTCGGGCGGCAGACACCTCGTCGCTTCGGCGAGTGCGGTCGTCGGCGACACGATCCAGTCGAGCGCGGCGGCCGGATCGACCTCCTGACGCCAGTGCACGGCCGGGACGAGGTGCGGATCCGCGACCCTGATGCTCCGACGCATCCGTTGCGGCGTCCTCGGATGCCACACCGGCGTGCCGCCTGCGGCCTCGACCGGCTCGCGGTCGAGTCGTGCCGCATTCCTCGGAACGTGGACATGCAGCTCGACCGGCTCGCGGTTGAGTCGAGCCGCATTCCTCGGAACGTGGACATGCATCCGCGCCTCGGTGCCCGACCAGACGCCCAAGCGCTCGAGGGCCGAGGCGCACCCGAGCCTCCCGTGCAGTGTCACGGCACGGCACTGTTCGGAGTCGGCCCGCCACGACGCATACCAGCCCGGGCGCAGACGCCGCACGATGCCGTCACGCACGGCGTCGCGAAGGCGTCGGTCGGCTATCCCGGCTGCGCGCAGCGTGGCGATGGTCGCGACCTCGCCGAACGCGGCAAGGACAGAGGAGATCTCGGTCATCACGCTGACGCTCGCAGGCAGCGCCAGCAGCGCCCGCCGGAGACCCGAACCCGGGCACGGATGCCGCAGCCCGGACCCTGTGGAGGACGAAACACCCCTGACACCACCACGCGCACTCGCGCGCCGAAGCTCGTTCAGGAACGGCCGGCCGGGTGTCGGCGTGTGGCACTGCGACACGCCGACACCGTCGAGTTCGTTCCTGAATGGCGGCCCGAGCGTGTTGGTCGGCACCCCGTGGGACCGTGGTCAGGGCTCCCGGTCGGGGTCGTCGGCGGTGAAGACGTAGTCGCCCCCGGCGTCGAGCTCGGGGCGGAGGCGGCCGTCGGCGAGCAGGGCGAACGCCTCGCGCGAGACCGCGCGCAGGCGCGCCGCGGCGTCGGGATCGCTGCGGCGCACGTGCTCGAAGTCGGCGACGAGCGGGAGCCCGCCCGCGGCGCGCCACTCGGGCTGGGGCTCGCCTGCGAGCGCGCGGCGCGTGCGCGGCGAGCCGAGTCGCCAGCGCACCTCGAAGCGGTCGCTGCGGTCGCCCGCCGAGATCGTGTCGCGGAGCTCGCCGTAGAAGTCGGGGCGATAGGCGATCACCTCGGCGCCGAGACGCACGAGGTTCATGCGGGCGTTGCGGCGGATGAGCGGATCGTACGTCCAGCGGATCTCGTCGACGCCGTGCTCGAGGCAGATCGCCCGCTGACGCAGCTTCAGGGCGACGCCGATGCCGCGCCCCCGGGCGGCGGGATCGACCGCGTTCATGTGCGAGTGCACGTGCAGCCCGCCCGCCCAGCCCAGGAAACCGAGGGTGGCGCCGAGCGACGGCGCGGCGGGGTCGGATGCCGCGGCGTCCGACCGGTCCGCGGCGTCCGCCCGCCTCGCGGCATCCGCCCGGTCCGCGGTATCCGCCCGCCCCGCCGCGTCCGCCCGCCCGGACGCATCCGCCCGCCCCGCACCATCCATGCGCCCCGCGGCGTC
>NZ_RHHB01000042.1 GCF_003710805.1 Agromyces tardus | reverse complement strand
TCGGGCGGCGGTCCGGGAGTGCGGGCCGCGCGCGCCGAGCCCCTGGGCGGGGGCCCGCCGGCGCCCCAGGCGGCGGCGCGGCTCGCGGACGCGTCAGGCCGCGACGAGCTCGAGTTCGTCGGCGGCGCCACGCGGCACCGAACCTGCCTCGAGCCGGTAGCCGGCCCCGGCTGCCCACTCGAGCAGGTCGGCGGTCGTGCTCAGGGCGGGCCGCTGCTCGAGCAACGATCTCGTGAAGAGCCCCTTGGTGCGCTTGTTGAAGTGGTTGAGCGCCCGGCGCCGCCCAGCGTCGTCGACCGCCACGATCCGCACGAACACGGAGTTCTCGCGTCTCGGGGAGGGGCCCAGGTCCACGTAGCCCTCGGAACGCAGGTCCACGATGAGGTCGCCGCGGCCGGCCAACTCGCCACCGACAGGCCCGCGCCAGCGAGCCTTCAGACGCACACCGGGCAGCCGGGAATCGTGCGACAGCCGATACGCGGGAATGCGGTCGAGTGCGCCGACCAGCCCGAAGAGCGCGGAGTGCACCGCCACCGTGCGAGCCGCGTACTCCCGCGCGGGCCCATCGAGGCTTGCGGCATCGAGGGCGTCATAGAGCACGCCCGTGTAGCGGTCGAGTGCGGGCATCGTCGGGGACTCGAGCAACGTGCGATTCCGCGCCACCTCGGCGGACTGACGCGAACCGAGCTTCAGCGCCCGCATCGCGGCATCCGGATCGGCGGCGAGGGCGACCGTGGCCTCGATCACCTCGGCTCGGGCGTCACCCAGCGACGGGAACGCCAGATCGCCGAGAACGACGGGGCCACCGTCACCACCGTCGCGCTTGGTCTCCGACGGCGGCAGCAGGAGCAGCACTACGAACCGATGAAGGCGAGCGCCGCCTCGACGTTGACGCCGAGCGGCTCCACGCTGTCGATCGTCACCCGCGGCAATGCCGACGAGGGACCGGTCCACGGAGCGTAGCCCTCGAGGCTCTGCTCGACGGCACGCCAGGTCGTCTCCTCGAGGTGCGGGAGACCGCGCTCACGCTTCTCGAGGCGCGCGCGATGCACGGACTCGTCGGAGCACACGACCTCGATCACCCGGAGGCGCACGTCCGCGCGATCCGCGAGGTCGCGCCACTGCAGCCGCGCCGCCTCGGCCGCGTTCACGGCGTCGACGATCACGGTGCGACCGGAACCGAGTTCCTTCTCGGCGATCTCCTCGGCGACGAGATACGCCGCGAGGCCGGTCGGCTGGTCGGCGTCGATCCCCGCGCGAAGGATCGCGGACTCGATCGGGTCGACGGAGACGACCGTGGCGCCGAGGCGGGCGCCGACGATCTCCCCGATCGTCGACTTGCCCGCACCCGGCAGCCCGGCCATGACGATGAGCTGGGTGACCGTGAGGTCACCGAACTGGCGGTCGATCGGCTGCTCCCCCGGCATCCGGAACCCCTATGCGAGCGAGGCGCGCGAGGCCACGACCTGCACGTCGTTCGAGTGCACCGAGAGGAAGCCGTCTTCCGCATTGGCGGTGATCTTCTCACCACCGGGCAGGGTGACACGCACCTCGCCGCCGGCGAGGATTGCGAGCATCGGCTCGTGACCCGGCAGGATGCCGATCTCGCCTTCGACGGTGCGAGCCACCACCATGGAGGCCTCGCCCGACCAGACTTCCTGGTCGGCTGAGACGACGCTCACGTTGAGGGCGGCCATGCTCAGCCGTTCTCCTTCTGGATCTGCGCCCACTTCTCCTCGACGTCGGAGATGGGTCCGACGTTGAAGAAGGCCTGCTCGGCGACGTGGTCGAAGTCACCGCGGGCGATCGCGTCGAACGACTCGATCGTGTCCTTCAGCGGCACCGTGGAGCCCTCGACACCCGTGAACTTCTTGGCCATGTAGGTGTTCTGCGAGAGGAACTGCTGGATGCGGCGCGCACGCGACACCGTGATCTTGTCCTCCTCGGAGAGCTCGTCGACACCGAGGATCGCGATGATCTCCTGCAGCTCCTTGTTCTTCTGGAGGATCTGCTTGACGGTGGTCGCGACGCGGTAGTGGTCCTCGCCCAGGTAGCGGGGGTCGAGGATGCGCGACGTCGAGGTCAGCGGGTCGACCGCAGGGTACAGACCACGCGACGCGATCTCGCGGGAGAGCTCGGTCGTCGCGTCGAGGTGCGCGAACGTCGTCGCCGGAGCCGGGTCGGTGTAGTCGTCGGCCGGCACGTAGATCGCCTGCAGCGAGGTGATCGAGTGGCCGCGCGTCGAGGTGATGCGCTCCTGGAGCACGCCCATCTCGTCGGCGAGGTTCGGCTGGTAGCCCACCGCGGACGGCATGCGGCCGAGCAGCGTCGAGACCTCGGAGCCGGCCTGCGTGAATCGGAAGATGTTGTCGATGAAGAGCAGGACGTCCTGTCCCTGCACGTCGCGGAAGTACTCGGCCATGGTGAGGGCCGACAGGGCGACGCGGAGACGCGTTCCCGGCGGCTCGTCCATCTGGCCGAAGACGAGGGCGGTCTTGTCGAAGACGCCCGCCTCCTCCATCTCGTGGATGAGGTCGTTGCCCTCACGAGTGCGCTCGCCGACACCGGCGAACACCGAGACACCGCCGTGGTCCTGCGCGACGCGCTGGATCATCTCCTGGATGAGGACGGTCTTGCCGACGCCCGCACCGCCGAAGAGGCCGATCTTTCCACCCTGCACGTACGGGGTGAGGAGGTCGATGACCTTGATGCCGGTCTCGAACAGCTGGGTCTTCGACTCGAGCTGGTCGAACGCCGGAGGCTTGCGGTGGATCGGCCAGCGCTCCGTGATCTCGATCGTCTCGCCGGGGACGCCGTTGAGCACCTCGCCGATGACGTTGAACACCTTGCCCTTGGTGACGTCGCCGACGGGCACCGAGATCGCAGCGCCGGTGTCACGGACCTCCTGGCCGCGGACGAGGCCGTCGGTCGGCTTCAGGGCGATCGCGCGCACGACGTCGTCGCCGAGGTGCTGCGCGACCTCCAGGGTGATCTCGTTCGACTCGTCGCCGATCGTGATCGTGGTCTTGAGCGCGTTGTAGATCTCGGGGATCGAGTCGTGCGGGAACTCGATGTCGACGACGGGTCCGGTGACGCGGGCGATGCGTCCGACGGCACCCGTCTCGTTCTGGACTGGCGCGGTGGCGGTGTCAGTCATGTTCTCTTCCTTCTGGCTGAATCTTGGCTACTTGGCGGAGGAGAGCGCGTCCGCTCCACCCACGATTTCTGCGATCTGCTGCGTGATCTCGGACTGCCGCGCCTCGTTCGCGAGACGGGTGTAGTCCTTGATGAGCTTGTCGGCGTTGTCGGTCGCCGACTTCATGGCCTTCTGCGTCGCGGCGTGCTTCGCGGCGGCCGACTGCAGCATCGCGTTGAAGATGCGGCTCTCGATGTAGACCGGCAGCAGCCCGTCGAGCACCGTCTCGGCATCCGGCTCGAACTCGTACAGCGGGAACACCTCGTTCTTGGCGTCGGGCTCCTCCTCGCCCTCGACGACCTCGAGGGGCAGCAGGCGGGTGACGACGGGAACCTGGGTGATGCGGCTCACGAAGCGGTTGTAGACGATGTGGATCTCGTCGACGCCGCCGTCTGCGGCATCCCGCAGGAACGCCTCGAGCACCGCGTCGCTGATCTCCTTGGCGGTATCGAACAGCGGGCTGTCGGTGCCGCCGATCCAACTGCGCTCGTAGTCGCGACGGCGGAACGAGAAGTACCCGACCGACTTGCGGCCGACGAGGAAGTACACGACCTCCTTGCCCTGGCTGCGGAGCAGCTCGGTGAGCTCCTCGGCTTCGCGCAGCACCTGCGAGTTGAAGGCGCCCGCGAGACCGCGGTCGGAGCTGAAGATCACGATCGCGGCCCGGTCGACGCGCTCGGGCTCGGTCGTGAGCACGTGCGCGACGTTCGAGTAGCTCGCGACGGCCGACACCGCGCGGGTGATCGCGTTGGAGTACGGCGTGGATGCCGCGACCCGCGCCTGGGCCTTCTGGATCCGCGAGGCCGAGATGAGCTCCATCGCTCGCGTGATCTTCTTGGTCGTCTGCGCCGACTTGATCTTCTGGCGGTAGACCCGAAGCTGCGCTCCCATGTTTCTCCTGTGTCCTGACTTCCTGACTCTGAGGCTCTCGGCGAGGCCGGCACGGCCGGTTCCCCGAGAGCCTCAGGGAACCTGGAATCGACTAGCGGCGACCCTTGACGATCTTCTCCTGGACGACTTCCTCTTCGGCGATCGCCTCGAACTTCTCCGAGCCGACCGACGCGAGCGGCTTGCCCTCGCCCGTCTGGAACTCCTGCTTGAAGCGGTCGACCTCGCTCTCGAGGGTGGCGACGGTCTCGTCGGAGAGCACGTTGGTGTCGCGGAGATCCGTGAGCACCGTGGTGTTGCGGCCGAGGTAGTCGAGGAACTCGCGCTCGAAGCGCAGGATGTCCTCGACGGGAACCTCGTCGAGCTTGCCGTTGGTGCCCGCCCAGATGGAGACGACCTGCTCCTCGACGGGGTACGGCGAGTACTGCGGCTGCTTGAGGAGCTCGGTGAGGCGGGCGCCGCGGGCGAGCTGGCGACGGCTCGTCGCGTCGAGGTCGGACGCGAACATCGCGAACGCCTCGAGCGAGCGGTACTGTGCGAGCTCGAGCTTCAGCGTTCCCGAGACCTTCTTGATCGACTTGACCTGTGCGTCACCGCCGACTCGCGAGACCGAGATGCCCACGTCGACCGCCGGACGCTGGTTGGCGTTGAAGAGGTCGGACTGGAGGAAGATCTGGCCGTCGGTGATCGAGATCACGTTGGTCGGGATGTAGGCCGAGACGTCGTTCGCCTTGGTCTCGATGATCGGCAGGCCGGTCATCGAGCCGGCGCCGAGCTCGTCGGAGAGCTTGGCGCAACGCTCGAGCAGACGGGAGTGCAGGTAGAAGACGTCGCCGGGGTACGCCTCGCGTCCCGGCGGGCGGCGGAGCAGCAGCGACACGGCGCGGTAGGCCTCGGCCTGCTTCGACAGGTCGTCGAAGATGATCAGGACGTGCTTCGAGTCGTACATCCAGTGCTGGCCGATGGCCGAGCCGGTGTACGGCGCGAGGTACTTGAAGCCGGCGGGGTCGGAGGCCGGCGAGGCGACGATGGTGGTGTACTCCATCGCACCCGCGTCCTCGAGGGCGCCCTTGACGCCCGCGATGGTCGAGCCCTTCTGGCCGATCGCGACGTAGATGCAGCGGACCTGCTTGTTCGGGTCGCCCGACTCCCAGTTCGCCTTCTGGTTGATGATCGTGTCGATGGCGATGGCGGTCTTGCCGGTCTGGCGGTCGCCGATGATGAGCTGGCGCTGGCCACGGCCCACCGGGATCATCGCGTCGATCGCCTTGATGCCGGTCTGCAGCGGCTCGTGCACCGACTTGCGCTGCATGACGCCGGGAGCCTGGAGCTCGAGGGCGCGGCGGCCGTCGGTCGCGATCTCGCCGAGACCGTCGATCGGGTTGCCGAGGGGGTCGACGACGCGGCCGAGGTAGCCCTCGCCGACGGGCACCGAGAGGACCTCGCCCGTGCGGGTCACCTCCATGCCCTCCTCGATGCCGGTGAACTCACCGAGCACCACGACGCCGATCTCGTCCTCGTCGAGGTTCAGCGCGAGGCCGAGCGTGCCGTCGGCGAAGCGCACGAGCTCGTTCGCCATGACCGAGGGCAGGCCCTCGACGTGTGCGATCCCATCGGCGGCGTCGGTGACGTACCCGACCTCGGTCTTCTGCGCAGCGCCCGGCTCGTAGGCCGCGGCGAACTCCGAGAGAGCCGAGCGGATCTCGTCGGGGCTGATGGAGAGTTCTGCCATTGTCTTTCCCTTTTCTGTACCGGGTGTACAGCTACTGGTGTGTCGCGGCGCAGGACGCCGGTCGTGTTCCTCCGGCGTCAGCCGGCAAGCTTCTGCCTCAGCAAGCTGAGGCGCGAGGCGACGCTGCCGTCGATGACGTCGTCGCCGATCTGCACGCGGACCCCGCCGAGCAGGGAGGGGTCGACGATGGTGTCGAATCGGATGCGGCGGCCCGCCTGCGCGGCGAGGCCCTGCTCGAGGCGAGCGAGCTGCGCGGCGTCGAGCGGCACGGCCGAGGTGACCGTGGCCACCTCGAATCCGCGCTGGTCGGCGACGACGGATGCCGCGTAGCGGAGCATCTCGCCGATGCGGCGGCCCCGGGGCTGCCGCACGAGGTGACCCACGATCACGACCGTCGCCGGGTCGGCCTTGCCCGCGAGCAGCCGGTCGACGACCTTCGCCTTCGTCGCGGTGGCCCCGAGCTTCGAGCCGAGCGCGAGCTCGAGCTCCGAGTCGGATGCCACGGCGCGCTCGAACGCGAGCAGCTCCGCGTCGACCTGCACGCCCTCGCCCGCCGCGTCGGCCGCGACCCGGAAGCCCAGCTCCTCGAGCCCGGCGAGGAAGTCCTCGCCCGACGACCAGCGGCTCGACGCCGCGCTCACGAGGAGCGAGGTCGCGCCGGCCGACAGCTTGTCGCCGAACACGGCCGCGATGAGCGCATGCTTCTGCGCGGCATCCGCCTCATTGTCGATGAGGGCGCTGCGCAGGTGATGCGCGCCGCCGATGGCCCGGCTTGCCGCGAGGAGGTCCTCGGCGACCGTGAGGTCGGCCCGGCCGAGCTCGGCGAGCGCCGCTCGCGTTCCGGCGAGGGCCCCTCTCGTTGCGCTACCCATGGACTACTTCTTCCCTCCCGCGGCGGCCTGCTCGGACGCCTCGAGGTCGGCGAGGAAGCGGTCGACGACGGCCTTGGCCTTCGCGTCGTCGGACAGCGACTCGCCGATGACGCCCGACGCGAGGTCGATGGCGATGGTGCCCACCTCGGACCGGAGCGAGACGAGGGCCGACTGGCGCTCCGCCTCGATCTGCGCCTGCGCGCTCGCGGTGACGCGGGCGGCCTCGGTGGTGGCCTGGTCCTTCGCCTCGGCGACGATCTTCTTGCCGTCCTCGCGGGCGGCCTCGCGGATGCGCCCCGCCTCGGCGCGCGCGTCGGCGAGCTGGGCGGTGTACTCCTCGAGGGCGGCCTCGGCCTTGCGCTGGGCCTCGTCGGCCTTCGCGATGTTGCCCTCGATCGCCTCTGCGCGCTCATCGAGGAGCGTCTGCATGCGAGGCAGCACGTAGCGCCAGAAGAAGATGAGGATGATGACGAAGCAGACCGTCGACCAGATGAGGTCGTACGACTCCGGAAGGACCGGGTTCGGGGTCGCTTCGCCGCCCTCGGTTGCAGCTCTCAGTACTGCGTGCAGCACATTGGCCTCCTCAGTTGCGGCGGGGCGATCAGACGAAGATGAAGTAGGTCGCGATACCGATGAAGGCGAGCGCCTCGGTGAAGGCGATGCCGATCCACATCAGGACCTGGAGACGACCGGCGAGCTCGGGCTGGCGAGCCACGCCCTCGATCGTCTTGCCGACGACGATGCCCACGCCGATGGCCGGGCCGATGGCAGCGAGGCCGTATCCGACGGTCGCGATGTTTCCATCGAGTGCAGCGAGAACGGTGGTTGCGTCCACGTTGGGTTTTCCTTTCCTAGGGATGATTCGGGCGGGCGCCCGGGCTCAGTGCTCCTCCGCCACCGCGAGCTGGATGTAGACCGCGGTGAGGAGCGCGAAGACGTAGGCCTGCAGGACTGCGACGAGGATCTCGAACAGCGTGAACGCGAGGCCGAAGGCCAGCGTGCCCGCGCCGAGCAGGGTGTACCAGCCGCCGAGGTTGAAGACGAAGAACTGCGTGGCCGCGAAGAAGAGCACGAGCAGGAGGTGCCCGACGATCATGTTCATCATGAGTCGCAGGGTGAGCGTGATCGGGCGGATGATGAAGGTCGAGATGAACTCGATGGGCGTGACGATGATGTACACCGGCCACGGAACGCCCGACGGGAACAGGGAGTTCTTGAAGAAGTTCTTGGGGCTCTTCTTGATGCCCGCGTAGATGAACGTGATGTAGGCGACGATCGCGAGCACGAGCGGCACGCCGATCACCGAGGTGCCGGCGATGTTCAGCCCCGGGATCACACCGGTGATGTTCATGAACAGCACGAGGAAGAAGATCGTGGTGAGGATCGGCAGGAATCGCTTGCCGTCCTTCTTGCCGAGCAGGTCGTCGGCGATGTTGACGCGAACGAGGTCGAGTCCCATCTCGACGAGGCTCTGGAAGCGCCCGGGCACGACGCGCATGCGACGCGTGCCGAGCCAGAAGACCAGCAGCAGTGCGAGGACCGCAACCCAGCGGACCAGGATGATGCGGTTGACCTCGAAGTCCGTGCCCTCGAACAGGAGCGGCCCTGGGAAGAATTCCAGGATCGACGGCCCGTGGAATTCACCATCATCGGTTGAAATCGGAACCAGCAGGTTCACAGCGTTAGCTAGCAGCGCTATCTCCTGTTTCGGGGCGTGGAGCGAGGCTCTCGCGTCGACGAACATCGGACTGGTTTCCGCACATGCCGGAGCAGGCGAAAACCGGGGGGATCTCCATCACTCTAGCAAGAGAATGGTCCGCCACACGAATCACTACAGCGTGTAGAAGAGATGTGGTGCGGGAATCATGCCGGATGCGGCATCCGCCACGCTCGATCAGTCGTCGGTCGGGGCCTTCGGGAGCTCGACGTCGCTCGCGTACGGCATGCGAGATCGCGCGACCACGAGCACGTCCACGACGAGCGAGGCGATCACCCCGGCGACGATGCTGAGGAACAGCACGGTGGGGTTCAGCCAGTCGGCATCGCGCAGCACCACGACGAGCACGATGAAGAGGATGAACTTGAGCAGCCACCCGCCGAGCACGATGCCGAAGAAGATGCCGACGAACACATCGCTGTCGGCGAACCGGTTGGCGAGCAGGATGCTGGCGCCCGTGATGCCCATGAACACCACGGCCATGAGGGTGCCCACGAGCGCGCTCACGAGGCCCTCGGTGCCGGCGAAGACGTAGCCGAGCACGCCGCCGACGACCGCGATGATGCCGGCGATGAGGCCGCCCCAGCGCAGGGCCCGGCCGAGCACCGGGTTCGACGTGGGCGTGCGATCGGCGCGTTCGGGGGATGCGGCGGTCATGGGGCTCCTGTTCGGGTGTCGCCGGATGCCACGGGCTGCTCCAAGTCGGCCGACGGCGGTCGGGCCTCGAGCTCGTCGAGCACGGGCGAGTAGGGCGGGGAGTCGTCGGCCTCGGCGGCGACCGTCTGGCGCTTGCGGCGTCCGAGGGGCGCGAGCGTGAACGCGGCGCAGACGAGGAAGCCGATGCCGAGGATGAGGAACGCCCAGCCCGAGGGGATGCCGAAGTACACCGGGAAGACGAAGGTGAGGAGGCATCCGACGGACGCGACGGCCGTCCAGCCGTAGAAGATCAGCACGGCGTGGAGGTGGGAGTGGCCCATGTCGAGCAGGCGGTGGTGGAGGTGCTTGCGATCCGCCGCGAACGGCGACTTGCCGGCGCGCAGGCGGCGCACGACGGCGAGGCCGAAGTCGAGCAGCGGGATGATGAGCACCGCGAACGGCAGGATGATCGGGATGAACGCCGGAAAGAGCTCGCCGAGCTCGAGCGACGCGGGATTGATCTGGCCGGTCACGGCGATGGCCGAGGTGGCCATGAGCAGGCCCACGAGCAGCGCGCCCGCGTCGCCCATGAAGAGCTTCGCCGGATGCCAGTTGAGCACGAGGAACCCGGCGCAGGCGCCGACCACGACGACGGCGATGAGCGAGGCGAGGTTGAAGTAGTTGAGCGGCGACGTCTTCTGCACCAGCAGGTAGGTGTAGACGAAGAAGACGCCGTTCGCGATGAGGGCGACGCCCGCGACGAGCCCGTCGAGCCCGTCGATGAAGTTGATGGCGTTCATGACGAGCACGATCGTGAAGACGGTGATCGTCGCGCTCATCCACGAGGAGCCGACGGTGATCCCGCCGTCGGGGCCGCCGATGGGCAGCGACACGATCGACACGCCCTGCCAGGCGATGAGGCCCGCGGCGATGAACTGGCCCGCGAGCTTCGTCATCCAGTCGAGGTCCCAGATGTCGTCGGCGACGCCGATCGCGACGATGAGCGCGGCGGCGGCGAGGATCGAGAGCACCTGGCTGCGGTCCTGGAAGATGATCGAGATGTTCGCGAAGCGGGCGATGCCGAGGGACGACACGAAGGCCGCCGCCCCGAACGCCGCGAGGATGCCCACGAACATCGCGATGCCGCCGAGGCGCGGCGTCGGCCGGGTGTGCACGTCGCGTTCGCGGATCTTCGGGTACAGCCGGTACTTGAGGCTGAGCTTCCAGACGAGCAGCGACCCGGCGAAGGTGACGAGCGCGGCGACCAGCGCGAGCGCGACGAACAGCGTCATGAGGCGGCGGCGTCCGTGGGGTGGGGTTCGGGCTCGGCGGGCTCGGCCGCGAGGTCGTCGGATGCCGCGGACTCCACGTCGTCCGTTGCGGGCGGCTGCGGCTGCAGCTGCTCGCCCGCCGGCGCGAGCAGCTCCTCGCCGACGACCGCGGCGATGCGCTCACGGGAGATGACGCCGGCGCGCACGATGCGCAGCACTCCCCCGTCGGCGCCGAGGCCGGTCGCGTCGACGATCGTCGACGACGTGTCGCCCGGTCGCTCGCCGATCGCCTCGTAGCCGACGCCCGCCGGCCCGCCGTCGAGGTAGACGGCGACGCGGTCGCCGAGCATCTCGGCGGCGTCCTGGGCGGTCGTGGCCGACGGCATGCCCGAGAGGTTCGCCGACGACACGGCGAGCGGGCCCGTCTCCGAGAGGAGCTCGAGCGCGATCGGGTTCGCCGGCATCCGCAGCGCCACGGTGCCGCGCGTCTCGCCGAGGTCCCACTGCAGCGACGACTGCGCGCGCAGGATCACGGTGAGGCCGCCGGGCCAGAACTCCTCGACGAGCTGCCGCACGGCGTCGGGCACCTCGCTCGCGAGCGCGTCGAGCGTGGGGATGCCCGGGATGAGCACGGGCGGCGGCGAGGTGCGCTCGCGGCCCTTCGCCTCGAGCAGGCGCTGCACCGCCGTGGGGTCGAAGGCGTCGGCCGCGACCCCGTAGACGGTGTCGGTGGGGATGACGACGAGCTCGCCGCTGCCGATGGCGCGGCGGGCGAGACGCATTCCGGCAAGCAGCTGGGATTCGACCGAACAGTCGTGGATGGCAGTCATGACCGGTCGATTCTAGTGCAGCGCCCGCACCGCGGACTGGGCGTCCGCGGCGCGGCGATCGTGGCCGAGCGCGGGCCGGCGACGAGAGCGGATGCCACGGCGCGGCGCCCGCGGCATCCGCTCAGCGCAGTGCCGTGGTGGCCCGGTCGCGGGTGGTCAGGTCGCGGTGGTGCGCGATCGCGCGCCAACCGTCGGCCGCGAGCACCTCGGCGATCGCCGCGGACTGCGCCTCGCCGTGCTCGATCACGAGGGTGCCGCCCGGGTGCAGCAGCGCGCGGGCCCGCCGCGACAGCACCCGCACCACGTCGAGGCCGTCGGGCCCGCCGTAGAGCGCGTGCTCGGGGTCGTAGAGGCGCACCTCGGGGTCGCGCGGGATCGCGCCGAGCGGGATGTACGGCGGGTTCGAGATGACGACCGCGGCCCGGCCGTCGAGCTCGGGCAGCGCGTCGGCGAGGTCGCCGAAGACGAGCTGCAGGTTGGGCGCGGCGACGGCGGCGACGTTGCGCCGGGTCCACGCGAAGGCCTCGGGCGAGTTCTCGACCGCCCACACGCGGGCGTGCGGCACCTCGGTGGCGAGGGCCAGCGCGATGGCGCCGCTGCCCGACCCGAGGTCCAGCGCGATCGGCTCGGGCTCCGCTGCGGCGCGGAGCGCGTCGATCGCGAGCTGGGCGACCTGCTCCGTCTCGGGCCGCGGCACGAAGACGCCCGGACCCACGACGAGCTCGAGGGAGCGGAACGCGGCCGTGCCGGTGAGGTGCTGCAGCGGCTCGCGCCGGGCGCGGCGTTCGACGAGCGACGCGAGCGTCGCGGCATCCGCCTCGCCCACCTCGCCGCCCATGACGACGCGTGCCTGCACACCGCCGCGCGAGAGCCCGAGCACGTGCCCGAGCAGCAGCTCGGCGTCCACGTCGGGGTCGGGCACGCCGGCCGTGGCGAGCGCCTCGACGATCTCGGACCGGAGCTCGCCGATCGGGCGCGGACCGAGGGACGGCGGGGTTGCATTCACGCAATGGAATGTAACCCACTCGCTGGTGCGCCGCCCCGCCCGTAGGCTGGGGCGCGGCACGACGCCGCCCATGAACCGGCCGTCACGAACAGGGGAAGCACCAATGGCGCAGGTCTACGACAACATCACGCAGGTCTTCGGGCGCACGCCGCTCGTCCGCCTCAACCGCCTCACCGAGGGCGCCGGTGCGACGGTGCTCGCGAAGCTCGAGTTCTACAACCCCTCCGCGAGCGTGAAGGACCGCCTCGGCGTCGGCATCGTCGACGCGGCCGAGGCCTCCGGGGAGCTCAAGCCCGGCGGCACCATCGTCGAGGGCACGAGCGGCAACACCGGCATCGCGCTCGCGATGATCGGCGCGGCCCGCGGCTACAAGGTCGTCATCGCGATGCCCGAGACCATGAGCAAGGAGCGCCGCGCGCTGCTGCGCGCCTACGGCGCCGAGCTCTTGCTCACCCCGGGCGCCGAGGGCATGAAGGGCGCCGTCGCCCGCGCCGAGCAGATCGCCGCCGAGCGGCCCGGCGCCGTGCTCGCGCGCCAGTTCGACAACCAGGCGAACGTCGAGATCCACCGCCGCACCACGGCCGAGGAGATCTGGAACGACACCGACGGCGGCGTCGACATCTTCGTGTCCGGCATCGGCACGGGCGGCACGCTCTCGGGCGTCGGCCAGGTGCTCAAGGAGCGCAAGCCCGAGGTGAAGATCGTGGGCGTCGAGCCCGAGGAGTCGCCGATCCTCAACGGCGGCAACCCCGGCCCGCACAAGATCCAGGGCATCGGCGCGAACTTCGTGCCCTCCATCCTCGATCGCGACGTCTACGACGAGATCATCGACGTGAACATCGCCACGGCGGTCGCCACGGCGCGTCGCCTCGGCGTCGAGGAGGGCATCCTCGGCGGCATCTCGTCGGGTGCGACCGTGCACGCCGCGGTCGAGCTCGCCAAGCGTCCCGAGAACGCGGGCAAGACGATCGTCGTGATCGTCGCGAGCTACGGCGAGCGGTACCTGTCGACGGTGCTCTACGAAGATCTGCTTGACTGATCGGGTGCCGATCCTCCGATCCCTGAAGGAAGACCTCGCCACCGCCCGGGCGCACGACCCAGCCGCCCGCAGCGATGTCGAGGTCTTCCTCGCGTACTCGGGGCTGCACGCCATCTGGACGTACCGGCTCACCCACCGGCTGTGGATCGCCGGCTGGTACCTGCCGGCGCGGCTGGTCTCCCAGTTCGCGCGGTTCCTCACGGGCATCGAGATCCACCCCGGCGCCACCCTCGGCCGGCGGTTCTTCATCGACCACGGCATGGGCGTCGTGATCGGCGAGACCGCCGTCGTGGGCGACGACGTGATGCTCTACCACGGCGTCACGCTCGGCGGCAAGGCGCCGCGGGGCACGCCGAGGGGTGCGAAGCGGCATCCGACCCTCGGCGACGGCGTCACCGTGGGCGCCGGCGCCAAGGTGCTCGGCAACATCACGATCGGCGGCTGGAGCGCGATCGGCGCGAACGCCGTCGTCACGAAGGACGCTCCCCCGCACTCGCTGCTCGTGGGGGTGCCCGCGAGCGTGCGCCCGCTGTCGCATGCCACCGCCGACGCGGCGCGCGGCGTGCACGACTGGCACATCTGACGCGGGCGGCGGATGCTGCCGGCTCGCGCCGCGCCGGCTGGCCGCGGTGAGCCGCGCCGCGCTGTGTCACGACGACAGGACGGCGCGCCGCACCGGTCACGACGACAGGACGACACGCCGCGGAACACGAGGCGCGCGCCTGTTCTCAGTGCACCGCTCGTCGGGCTCGACCCGGCGGGCACGGTCACCGGAACAGGACGACGCGCCGAGCGGGTCGCCGGAACAGGCGCACGGGCCGCGGTCGGTGGCGGGTGCTCCGGTTCTCGCCGCGCGAACCCGCGGCGATGGGCGGCGGCGTCGCTCGCTCGGCGCGCCGCCGGCCGCGGCCCGCCGACGCCGAGGGGCGGATGCCGCAGCATCCGCCCCTCGTCATGCTCCCGCGTTCGCGAGTGGCGTCACTCGTCGCCGAGGTGCGCGAGCCGTGCCTCCTCGTCGGCCTGGATCGCCGACTCGATGATCGGCTCGAGCGCGCCGTTCATGACCTGGTCGAGGTTGTACGACTTGTAGCCCGTGCGGTGGTCGGCGATGCGGTTCTCGGGGAAGTTGTACGTGCGGATGCGCTCGGAGCGGTCCATCGAGCGGATCTGCGACTTGCGCGCGTCGGAGGCCACCGCCGCGAGCTCCTCCTGCTGGCGCGCGAGCAGGCGGGCGCGCAGCACGCGCATCGCCGCCTCGCGGTTCTGCAGCTGCGACTTCTCGTTCTGCATCGACACGACGATCCCCGTGGGCAGGTGCGTGATGCGCACCGCGGAGTCGGTGGTGTTGACCGACTGGCCGCCGGGGCCCGACGAGCGGTAGACGTCGATCTTGAGGTCGTTCTGGTTGATGTCGACCTCTTCGGGCTCGTCGACCTCGGGGAAGACGAGCACGCCCGTCGTCGAGGTGTGGATGCGGCCCTGCGTCTCGGTGACGGGCACGCGCTGCACGCGGTGCACCCCGCCCTCGTACTTGAGGTGCGCCCACACGCCCTGCGACGGATCGGTGGCATTCGACTTGATCGCGACCTGCACGTCCTTGTAGCCGCCGAGGTCGGACTCGTTGCTGTCGAGCAGCTCGACCTTCCAGCCCTTCGACGCCGCGTACTGCATGTACATGCGCAGGAGGTCGCCGGCGAAGAGCGCGCTTTCGGCGCCGCCCTCGCCGCCCTTGATCTCCATGATGACGTCGCGGCCGTCGTCGGGATCGCGCGGGATGAGCAGGCGGCGGAGCCGCTCCTGCGCCTGCGCGAGGCCCTCCTCGAGCGAGGGGACCTCCTCGGCGAACGCCTCGTCCTCCTTCGCGAGCTCGCGGGCGGCGGCGAGGTCGTCCTGCGCCTGCAGCCACGCCGTGTGCGCGGCGACGATCCGGCTCAGCTCGGCGTAGCGCCGGTTGACCTTCTTCGCACGTGCGGCGTCGGCGTGCAGCGCGGGGTCGGCGAGCTCCTCCTGGAGCTCGCCGTGCTCCGCGAGCAGGGACTGGACCGACTCGAACACGCGGGCCTCAGCGGTGGTCGATCTCGTGGCCGTGCGAGTGCGCGGCCCCGTGACCGTTGCCGCCGACCGGCATCGACTTCTGCATGAGCAGGAGGAACTCGGCGTTCGACTGGGTCTCCTTCAGACGACCCAGCACCGCCTCGAGCGCCGGCTGCGGGTCGAGCCCGGCGAGGGCGCGACGCAGCTTCCACGTGATCTTGACCTCGTCGGCCGAGAGGAGCATCTCCTCGCGGCGGGTCGACGACGCGTTCACGTCGACGGCCGGGAAGATGCGCTTGTCGGCGAGCTGGCGCGAGAGGCGCAGCTCCGAGTTGCCGGTGCCCTTGAACTCCTCGAAGATCACCTCGTCCATCTTCGAGCCGGTCTCGACGAGCGCCGTGGCGAGGATCGTGAGCGAGCCGCCGTTCTCGATGTTCCGGGCCGCGCCGAAGAACCGCTTCGGCGGGTAGAGCGCCGAGGCGTCGACACCGCCCGAGAGGATGCGGCCGGAGGCCGGCGCCGCGAGGTTGTACGCGCGGCCGAGACGCGTGATCGAGTCGAGCAGCACGACGACGTCGTGCCCGAGCTCGACGAGGCGCTTCGCGCGCTCGATGGCGAGCTCGGCGACCGTCGTGTGGTCCTCGGCCGGGCGGTCGAAGGTCGAGGCGATGACCTCGCCCTTCACCGTGCGCTGCATGTCGGTGACCTCTTCGGGGCGCTCGTCGACGAGCACGACCATGAGGTGCACCTCGGGGTTGTTGATCGCGATGGCGTTCGCGATCTGCTGCAGCACGATGGTCTTGCCGGCCTTGGGCGGCGAGACGATCAGGCCGCGCTGGCCCTTGCCGATCGGCGCGATGAGGTCGATGATGCGCTGGGTGAGCTTGGTGGGCTCGGTCTCCATGCGCAGGCGCTCCTGGGGGTACAGGGGCGTGAGCTTCTGGAACTCGACGCGGGCCGCGGCCTCCTCGGCACTCTGGCCGTTGACCGAGTCGACCTTCACGAGCGCGTTGTACTTCTGGCGGCTGTTGCCGTCGCCGTCGCGCGGCTGCTTGATGGCGCCGACGACCGCGTCGCCCTTGCGCAGGTGGTACTTCTTCACCTGGCCGAGCGAGACGTAGACGTCGCTCGGACCCGGGAGGTAGCCCGTGGTGCGCACGAACGCGTAGTTGTCGAGCACGTCGAGGATGCCGGCGATCGGGATGAGCACGTCGTCGTCGAGGATCTCGGGCTCGAGCTCATCGGTGGCGCCGCCCTGGCCGCGGCGCTTGCGGTCGCGGTAGCGGTTGCGGCGTCCGCCCTCGCCCTCGGCCTGCTGCTGGTCGCCGCGGGCCTGGCCCTGCTGGCCGCGTCCGCCCTGCTCCTGCCGGCCGGACTCCACGTCGCCCTGGCGCTCGGTCTCGACCTGCTCGTCGGCGCGGCGGTTCTGGTCGGCGCGCTGGCCGCGCTGGCGGGCCTCGTCGCCGCGCTGGCGGGCCTCGTCGCCGCCCTGCTCGGGCTGCTTCTGCTCGCCCTGCTTCTGGGCCTCGGCGCGGTCGCCGCGCTCGCCGCCGCGGCGCCCGCGGTTGCGGCTGCGGCCCTGACGCGGTTCGCGCTCGGCGGACTGCTCCCCCTCACCCTCGCCCTCGGCGGGGCGGGTGCCGCGCCCGGCGTCGCCGGTGGCGGCAGCGAGCTCCTCGCGCACGGCGGCGCGGGCCGCCTCACGGGCCTCGTCGCTCGTGTCTCCCGCGGCTGCGGGCACGAGCTCGACACCGGCGGAGCCGGCGTTCGCGTGCTGTGCCGCGGCGGTCGCGCTCGTGGCGCGGCGCGGCTGGCGGCCGCGGCGCGCCGGCTCGGCACGCACCTCTGCGACGGATGCCTCGGCAGGCGCCTCCTCGGCGACGTCGGCGGTCTCGACGACCTCCGACGGCGTCGTCTCGACGTCCGCGGGCGGGGTCGCCTCGGACTCGTCGCCTGCGGTGGGCGCCTCGATCGTGTCGGCCTCGACGACCGCAGCCTCGAAGACGGGCGCGTCGACGACCGCGTCGACCTCGGCGATGCCGTCGTTGTGGGCGGAGATCAACTCCACGAGTTCTCCCTTTCGGCGCTTGGAGGCGCCGGGGATGCCGAGCGAGGAGGCGAGCTCCTGCAGTTCGGGCACCTTCATGGCGCTGAGCTGGGCGCGGGTCGCCACGCCGTCGACGTGGTCGGTTCCGATGGTCACTGGGTATGTTCCTTTCCCCTGGCCACGGATGAAACGCGACCCCGGAGAGCTGATCGCCCGAACGGGCTGGTCGTGCGCACGGAGGCGCAGACTGCGCAAGGGCGAAAGCAATGGATTGCTGGGAATTGCACGATGCGGCTGGAGCGCAAACGTCGCGTCGCCTGCCGGGTGCGCTCCAATCCTAACACCGACGAGCCGGTGCTCCCGACGCACGACGCGCCCTGGGGAGAACGGATGCCACGCGTGGCGCGAAGGTGCGGCGCTCGGACCCTGGCGGGTCAGCGCTCCGCACTCACCACCGTCGCGCCGAGGAAGTCGACCGCGAGCGGCAGCGCCTGCCACTCGGTGTCGGCCGCCTCCGTCGCGACGCGCACGGCATCCGCCCGCTCGCTCGGGTCGCTCGCGAGCACGAGGATCGAGGGGCCCGCGCCCGAGACGACCGCGGGGTGTCCGGCGGCGCGCAGCGCGCGGATGATCCGGTCGGTCTCGGGCATCGCCTCGGCCCGGTAGTGCTGGTGCAGCTTGTCCTCGGTGGCCGCGAGCAGGAGCTCGGGGCTCTGGATGAGCGCCGCGACGAGGAGCGCCGACCGGGAGACGTTGAAGACGGCGTCCTCGTGCGGGACGGACTCGGGCTGCAGGCTCCGCGCGAGCGCCGTCGACATCTCGTGCTCGGGGACGAACACGAGCGGCGAGACGCCGCGGTGCACCATGAGCTTCTTGTGCCGCGGCCCCTCGGGCGTGGTCCAGGCGATCGTGAGACCGCCGAACAGCGCCGGGGCGACGTTGTCGGGGTGGCCCTCGAGCTCGGTCGCGAGGTCGAGCAGCTCGTCGGGCGAGATCTCGATCTCGGGCTCGAGCAGGCCCTTCGCGGCCATCACGCCGGCGACGATCGCGGCCCCGGAGGAGCCGAGGCCGCGTCCGTGGGGGATCGAGTTGTGCGCGACGAGCCGCAGCGGCGGCAGGGCGAGTCCGTAGCGCGCGAACGTGTGCGCGATCGCGCGCACGACGAGGTGCGACTCGTCGAGCGGCACCTCTCCCTCGCCCACGCCGTGCACCTCGATCTCGAGCCCGGAGTCGATGACCGAGATGTCGAGCTCGTCGTACCGCGCCAGCGCGAGGCCGAGCGTGTCGAAGCCGGGTCCCAGGTTCGCCGACGTCGCGGGCACCTTGACGTGCACGCTGCGTCCCGCGAGGCCCTGCGCGGGCGCGAGGCCGGCCTCGGGTGCCATCGCACCGCCCGTCATGACGTGAGTCCCAGTACCGCGGCGACCTCGGCGACGTCGACGGGCACGACCGTGGGCTGCACCTCGGTGCCGTCGCCGCGGCGCAGGCCCCACTGCGGGTCCTTCAGTCCGTGGCCGGTGACCGTGAGCACGACACGCGCGCCCTTGGGGATGACGCCGGCCTCGGCGCGCTCGAGGAGGCCCGCGACGCTGATCGCCGATGCGGGTTCGACGAAGATGCCGACCTCGGCGGAGAGGATGCGCTGCGCCTCGAGGATCTTGTCGTCGTCGATCGCGCCGAAGTAGCCGTCGGTCGCGTCGCGCGCCTCGAGGGCGAGCTCCCACGAGGCGGGGTTGCCGATGCGGATCGCGCTCGCGATCGTCTCGGGGTGGCGCACGATCTCGCCGCGCACGATCGGCGCGGAGCCCGAGGCCTGGAAGCCGAACATGCGGGGCAGCCGCGTGGCGTTGCCCGCCGCGATGTCCTCGCGGTAGCCGCGCGTGTAGGCGGTGTAGTTGCCCGCGTTGCCGACCGGGATGAAGTGGAAGTCGGGCGCGTCGCCGAGCACCTCGACGACCTCGAAGGCGCCGGTCTTCTGGCCCTCGATGCGGTCGTTGTTCACCGAGTTCACGAGGTGCACCGGGTAGTTCGCGGCGAGCTCGCGGGCGATGTCGAGGCAGTCGTCGAAGTTGCCCTGGATCTGCAGCAGCTCCGCGTCGTGCGCGATGGCCTGGCTCAGCTTGCCCATCGCGATCTTGCCCTCGGGCACGAGCACCGCCGCCTTGATGCCGGCGTGGGTGGCGTAGGCCGCGGCCGAGGCCGAGGTGTTGCCGGTCGACGCGCAGATGACGACCTTCGCGCCGCGCTCGACGGCCTTGGTGACGGCCATGGTCATGCCGCGGTCCTTGAAGGAGCCCGTGGGGTTCATGCCCTCGAACTTCACCCACACGTCGGCGCCCGTGCGCCGCGAGAGCGCGGGCGCGGGCAGGAGCGGCGTGCCGCCCTCGCCGAGGGTCACGATCGGGGTGGCGTCCGTGACGTCGAGGCGGTCTGCGTACTCTCGGATGACTCCGCGCCACTGGCGCGACGTCGCCTTCGGGGTGGGGTGGTTCACTCTGCTCCTTCGACTCGGATGACGGACGCGACGGATGCGACGACGGGGCTGTCGGCGAGCGCGGCGACGGTCTCTGCGAGGGCGGATTCGCGCGCCTCATGGGTGCCGATCACCAGCGTAGCCCTGCCGGTCTCATCGCTGATGGTCTGCTGGAGTTCGCCGACCGACACTCCGTGGTCGGCGAAGACGTGGGCGATCGTCGCGAGCACGCCGGGCTGGTCGGCGGCCTCGAGCGTGATCGCGTACCGCGTGGTGATGCGGCCGATGTCGAGCACCGGCAGCGCGGCGTGGATCGACTCGGCCGTGCCCGGGCCGCCGAGCACGTGCCGGCGCGCGATCGCGACGAGGTCGCCGAGCACGGCCGAGGCGGTCTGCACTCCCCCGGCGCCGGCGCCGTAGAACATGAGCGGCCCGGCGGCGGCGGCCTCGACGAACACGGCGTTGTTGGCTCCGTGCACGGCAGCGAGGGGGTGGCTGCGGTGCACCATGGCCGGGTAGACGCGGGCGGAGACGCCCTCGACGCCGGTCTCGGCATCCGTCAGCCGCTCGCAGATCGCGAGGAGCTTGACGACGTAGCCGGCGCGCTTGGCCGACTCGACCTGCGCCGCGGTGACGCCCGTGATGCCCTCGCGGTGCACGGCGTCGACCGGCACGCTCGTGTGGAAGGCGAGGCTCGCGAGGATCGCGGCCTTCTGCGCGGCGTCGTAGCCGCCGATGTCGGCGGTGGGGTCGGCCTCGGCGTAGCCGAGCTCGGTTGCGGTGGCGAGGGCGTCCTCGAGCGAGGCGCCCGTCGTGTCCATGCGGTCGAGGATGAAGTTCGTGGTGCCGTTCACGATGCCGAGGATGCGGTCGATGCGGTCGCCGGCGAGGCTGTCGCGCAGGGGGCGGATGATCGGGATCGCCCCGCCCACCGCCGCCTCGTACGACAGCTGGGCGCCCACCTGCTCCGCGGCGGCGAAGAGCTCGGGGCCGTGCGTCGCGAGCAGCGCCTTGTTGCCCGTGACGACGTCGGCGCCCGACGCGATCGCCTGCAGCACGAGGGTGCGCGCCGGCTCGATGCCGCCCATGAGCTCGATGACGATGTCGGCGCCGATGATGAGCGATTCCGCGTCGGTCGTGAACAGCTCCCGGGGCAGGTCGGCGTCACGCGGCGCGTCGACGTCGCGCACGGCGATGCCGACGAGCTCGAGGCGCGCGCCGATGCGGTTCGCCAGCTCGTCGCCCTGCTCGATGAGGAGCCGTGCGACCTGCGAGCCCACGGATCCGGCGCCGAGCAGCGCCACTCGGATGGAACGGTATTCGATCATTCGGTGACTCCGGGTGCCTCGTCGTCGGGTGCGGCGGTGGGAACGGTGATGACGGCGGTGGGGGTCGCGGATGCCGCGGGGCCGGCGCGGCCCGGCTCCGCCGGGTCGAGGTCCGCGTCGCGCGCGCGCAGGTCGGACTCGGTCTCACCGCGCACGATCACGCGGGCGACCCCGTCGCGGACGGCGACGACGGGCGGACGCGGCACGTGGTTGTAGTTGTTCGACAGCGACCAGCAGTACGCCCCCGTCGCGGCGACCGCGAGCAGGTCGCCGGGGGCGACGTCGTGCGGCAGGTACTCGGCGTCGACCACGATGTCGCCCGACTCGCAGTGCTTGCCGGCGACGCGCACGAGCGCCGGCTCGGCCTCCGAACGGCGCGACGCGATGCGAGCGGAGTAGTCGGCGCCGTAGAGCGCGGTGCGCGCGTTGTCGCTCATCCCGCCGTCGACCGAGACGTAGTGGCGCCACACGCCCCCGTCGAGCGGCACCGGCTTCACGGTGCCGACGGTGTAGAGGGTGACGCCCGCGGGCCCGATGATGGAGCGGCCGGGCTCGAAGGCGAGCCTCGGCACGGGCACGCCGTTGGCGCGGCATCCTTCGGCCACCGCCTGCGCGATGCCGAGCGCGATGCGCTCGATGGGCTCGGGCTCGTCGGCCGAGGTGTAGGCGATGCCGAAGCCGCCGCCCAGGTTGAGCTCGGGCACGGGTGCGGTGCGCGAGAGCTCGGCGTGCGCGGCGAGGAGGCGTTCGGCCGACTCGGCGAATCCCGCGGAGTCGAAGATCTGGGAACCGATGTGGCAGTGCAGGCCCACGAAGTCGAGCGAGGGGCGCGAGCGGATGCGCTCGCCGAGCTCGACGGCATGGTCGAGCGAGACGCCGAACTTCTGGTCCTCGTGGGCGGTCGCGAGGAACTCGTGCGTCGAGGCGTGCACGCCCGAGTTGACGCGCAGGCGCACCCGCTGCCGGATGCCGGCGCGCGCCGCGGCATCCGCCACCCGCTCGATCTCGATCTCGCTGTCGATCACGATCGTGCCCACGCCCGCGGCCACCGCACGCTCGATCTCGCCGACCGACTTGTTGTTGCCGTGGAACCCGAGGCGCGCGGGCTCGGCGCCCGCGGCGAGCGCGACGGCGAGCTCGCCGCCGGTGCAGACGTCGATCGAGAGCCCCGCCTCGGTCATCCACCGCACGACGGCGCCCGAGAGGAACGCCTTGCCCGCGTAGTAGACCGTGACCTGCGTTCCGACGGATGCCGCGGCCGCCTCGAACGCCGCGAGCGTGCGCGCCGCGCGCGACCGCGCCACCTGCTCGTCGACGACGTAGAGGGGGGTGCCGAAGTCGCGCGCGAGCGCGACGGCGTCGACCCCGCCGACGACGAGGCGGCCGGCGTCATCGCGATGGGCGCCCTCGGGCCAGACCTGCGGTGTGAGCGCGTTGGGGTCGGCGGGCGCGCGGAGCCACGACGGGGCGGGTGCGCTGGATGCCACGGGGAACCTCACGGGACGATGGAACTGCGATCACTCGGACGGCGAGCGAACCCGGATCGGTTCCTGAAGCCTCGGTGCAGGACCGCCCTTGTGGGGCGGCGTACCCTGCGAGTGTACCGAGGGCCGTCACCGGGGCCGAATCGGGCGTCGTCTTGCGTCGCGGAAGCCGCCGCCGCCCGCGTCAGCCCCGGCGGGGCGCCGGTTCAGCCGCACGACCCCGTGGTCTCGAGGCTCGCGTCGTCGAACACGACGTCGCTCGCCTCGACGCGCACGCTGACCTCGCCGGGGGTGACGGTGATGTCGTTCACCTCGGCGCCCGCCGGCAGGTGCTCGGCCACGCAGACGGGCACCGGGGTGCCGTCGAGCAGCTGGTCGACGAGGTCGGACGCGTCGAACCGGCCGCCGAGCGCGCTCACGTCGACGCCTTGCGCGCGCAGCAGCACCGTGTCGCCCGCGGCCTCGACGACGGCGGTCACCGTGTAGTCGACCGGGATGCCGAGCACGCGCACGCTGCCGTCGTACCCGACGACGCCGTCGCCGAGGGTGACGCCGCCCGGGATGTCCTGCAGCGCGATGAGGTCGTTGACCGTGGCCTCGCTCGCGGTGACCGTCGCCTCGACCCGGCCGATCGCGGCCCCCTGCTCGATCGGCACGTCGGTCGCGACGAGCTCGACGCCGACCGGGGAGCCCTGCACGGTGACCTCGGGCGCCGAGACGGTGATCTCGTCCATGGTTCCGCCGAGGTACTGCGCGATGACGGAGCCGCCGCCGATCTTCACGGCGACGTCGGCCTCGACCCCGGCCGGCAGCCCCGCCTCGATCTCGTCGGCCACGCGCTGCTCGGCGATGTTGCGGATCACGACGTCGGCGGCGACGAACAGGGCGAGCACGCCCACCACGATCGCCGCGAGGATCAGGGCGATGCGGGCGCCGCGGCCGACCCGGCGCCGCCGCGGCGGTTCGGCGCCGTCGGGGATCGGAATCGTGTCGGGCTCGGATGCTGCCATGACTGCCTCCATCGGGAATGCCGGGTGGTGCGTCGGGTGGTGCGCGGTCTCGGTCGGTCGGTGCGCCCGGCGGGGGCGCGCGGCATCCGCTCGGCTACATGCGCTCGGGCGCCGAGACGCCCAGCAGGTCGAGGCCGTTGCGGATGACGGTGCCCGTGGCGTCGTTCAGCCACAGTCGTGTGCGCTGCAGGTCGCCGACGGGCTCGTCGCCGAGCGGCAGCACGCGGCAGTTGTCGTACCAGCGGTGGTAGAGGCCTGCGAGCTCCTCGATGTAGCGGGCGACGCGGTGCGGCTCGCGGAGTTCGGCCGACTGCGCGACGATGCGCGGGAACTCCTGCAGCGCGCCGAGCAGCGCCGACTCGGTCTCGTGCTCGAGCAGCTCCGGGGCGAACGACGAGCGGTCGACGCCGGATGCCAGCGCGTTCCGCGCGACCGCCGAGGTGCGCGCGTGCGCGTACTGCACGTAGAACACGGGGTTGTCGTTCGTGCGGCGCTGCAGGATCTCGGGGTCGATCGTGAGCGGCGAGTCGGCCGGATAGCGCGCGAGCGTGTACCGGAGCGCGTCGGTGCCGAGCCACGCCTGCAGGTCGTCGAGCTCGATGATGTTGCCGGCGCGCTTGGAGAGCTTCGCTCCGTTGATGCTCACGAGCTGGCCGATGAGCACCTCGATGTCGCGCTCGGGGTCGTCGCCCGCCGCCCCCGCGAGCGCCTTGAGGCGGTGCACGTACCCGTGGTGGTCGGCGCCGAGGAGGTAGATCTTGTGCTCGAAGCCGCGGTCGCCCTTGTCGAGGTAGTAGGCGGCGTCGGCGGCGAAGTAGGTGTAGACGCCGTTGCCGCGGCGGATGACCCTGTCTTTGTCGTCGCCGAAGTCGGTCGTGCGCACCCAGACCGCATCGTCTTCGTCGTACACGTGGCCCTGGGCGCGCAGGCGCTCGACGGCCGCGTCGACGGCCGAGACGCCCTCGTCGTCCTTCGCGTGCAGGGCGCGCTCGCTCGTCCACACGTCGAAGTGCACGTTGAAGCGCTCGAGCGAGGCGCGGATCTCGCCGAGCTGGAGCTCGTACGCGATCTCGCGCGCGGTGTGCAGCGCGACGTCGTCGTCGAGCTCGAGCAGGTGCGGCTCCCGCTCGAGCACGCGCGCGGCGAGATCGGTCACGTACTGTCCGGGATAGCCGTTCTCGGGCGTGGGCTCGCCCTTCGCGGCCGCCAGCACGGAGGCGCCGAAGTTGTCCATCTGGTTGCCGGCGTCGTTGATGTAGTACTCGTTGGCGACCTTGGCGCCCGCGGCGCGGAGCACGCGCCCGATCGAGTCGCCGAGGGCCGCCCAGCGGGTGTGCCCGATGTGCAGCGGTCCGGTGGGGTTCGCCGACACGAACTCGAGGTTGATGACCCGGCCCGTGAGCGTCTCGCTGTGCCCGTACGCGGCGCCCGCATCGACGATCGTCTTCGCGAGCGCGCCCGCCGCGGCGGCCTCGAGGCGGATGTTGATGAACCCGGGGCCGGCGACCTCGGCCGAGGCGACGCCGTCGACGTCGGCGAGTCCGGCCGCGAGCTCGGTCGCGAGCTCGCGGGGGTTCGACCCGAGCGGCTTGGCGATGCGCATCGCGATGTTCGAGGCCCAGTCGCCGTGCTCGCGGAGCTTGGGCCGCTCGAGCGCCACGGCCTCGGGCGACAGCTCGAGGACGACCTCGTCGCCCGCCGCGCGGCGTCGCTCGACCAGGGCGTTCACGAGGTCGAACAGGGCACGCGAGAGATCGGCGGGAGTCACCAGCAAATCCTACCCGTGACGATTGGTAGGGTTCGTCACATGCCGCGCCCGAACACCCTGCTCCGTGCCCTCCAGACCGGCCTCGCGCTCGCCGCGGCGAGCTCGGCGCTCCTGCTCTCGGGGTGCGCGACGGCGGGCGCCGATCCGACGGAGTCGCCGGTCCCGAGCGCCTCCGGCACGGCGGCTCCGGTCGAGCCCACCGCGGTCCCCACGCCCGAGCCGACCGAGGAGCCGGTGCCGTTCGAGGTGGCGTGCGACGCGATCCTCACCCCGCAGGACGTGTACGACTTCAACCCGAACTTCGGAGCCGAGCCCGGCTACACGCCGGCCGCGGCGGGGGTCGTCGGCGTCGTGGAGGAGTCGGGCACGGCGTGCGGCTGGGTCAACCAGACGAGCGGCGAGGTCATCGAGGTGGGCGTCGCCACGCCGCCGCCGGGCGCCCTCGAGGCGCGCATGAACACTGCGGCGCTCGGGGGCACGCCGGTGCCCACGTACGGCACGCCGCCCGCGGTCGAGGGCTACTTCTCGCAGGGCGGCGGCACCGGCGAGGCACAGGTCTTCTCCGGCCCGTACTGGATCGTCATCTCGTCCGAGGCGCTGTTCGAGCCCGGCGACGCGGCGCAGCTCGTCGCGGCGATCCTCGGCAATCTCCCGCCCGCCTGATCGCTGCGACCCGCCCGCCTCGGCGGCGGCGCGGGGCGGTGCTCGTGGGCGTCCGCCCGTGCGGATCGATGCCGGGCAAGTGGTAGTGTCTCTTGCTGTGCGCCTCCGTAGCTCAGGGGATAGAGCGCCGGTTTCCGGTACCGTAGGTCGGGGGTTCGAATCCCTCCGGGGGCACGTTGTGAAGGGCCGGGCGACTCAGTGATCTGGGAGCCCGGCTCGTTCCGTGTCCGGGCGTCGATCGCCGCGGCGTAGGCGCGTGGAGTTCCGCGCTCGATGAATCGGTGCGCCCGATCCTGAACGTCGGCTGAACGTCGGCTCGACACCCTTTCCCGGGCATCCGCACCCGCCCTAGACTCGGCAGCGTCCGTGAGGGAAGGCGCTGGTGCATGCGTTCGGTACGTGGGGGTTCGATCGTCGTCGCTGGGCTCCTGGCGGTCGGGCTGGTCCTCGCACCGGTCGCGGCCGCCTGGGCGGAAGACCCGGTGACGTTCGGCGCATCGCCCGTCGTCGACGCAGCCGGCGTGCTCACGACCGCTGAGATCGCCGACATCGAGGCCGCCATCGACGCGACCGCGAACGCGAACGGTCGTCAGCTCTTCGTCGCGTACGTCGACCAGTTCACGAACCCGGCGGATGCCGTGGGCTGGGCGACCGACACGGCGAACGCGAACAACCTCGGCACCGAGGACTACCTGCTGGCGGTCGCGGTCGACGGGCGCGCCTACTACCTCTCGGCGGCCAGTGACGCGTCGCTCTCGCAGCAGGACACCGACCGCATCAGCCTGGAGTCGATCGAACCGAAGCTGCGCCAGGAGGACTGGGCGGGCGCGGCGATCGCCGCCGCGCAGGCGCTGGGCGAATCCGCAGGCGGCGGAGGAGGCGGCGGCTGGGGCTTCGTCTGGTTCATCGTCATCGGCGCGGCGGTCGTCGCGGTCGTCGCGATCGTGCTGGCCCGGCGGCGGAAGGGCGGCCGGGCCGGACGCGCTCCCGCACCCGGCGTTCCCGCGGCCGCGCCGCCGGTGCCGATCGAGGACCTGCGCCGCCAGGCCGGCGGTGCCCTCGTGCAGGCCGACGACGCCATCAAGACGAGCGAGGAGGAACTCGGCTTCGCGGTCGCCGCGTACGGCGACGAGGCGACGGCCGACTTCCGCGCCGCGCTCGAGGCCGCGAAGGGCAAGCTGCGCGAGGCCTTCACCCTGCAGCAGCAGCTCGACGACGCCCGCCCCGACAGCGACGACGAACGCCGGCAGTGGTACGGCGGCATCCTGAAGCTCGCCGGCGAAGCCGATGCGATGCTCGACGAGCAGACCGAGCGCTTCGACGCACTGCGCAAGCTCGAGCAGAACGCGCCCGAGGCGCTCGCCCGAGTCGAGGCCGAGGCGCAGCACGCCGAGGCGCAGATCGCGCCCGCGGCGCAGCGCCTCGCCGCCCTCCAGGCGCAGTACTCCGCGACGGCGCTCGCCACCGTCGCCGACAACATCGAGCAGGCCCGTTCGCGCATGACCTTCGCCCGGAACTCCATGGATGCGGCGCGCACCGCGATCGCAGCGGCCGACACGAGCGAGGCCGCCATCGACATCCGCGCCGCCGAGGAGGCGGTCGATCAGGCGAAGCTCCTCACCTCGGCCATCGAGCGGCTCGCCGGCGAACTCGACGCCGGGGACAAGGCGATCGCCGCGGGCGTCGCCGACCTCGAATCCGACGTGCAGGTCGCGCGTGGACTGCCGGGCGAGCAGCTCGACCCGCTCGCCGACCGCGTCGCGGCCGAGGCCGCGGCGCTGCGGACGGCGGTGGCGCAGCCCGGCCGCACCCTGCTCGAGCTCAAGAACCGGCTCGATCGGGCGAACGCGGAGATCGACGCGGCGATCCAGGGAGCCCGCGATGCGGCCGCGCAGGAGCAGCGCACCGCCGCCCAGCTGCAGCGCACCCTGCTCGCCGCCAAGGCGCAGGTGCAGGCCGCGGAGGACTACCTCGTGGCCCGGCGCGGCGCGATCGGCGCGGAGGCGCGTACGCGACTCGCCGAGGCGGGGCGCCTCGTCGTCGAGGCGGAGACGGTCGCGGCATCCGACCCGGCACGTGCGCTCGCGACGGCGCAACGCGCCGAGCAGCTGGCGGGTCAGGCGATGTCGCTCGCGCAGCAGGACGTCGGCGGATTCGGCGGCGGCCCGGGCGGCGGCATGTTCGGCGGCGGGCCGGCGCAGGGTTCCGGTGGCGGCGGCGGCGACCTCTTCGGCGCGGTGCTCGGCGGCATCCTCATCAACTCCGTGCTCGGCGGCGGAGGCGGCGGAGGCGGGCGCGGCGGTGGATTCGGCGGCGGGTTCGGCGGCGGGTTCGGCGGCGGCGGACGCTCCCCCGGCAGCTTCGGGGGTTCGGCGACGCGCTCCCGCCGCGGGAGCGGGGGCCGATTCTGAGCCCGCACGACTGACTCCGACGACACGACGACCCCGAACGACCACGAGGAAAGGAAACCGACATGGCCAAGCAGTCCATCTTCGGACGCATCTCGCAGCTCCTGCGGGCGAACATCAACGCACTCATCGACCAGGCCGAAGACCCGCAGCTCATGCTCGACCAGATGGTGCGGGACTTCACCAACAGCATCGCCGACGCCGAGGCGGCGATCGCCGAGACCATCGGCAACCTGCGCCTCCTCGAGGACGACCACGCGCAGGACGTCGAGGCGGCCCGCGAGTGGGGCGACAAGGCGCTCGCCGCGAGCCGCAAGGCCGACGAGCTCCGCGCGGCCGGCAACGCCGCCGACGCCGACAAGTTCGACAACCTCGCCAAGGTGGCACTGAGCCGCCAGATCTCGTCGGAGAACGAGGCGAAGTCGGCCGAGCCGCAGATCGCCGCGCAGACGGAGGTCGTCGACAAGCTGAAGTCGGGCCTCAACGGCATGAAGCAGAAGCTCGTCGAACTGCAGAACAAGCGCGCAGAGCTCGTGGCGCGGGCGAAGTCGGCCCAGGCCCAACGGCAGGTGCAGGACGCCGTCAAGTCGATCGACGTCCTCGACCCGACGAGCGAGATCGGGCGGTTCGAAGACAAGATCCGCCGCGAGGAGGCGCTCGTGCGCGGCCAGGCCGAGCTCGCGGCGTCGAGCCTCGACGCGCAGTTCAACGAGCTCGACGACCTGGGCGAGCTCACCGAGGTCGACGCACGGCTCGCTGCGCTCAAGGCCGGCGGCTCGTCGCAGGGCGCGATCTCGGACTGACCGCACGGTGACGGATGCCGCGGCTCGCGATCGAGCTGCGGCATCCGCGTGTCCGGGCCTCCGCTGCGACCTCGCCGAGAGTCGCCGGCGGCCCCTCGTCACGCGGGCCGCGCGGGGTTACGGTTGCCACATGACGCCGGACGAGGCCGCCGCGGTGCTCGGCATCGGCCGTGACGCCGACGAGACCGCGATCGATCGCGCATACCGCCGGCTGGCGCGCGAACTGCATCCCGACCGGTACGTCGGCGCGCCCGCCACGGCGGTGCGGGCTGCGAGCGACCGCTTCATCGACGTCACGCGAGCTCGCGAGGTGCTGCTGGGGTCCGCGGCCGCGCGCACGCGCGCGGGAGCGGGTGCCGGGGCCGGCGCCGGCATGGGCGCGGCCGCGCCGCC
>NZ_RHHB01000041.1 GCF_003710805.1 Agromyces tardus | reverse complement strand
GGCTGCGGCGGCGATCGCGACGCGGTCGCCCCGCGGCATCCGCTCGCCGTCGCGAACCGGCCCGCCGCGCCCCCGGCCCGCGCCGCGGCTCATCGCGCCGACTCCGGCAGGGCCTGCCGCGCGGCCGCGACCGTGCGCTCGAGCGCCTCCGGCATGCCCACGGCCGATGGTCCGAACAGGCGGCGCGCGAGCGAGTCGTCGAAGGTCTTCGACGAGGCGAGCAGCCACACCGCGTACCGCGTGAGCGGCGGCTCGCCACGGAGCCGCCCGAGGCGCCAGGCGGTCTCCGCCGCCGCCGCGATCCCCAACGCGGTGCGCCGGCCGATCGTGCGCGTCGGTGCCGGAACCCCCAGCTCGTGGAGCATCCGCGCGATGGTCGGCATGAGCGGCACGGCCTCCCCGTTGGTGAGGTTCACGCTCGTTCCGCCGAGCCCCGGCAGGAGCGCCGCGGCGACGAGCTGGTCGACGATGGTGTCGATGTAGACGAGGTCCCCGATCGCCGGATGCCGCGGGTCGCCGAGGAACGGGAGGCGTCCCGCTCGCGCCGCGGCGACGATGCGCGGCAGGAGCGTCGTGTCGCCGGGACCGAAGACGGCGCGCGGCCGCGCGATCACCCACTCGCCGGGGTGGTCGCGCACGAGCAGCTCGCCCTCGTGCTTGGTGCGCGCGTACCCGTTGAGGAAGTCCGGCCCGATCGGCGTGGACTCGGTGATGCCGAACTGGTCGGCGGGGCGGTAGAACACCGACGTCGACGAGACGTACACGACGCGCCGCGTGCCGGATCGCCGGGCGAGGTCGAGCACGTGGGCGGTCGCGTCGACGTTCTGGGCGCGGAACTCCGCCCGCGTGCCCCACTGGCTCGTGCGGGCGGCGGCGTGCACGATGACGTCGGCGCGGAACTCCGTCGCGAACGGCGACGTGATCGGCCGCGCGAGGTCGATGCTCGCGATGTCGGGATCGTCCACGTGTCGCCGGCCGATGCCGCGCACCGCGACATCCGCTCGCCCCCGCAGTGCGCGCAGCAGCGCGCCGCCCACGAACCCGGTCGCACCGGTGACGAGCACCCGTGTCGGCTCAGCGCCCATCGTGCGCCGCCTCCACCGCGATGCTCACGGCGGATGCCGCGTCGGCCCGTCGGACGCGCACGGACTTCGACCCCGGCGCGGGCGGCGCCCACGCGACGAACCGGATCGCCGGGCGCACGGCGCCGACCGCGTCGAACAGGTCGTCGAGCGCGCGGCGCACGGCGGCCTCGACCGCACGGTCCGCCGCGCCGGCACCCGTGCGCTCGAGCGCGACCTCGAGCGAGCCCGGCGACCAGCGGATGCCCCAGCCCGCACCCGCGCCCGCGAGCGCGCCGTTCGACGACAGCGCGAGGGCCATCGCCCGCCGCACGGTGTCGGGGAACACCCGCACCCGACGGCCGTCGGCGCCCGTCGCCTCGACGACCTCGTCGGCGCGCCCCTCGACGGCCTCGATGACCCGCGCGGGGTTCCCGCACGGGCACGGCGACGCGACCGCCGGCAGGCGCAGTACGTCGTCGAGGCGGTAGCGCACCACGAGCTGGGTGCTGCGCTCGAGGTCCGTGACGATCGGCACGAACCGGCACCCGTCGCCGTCGAGCCATTCCGGCTCGATCACGACGCCCTGCTCGTTCAGGTGCAGTCGCCCGTGCGCGCAGTCGAGCGCGAGCAGCCCTTCGGTGGCCTGGTAGACGCGGCGGGGCCGCACGCCCCAGGCGCGCTCGACGCGGTCGGCGTCGGTCGGGTCGAGCACCTCGGCCACCGCGACCACGAGCCGGGGGGCGACGGCGAGCGCGCCCCGCTCGGCGGCGCGGGCGAGCTCGACGAGCACGCTCGACGGCGCCACCAGCACGTCGGGACGGGCGTCGACGACCCCCGCGAGCACTGCGTCGAACGGCGCCACGAGGTCGACGAAGCGGAAGTCGACGCGGCGACTCGCGACGGACTCGTAGAGGTTGCTGTTGGCGCGCAGGCAGAAGGCGATCCGCAGCGGCGGACGCCACGGCTGTCCGAGCTGCGCGAGGCTGCGCGGGTCGAGGAGCCGCCCGAGCACGGTGGCCGCCCAGCGACGCCGTTCGTCGTCGTCGACGAGGAACACCCCCGGCCGGCCGGAGGTGCCGCTCGAGAGGCCCACGGTCACGCCGCCCGGCAGGGTGGCCCGGAAGTCGCGGCTGCGCTCGGCGGCCCGTGCCGCCGCGAGCGCCGTGGCGAGGTCGATGCCGTGCACGTTGAATCCCGCGAAGTCGGCCAGCACCGTGGCCTTGTCGACGATCGGCACGTCGGCGAGGCGCGGGTACGACCGCCCGTAGTGGGCCGCACGCGGCATCCGCTCGCCCAGGAGACGGCGCAGGCGTCGGCCCTGCGCGCGCTCGAGTCCGCGCCGCGACTGCAGCCGCACCCCCCAGCGGGAGCGAACGAACCGAACCACCGCGCCCACACGCCCCCGATCCGCCGATGCCGCCGCGTTGCGGCCTGATCCTAGCGGAGCGACCGGCCGCGACCCGGGAGCCCCCGCCTCACTCGGCGGCGATCCTGCGCGCCTCGACGCCCAGGTCGGGATGGTCGACGAAGATCCCGTCGACGCCCGTGCCGATGACGAGCAGGAACTCGCCCAGCCAGTCGCCGTACGCCGACCGCGCGGTGCCTCGGCGGAACGACGGGGCGAGGAAGCGGTTCTCGGGGCGGAGCGTCCACGTGTAGACGGCGAGCCCGGCGGCGTGGGCGGCGTCGACCAGCTCGGCGCCGACGAGGGGCGTCGTCCCGGCGGCCCGAGCAGCGGTGTCCCGGCCTGCGCCCGCCGTCGGCTTCGCGCGTGCGCGGCCCACGAGCCGTGCCTTGCCGACGCTCACGCCGTCGAACCGGCCCGCGAGGCCGAGCAGGCCCGCCTCGGTGACGAACGAGTCGTAGCTGCTCGCCGCCCGCCCATCGGCCACCACGAGGTCGCGCGGCGATCCCGAATCCTCGATGAGCAGCACCCGGGCCCCGCGGATGCCGCGGGCCCCGAGCCGATCGAGCAGCGTCGGCTCGAACGACTCCATGATGAGCCGCGCGTCGCCCCGCTCCCATCCGCCGGCGTCGAGCTCGGCGGCGAACAGCTCGTCGAGCGGCAGCCCGAGCGCCTCGAAGTGGGTCGCGTGCTTGAACTCCGCCACGAGCCGGATCGTGCGGCGCTGCTCGTGCGCGGCCTCGTCGATGAGCTCGAGCAGGTCGCGGAACCGGATGATCGGGTAGCGCCCGTCGAACGACGTGCTCTCCTGCCGGATCGCGCCGAGCCGTTCGCGGGCTCGCAGCGTCGCGAGCTCGGCCCACGTGAAGTCCTCGGTGAACCACCCGGTGAGCGGCGCGCCGTCGATCTCGCGGGTCGTGCGGCGACTCGCGAACTCCGGGCGGGATGCGACATCCGTCGTGCCCGAGATCTCGTTCTCGTGCCGCAGCACGAGCACGCCGTCGCGGGTGGCGACGAGGTCGGGCTCGACGGCGTCGGCGCCGAGCGCGAACGCGAGCCGGTACGCGGCGGCCGTGTGCTCGGGCCGGTACCCCGGGGCGCCGCGATGCCCGATCACGAGCGGGCGCGGCGCAGGGGTCGGCAACATGCCCCCCAGCGTAACCACGGCCCTCGCGCCGCCCGCGGAATGCGGGGCGAATTCTCGGCGTTGTCACGACTGCACCCGATAGGTTGGGTGATGGACGGATGCCGCATCCGCGCGATTCCCCTCCACACGACATTCGCCGAAAGCAGAGGAACCACAGCAATGGCTCTCAACAACCCCGCCTTCTCCCGTAACGAGGCGTTCTCCAACCAGGGGGCGGTGGCGGCCGCGCAAGACGTCTCGGCGCAGCAGCTGCAGGAGATGTACGACCAGCCCTCGACGCTCCCCGACCGCGACGTCATGACCATCGAGGACTCGATCGCCAAGGCCGCCGCGTCGTTCGGCCTGCTCCTCGTGGGCGCGGCCATCGGCTGGCTCACGGTCGAGTCGGTGCCCTTCCTCTGGATCGGCGCCGGGCTCGTGGGCTTCGTGCTCGCGCTCGTCAACATCTTCAAGAAGGAGCCGTCGGCCGCGCTCGTGCTCGCGTACGCGGGCGTGCAGGGCGTCTTCGTGGGCGGCATCTCGGCGTGGTACGAGATGGCCTTCGGCGGCGGCATCGTCGCCCAGGCCGTCATCGCGACGCTCGTGGTGGTCGGCGTCACGCTCGCGCTCTTCGCCTCGGGCAAGATCCGCGCGTCCAAGCGGGCGACGAAGATCTTCCTCATCGCGATGGTCGGCTACCTCGTGTTCTCGCTCGTCAACTTCGGCCTCATGATCTTCGGAGTCACGACCGACCCCTGGGGCCTCCGCGGCGCCGAGATCGCGGGCATCCCGCTCGGCCTCATCATCGGCGTCCTCGTGGTCATCATGGCCGCGTACTCGCTCGTGCTCGACTTCGACTTCATCCAGCAGGGCGTGCGCAACCGCGCTCCCCGCAAGTACGGGTGGACCGGCGCCTTCGGCATCATGGTCACCGTCATCTGGCTGTACCTCGAGATCCTGCGCATGCTCGCGATCGTGCGCGACTAGCACCGACCGCACGCACGCACCGCGAACGGGCCGCCCTCCGGGGCGGCCCGTTCCGCGTTCCACCCCGCGCGCCCCTGTGCGGGTCGAGGAGCGCGGAGCAGCCGCGTCTCGAGACCTCCGCGGGAGTGAGGTTTCCGTGCTGGAGTGCACGGAGAGCGGCACTCCAGCACGGAAACCTCACTCCGGTGCGCGTGACCCCTGGTGCGGCGCCGAGCGCGACGTGCCCCGGCCCGTCGCCGCTCGCGCGAGCAGCACCGCGCGCTCGCGCTCGTTCGCGGTGAGCCGCGCGGCCCGCGCGAACTCGGCCCTCGCCTCGTCGGTGCGCCCGAGCCGCTCGAGCAGCTCGGCGCGCACGCTCGGCAGCAGGTGGTAGTTCGCGAGCGCCCCGCTCGCCGCGAGCTCGTCGACGATCCGCAGCCCCGCCTCGGGACCGTCCGCCATCGACACCGCGACGGCCCGGTTCAGCTCCACCACGGGCGAGGGCGCCAGCCGCCCCAGCGCCTCGTAGAGCAGCGTGATCTGCTCCCAGTCGGTGTCCTCGACGGATGCCGCGACATCGTGGCACTCGGCGATCGCCGCCTGCAGCGCGTACGCCCCGCGCCCCCGCCCGAGCGCGTCGGCACGGGCGAGGGCCGCCCGCCCGCGGGCGATGCGGCCCCGATCCCAGCGGCGCCGGTCCTGCTCGGTGAGCATCACCGGGTCGCCGTTGCGGTCGAGCCGCGCGGGGAAGCGCGCCGCGGTGAGCTCCATGAGGGCGACGAGGCCGTGCACCTCGGGCTCCTGCGGCACGAGCTCGGCGAGCTGGCGCCCGAGGCGGATCGCCTCCCGGCTGAGCTCCGGTCGCATCCACTCCGCTCCGGAGCTCGCCGCATGTCCCTCGTTGAAGATGAGGTAGAGCACGCCGAGCACCGCGCCGAGGCGCTCGGGGAACTCCGCGCGATCGGGCACCTCGAACGGCACGTTCGCCGCGCCGAGCGCCTTCTTCGCCCGCACGATGCGCTGCTGCACGGTCGCCGTGGGCACGAGGAAGGCGCGCGCGATCTCCTCGCTCGTGAGTCCGCCGACCACCCGCAGCGTGAGGGCGACGCGCGCCTCACGCGAGAGCACCGGGTGGCACGACACGAACACGAGGCGCAGCACGTCGTCGTCGATGCGGTCGGGATCCCAGGGCGGCGTGCCCGCGGCATCCGACTGCTCGGCCTCGAGGTCGTGGGCGATCGCGGCGAGCCGCTCGTCGTAGCGTTCGCGACGCCGCCAGCCGTCGATGGCCCGGCGCTTCGCGACCGTCGTGAGCCAGGCGCCGGGGTTCGCCGGCACGCCCGTCGACGGCCACTGCGCGAGGGCCTCCGCGAGTGCGTCCTGGGCGAGGTCCTCGGCGAGCGCGAAGTCGCCGACGGCGCGCGTCAGGGTGGCGACGATGCGGGCGGACTCGATGCGCCACACGGCGGCGACGGCGCGCCGTGCGGACTCGGGGTCCGCCGGGCGCGCCGCCGCGGCATCCGTCCGGCCGCTCGTGGGCTCAGCCGCCATGCATCACCGTTCGCCGACCTTCCGCCACTCCTCGCCGGCCCGCACGACTCACTTGGCCTTGGCCTCCGCCTCGGCGCGCCAGCCGGCCTCCTTCTGGATCCACTCGTTGTCCTGCGGGAAGTCCTCGAGCTCGGTGACGCGGCGCACCTCGAGCTTGGAGCCGGGGCCGAGCGGGCAGCGCTTCGCCCACTCGGCCGCCTCCTCCTTCGACGAGACCTCGAGGATCCAGAAGCCGTTGAACAGCTCCTTCGTCTCGCCGTAGGGGCCATCGGTGACGAGCGGCGGCTCGCTCGTGAAGTCGACCACGAAGCCCTCGCTCGCGTCGGTGAGCCCGTCGCCGCCGGCCATGACGCCGGCCTTGATGAGCTCCTCGTTGTAGCGGCCCATCCGCTCGATGACCTGCTCGAACGGCATGTCCTTGTAGGCCTCGACGGCCTCGTCGGTGGCCCGCATGATCAGCATGTACTTCATCGTCCGCTCCTCGCGTGTCCGGGTCGTCCTTCGACCCTCTCACTCATGACGTCGAACGGGAACCCGCCCGATCGACAGCCCCGCGAATCTTCTTCTCGCGGGTGGCGGCGGTCACATCCCGAGCGTCGCGACCGAGGCGCGAATGGCGTCGGCGGATGCCGCGAGCAGCCCCTCCTCGTCGGCCGACATCGGCGTCTCGGCCACCGGGTGCGCGCCGTCGCCGCTCACGACGCTCGGCAGCGACAGGGCGACGCCCTCGAGTCCCCGGATGCCGCTCAGCACCGTGCTCACGGGCAGCACCGCATGCTCGTCGCCGAGCAGGGCCTCGACGATGCGCGCGCCCGAGAGCCCGATCGCGTAGTTCGTCGCGCCCTTGCCGCGGATGACCTGGTACGCGGCGTTCCGCACGTCGTACGCGATCTCGTCGAGCTCGGGGCGCGTGAACGGTTCGCTGCCGCGCCACTCGAGGATGGGCACCGGCCCGATGCGCGCGTTCGACCAGAGCGGGAACTCGGTGTCCCCGTGCTCGCCCACGATGTCGGCGTGCACGCTCGAGGTCGTGACCCCGGCTCGGCGCGCGAGCAGCCAGCGCAGGCGCGACGTGTCGAGCACGGTGCCCGAGCCGAAGATGCGGTTCGCGGGCAGCCCCGTGATGCGCTGCGCGACGACCGTGAGCACGTCGACGGGGTTCGTGACGAGCACGATGATCGCGTTGGGCGCTCGTTCGAGGAGCTTCGGCAGCAGGTCCTCGAGGATTCCGGCGTTCGTGCCGGCGAGCTCGAGCCGGGTCTGACCGGGCTGCTGCTTGGCCCCCGCCGTGACCACGATGACGTGCGAGCCCTCGACGACCGCGAGATCGGCGCCGCCGCCGACCCGCGCGTTCGTGAACTGGGTGCCGTGCGCCAGGTCGAGCACCTCGGCCTCGACCTTGGGCGCGGCCACGTCGTACAGCGACACCTCGCTCGCCGATCCGCGGATGAGCGCCGCGTACGCGAGGCTCGACCCCACGCTCCCGGCTCCGACGACGCACAGCTTCGAGTTCTCGACGACACCCATGGAGTCATCCTCTCGCGGGTCTGCGCGCGGCGGCTACTCCCACTCGATGGTGCCCGGCGGCTTCGACGTGACGTCGAGCACGACGCGGTTGACCTCGCGCACTTCGTTGGTGATGCGGTTCGAGATGCGGGCGAGCACGTCGTAGGGCAGGCGCGTCCAGTCGGCGGTCATCGCGTCCTCCGAGGAGACGGGGCGCAGCACGATCGGGTGCCCGTAGGTGCGGCCGTCGCCCTGCACCCCGACGGAGCGCACGTCGGCGAGCAGCACGACGGGGCACTGCCAGATCTCCTGGTCGAGGCCCGCGGCGGTGAGCTCGGCCCGAGCGATGGCATCCGCTTCGCGCAGCACCTCGAGCCGGTCGCGGGTGACCTCGCCGACGATGCGGATGCCGAGGCCGGGGCCGGGGAACGGCTGGCGGCCGACGATCGCCTCGGGCAGCCCGAGTTCGCGGCCGATGGCGCGGACCTCGTCCTTGAAGAGGGTGCGCAGCGGCTCGACGAGCTCGAACTGGAGGTCCTCGGGGAGGCCGCCGACGTTGTGGTGGCTCTTGATGTTCGCGGTGCCGGTGCCGCCGCCGGACTCGACGACGTCGGGGTAGAGCGTGCCCTGCACGAGGAACCGGATGGGCTCGCCGTCGGCGTCGGCCTCGGCGATGAGGTCGCGCTCGGCCTGCTCGAACGCGCGGATGAACTCGCGCCCGATGATCTTGCGCTTCTCCTCGGGGTCGGTGACTCCGGCGAGCGCGTCGAGGAACGTGTCGACGGCGTCGATCGTGACGAGGCGGATGCCCGTCGCCGCGACGTAGTCCTCCTCGACCTGGCGCCGCTCGTCCTTGCGCAGCAGTCCGTGGTCGACGAACACGCACACGAGCTGGTCGCCCACGGCCTCGTGCACGATCGCCGCGGCGACGGCGGAGTCGACGCCGCCCGAGAGGCCCGCGATGACCCGGCCGGAGCCGACCTGCTCGCGGATGCGCGCCACCTGCTCGGCGATGACGTTGCCCGAGTTCCAGTCGGCGGGGATGCCGGCCGCGCGGTGCAGGAAGTTCTCGATGACGCGCTGCCCCTGCTCGGAGTGCTTCACCTCGGGGTGCCACTGCACGCCGTAGAAGCCCTGCTCGTCGTTCGCGAACGCGGCGACGGGCGTGCCGTGCGTGGAGGCGAGCACCTCGAAGCCCTCGGGCGCGACGGCGACGGAGTCGCCGTGGCTCATCCACACGGTCTGGTGCTCGGGCTGTCCGCCGAGCAGGGAGTTGTCGTCGTCGCTGCGCACGGTGACCGCGGTGGCGCCGTACTCGCGCTGGCCCGTGTGCGCGACCTCGCCGCCGAGCTGTTGCGCCATCACCTGGAATCCGTAGCAGATCCCGAGCGTGGGCACCCCGAGCTCGAGGATGCCGGGGTCGAGCGCCGGTGCGCCGGGCTCGTACACCGACGACGGGCCGCCGGAGAGCACGATGCCGATCGGGTCCTTGGCACGCACCTCCTCGGCCGTGATGGTGTGCGGCACGATCTCGGAGTAGACGGATGCCTCGCGCACGCGTCGCGCGATCAGCTGCGCGTACTGCGCACCGAAGTCGACGACGAGGACGGGTCGCTGCTGGGTCTCGCTCACTGGGCGGCCTCCACGGGCTCGGAATCGGACGAGTCACGCGCGGCGGCGGCAGCCGCTTCGCGCTTCGCGAGGTACGCGCGCACCTCGCGGCCGATGCGGGCCTCGAGGAAGAAGGAGAGGAACGGCACGATGCCGCCCGAGGCGAGGAGCAGGAGCCGCCGGAACGGCCACCGCATGAGGCTCCAGAGCCGGAAGTTGCTGAAGAGGTACACGACGTAGAACCAGCCGTGCGCGATGAGGATGCCCGTCGAGAGGTTCACGCCCTGCCCGGTGGACTCGAGGCCCTCGGGCGTCTCGAGCACGGGCTCGAACGAGAGCAGCCCGTTGGGGCCGAAGGCGAACAGCTCGAGGTGGCCGACGTACTTGAACAGCATCTCGGTGCAGAGCAGGAGGAGCATGACGCCGGTGATCACCGAGCACACCACGTAGAACTTCAGCGCCCCGCGGATGCGCGGGAAATCGGCGAGTTTGGGCTCGAGGGGCATGAATCCAGTCTACGTGGCGACGCAGCGGATGCCGCGCCCGCTCAGGCCCCCACGAGCTCGCGCGGCACGACGAAGACGTCGACGAGCGCGCCGCCCCGCCACACGGTCATCTCCACCTCGCGGTCGATCGCGTCCTCCACCATGAGCCGCTGGATCGAGGTGGCGGTCACGATGCCGGTGCCGTCGAGGCTCACGGCGATGTCGCCGGGGCGGATGCCGGCGACCTCCGCGGGGCTGCCGGGCACGACGCCCGACACCTGCAGGCCCGTTACCGAGCCGACGCGTTCGGCGATGGGCGGCGCGAGCCGCACCTGCGCGCCCGCGATGCCGAGCCACGCCCGACGCACCCGCCCGTTACGGGTGAGCGCGTCGATGATCGCACGCGTCGCGGGGTTGATCGGCACGGCGAGCCCGAGTCCCACGCCCGCCACGGCGGTGTTCACCCCGACCATGCGGCCGCGGCCGTCGGCGAGCGCGCCGCCGCTGTTGCCGGGGTTCAGCGCGGCATCCGTCTGGATGACCTCGTCGACGACGCGGCCCGAGGCAGTGGGCAACGACCGGCCGAGGTTCGAGACGATGCCGGCCGTCACGCTCCCCGCGAGCCCGAGCGGCGTGCCGAGGGCGACCACGAGCTGGCCGACGCGCAGTTCGCGCGCATCGCCGAGCGGCACGGGCGCCGGCACCGCGTCGCGGGCCCGCAGCACGGCCAGGTCCGAGAGCGGGTCGCGCCCGATGACGTCGGCGCTGACGAGGGTGCCGTCGTCGAACGCGGCCTCGGCGCTCGTCGCGCCGACGACGACGTGCGCGCTCGTGAGCAGGAGGCCGTCGCCGGAGATCACGCTCGCGCTGCCGGCGCCCTGACCGCGCGCGGATCGCACGGCGAGGCTCGCGACGCTCGGCAGGACGTCGCGTGCCACCCGGGTGACCACGGCCGAGTAGGCGTCGAGGGGGTCGAGGGAGTCGTCGTCGCTCACACGGGAATCATCACCCCGTGAGCGGATGCCGCGGCCCGAGTTCGCCGCGGGCGGAACTGTCCGTGCGGGCCACGCGAGCGCCACCCGCGCGGCGAGCGCCGGCTACGGCGCCGGCGTGACCCCGGCCGACTCCCCCGCCTGCGCCTCGAGCTCGGCCTCCTCGCGCTCCCGCTCGACGGCGTCGCGCACGAGCCGGTACCAGACGAACACGGCGAAGCCCGCGAACACCACCCACTCGATCGCGTAGAAGACGTTGAGCCAGTTGAGCTCGGCCTCCTGCATGGGCGGCGGCGAGACGATCGCCTCGAGCCCGGCGACGGGCTCGGCCTGCGTGACGTAGCCGAAGTACACGGGCTTGTCGTCGTAGTCGGCCCAGACGTTCACGAGGTGGGCGACGGCGACGCTCTGCATGAACTGGGGGTCGGCGTCGTCGGCCGGTGCGATCGGCGCCTCGCTCGGCAGGAAGCGGCCGACGACCTCGACCTCGGCGCCCGATCCGGCCTCGGCGTCGACGCGTTCGGCCGCCGCGCGCGCGGTCGCCTCGTCGGGGGTCCAACCCAGCGCGACGGGAAGACCGCCCGGCGCGGCATCCGTCACCTCGAGGTGGGCGACCACCCACCAGCCGGCCACGCCGTCGTTGAGTCGACCGCCGACGAGCACGGTGTCGCCCGGCACGATCGTGCCCGTCACCGAGACCCGCTGCCCCGTCGCGGCCTGCTCGGTCGGCCCGTCGGGCCGCACCACGTCGGCGAGCGGGCGCACGTCCTCGGTCGGGCGCACCACGACGGTCGCCTGCTCCGCCGCGCGCCCGAGCTGCCACTGCGCGAGCAGCGCGAAGCCGGCCGCGATCGCGAGGGCGGCGACGAGCGCGAGCACCCAGCGCGGGCGCAGCATCATCCGGAGCATGTCGCCCGATTCTAACCGCGGCCCGGCTGTGGAACGCCCCGGTCGCCCGCCCGGGCGCCGCCCTGCTCAGTCGACCGCGACGATGTCGGGCGCCGCGAGCCGCACCCGGTCGGCCGACTCGTCGTCGGGCTGCTCCTGCGACGCACGCTCGGCGGCGACGCGCTGCAGGTACCGCTCGACCTCGAGCGCCTCGCGATCGGCGTCCCAGCCGAGCACGCCCGCCATGAGGCGGGCTGCGACGGGCGCCGCGGACACGCCGCGGTCCCACGCCTCGATCGAGATGCGGGTGCGGCGGGCGAGCACGTCGTCGAGGTGCAGCGCGCCCTCGTGGGATGCCGCGTACACGACCTCCGCCGCGAGGTAGTCGTCGGCGCCCGGCAGCGGGTCGCCGAGCTCGGGGGTCTCGCGGATGAGGTCGAGCAGCTCGTCGGTCATCGTGCCGTAGCGGTTGAGCAGGTGCTCGATGCGCACCTTGTGCACGCCGAAGGCGCGGGCGATCTTGCCGCGCTTGTTCCACGCCGCCTGGTAGCCCTCGGCGCCGAGCAGCGGGATGTCCTTCGTCGTCGACGGCGGCACCCGGCCGTCCATCGCGTCGGCGGCCGCGTCGATCGCGTCCTTGGCCATCACGCGGTACGTCGTCCACTTGCCGCCCGCGATGACGACGAGGCCGGGCACCGTGTGCGCCACCAGGTGCTCGCGCGAGAGCTTCGAGGTCTGGTCGCTCTCGCCGGCGAGCAGCGGGCGCAGCCCGGCGAACACGCCCTCGACGTCCTCCCGCGTGAGCGGGATCGCGAGCACGGCGTTGACGTGCTCGAGCAGGTAGTCGATGTCGGCGGCGGTCGCCGCGGGGTGCGCCTTGTCGAGGTTCCAGTCGGTGTCGGTCGTGCCGATGAGCCAGTGCCGGCCCCACGGGATGACGAACAGCACGCTCTTCTCGGTGCGGAAGATCATGCCCATCGCCGACTGGATGCGATCGCGCGGCACGACGAGGTGGATGCCCTTCGACGCGCGCACCTTGAAGGTGCCGCGCTCCCCCACCATGCGCTGGGTGTCGTCGGTCCACACGCCCGTCGCGTTCACGACCTGCTTCGCGCGGATCTCGAAGTGCTCGTCGGTCTGCAGGTCGTGCGCCTTCACGCCGACGACCCGCTCGCCCACCTTCACGAAGCCCTCGACCTTCACGCGGCTGGCGACGTGCGCGCCGTAGAACGAGGCGGTGCGAGCGAGGGATGCCACGTAGCGGGCGTCGTCGACCTGGGCGTCGTAGTAGGTGAGCCCGCCGACGAGCGCGTCCTTCGACAGCGACGGGATCGCCCGCATGACCTGCCGCTTCGAGAGGTGCCGGTGGTGGGGCACGCCAGGAGGCCGCCCGCCCGAGTAGCTGAAGATGTCGTAGAGCATCATGCCGGCGCCGATGTAGAACCGCTCGAACACGCGCTTCTGCAGCGGGTAGAGGAAGCGCACGGGCTTCACGAGGTGCGGGGCGATGCGCTGCAGCAGCAGCCCGCGCTCGATGAGCGCCTCGCGCACGAGCCGGAAGTCGAGCTGCTCGAGGTAGCGGATGCCGCCGTGCACGAGCTTCGACGAGCGGCTCGAGGTGCCCGACGCCCAGTCGCGCGCCTCGAGCAGGCCGGTGGAGAGGCCGCGTGTCACGGCATCGAGCGCCGAGCCCGTGCCGACGATGCCGCCGCCGACCACGAGGATGTCGAGCTCCTTCTCCTTGAGCCGGGCGATCGCCGCCGCACGCTCCTCGGGTCCGAGCTTGTTCGAACGCGTCACCGACTTGAGTTTCGCCATCGTCGCTCCCCATCCCGGCGGTGCACGGCTGCGCCGCCCGCCTTCCTCACGCTACCCGAGTGCGCGCGGCGATTGCCATGGAATCGCCTGAGCGTCGGGGCGCTGGCGGACCGTCAGGCCGACTGGTACGGCGCGACGACGACCTCGACGCGCTGGAACTCCTTGAGGTCGGAGTACCCGGTGGTCGCCATCGACTTGCGCAGGGCCCCCACGAGGTTGGCCGTGCCGTCGGCGCTCGGCGCCGGTCCGTAGAGGATCTCCTCGAGCGAGGCGACCTGGCCCACCTGCACGCGCTTGCCGCGCGGGAGCTTGGGGTGGTGCGCCTCGGCGCCCCAGTGCCAGCCGCCGCCGGGGGCGTCGGTCGCGCGGGCGAGGGCGGCCCCGAGCATCACCGCGTCGGCGCCGCAGGCGACGGCCTTCACGATGTCCCCGGATGCCCCGACGCCGCCGTCGGCGATGACGTGCACGTAGCGGCCGCCCGACTCGTCGAGGTAGTCGCGGCGCGCGCCCGCGACATCCGCCACCGCCGTCGCCATGGGCGCGTGGATGCCGAGCGATGCACGCGTCGTGGACGCCGCGCCGCCGCCGAAGCCGACGAGCACGCCCGCCGCGCCCGTGCGCATGAGGTGGAGGGCCGCGGTGTAGGTGGCCGCGCCGCCCACGATCACGGGGACGTCGAGCTCGTAGATGAACTTCTTGAGGTTGAGCGGCTCCTGGTTCTTGGAGACGTGCTCGGCCGAGACCGTCGTGCCGCGGATCACGAAGAGGTCGACGCCCGCGGCGACCACGGTCTCGTAGAGCTCCTGCGTGCGCTGCGGCGAGAGCGCGCCGGCGACCGTGACGCCCGAGGCGCGGATCTCGGCGAGGCGTGCGGTGACGAGGTCGGGCTTGATGGGCTCGGCGTAGAGCTGCTGCATCCGCTCGGTCGCCCGGTCGGCGTCGAGGTTTCGGATCTCGGCGAGCACCGGCTCGGGGTCTTCGTACCGCGTCCAGAGGCCCTCGAGGTCGAGCACGCCGAGGCCACCGAGCTGCCCCATCATGATCGCGGTCTGCGGCGACACGACGGAGTCCATGGGCGCCGCGAGGAACGGGATGTCGAACTGGTACGCGTCGATCGACCAGCCCACCGACACGTCCTCGGGGTCGCGCGTGCGGCGGCTCGGCACGATGGCGATGTCGTCGAACGCGTAGACACGACGGCCCCGCTTGTGGGCGCCGATCTCGATCTCCTGGGTCACCGTTCAACCCTACCGAGTGCCGCCTCGACCGCCTATCTCGCCCTATCTCGCCCGGACCACCCGCGCCTCGTCCCACACCGGGGCATCCGACTCGACGACCGTGCCGTCGGAGCGGAACACCACGAACCGGTCGAAGCTGCGCGTGAACCAGCGGTCGTGCGTGACGGCGAGCACCGTGCCGTCGAAGCGCGACAGCGCGTCCTCGAGCGCCTCGGCCGACACGAGGTCGAGGTTGTCGGTGGGTTCGTCGAGCAGCAGCAGGGTGGCTCCCGAGAGCTCGAGCAGCAGGATCTGCAGGCGCGCCTGCTGGCCGCCCGAGAGCGATTCGAACCGCTGCAGGGCGGATGCCGCGAGCCCGTACCGGTCGAGCGCGGAACTCGCCGCCTCCCGAGCCATGCCCTCCCGGTTGTCGTCGCCGCGGTGCAGGATGTCGAGGAGGGTGCGCCCCCGGTACTCGGGATGCTCGTGGTTCTGGGCGAACCAGCCCGGCACGACGCGCGCACCGAGCACGGCCCGGCCCTCGTGCGGCACGCGCGCGAGCTCGGCGCCGACGCTCGTGACGTGCCCGAGCGTGCGGTCGGGCTCGGTGCCGCCGCCGGCGAGCAGCCGCAGGAAGTGCGACTTGCCCGACCCGTTCGATCCCAGCACCGCGACCCGGTCGCCGTACCAGACCTCGAGGTCGAACGGTCTCATGAGCCCCGTGAGCTCGAGCCGCTCGCACACCACGGCGCGCTTGCCCGTGCGCGCACCGCGCAGGCGCATCGACACGGCCTGGGCGGGCGGGCGCTCCTCGGGCGGGCCGGCCTCCTCGAACTTGCGCAGGCGGGTGACCGCCGCCTGGTAGCGGGAGGCCATGCCGTCGTTGTACGTCGCCTTGACCTTCAGCGTCGCCACGAGCTGCCTGAGCGCCGCGTGCTGCTCGTCCCACCGGCGCCGCAGTTCGTCGAGCCGCTCGAAGCGCTCGTCGCGCGCGGCGTGATAGCCCTCGAAGCTGCCGCCGTGCACCCACGCCGTGTTGCCCGCGGCGCCGAGCTCGAGCGTCACGATGCGGTCGGCGGCGCGCGCGAGCAGCTCCCGGTCGTGCGAGACGAGCAGCACGGTCTTGGGCGTCGCGCGCAGCTGCGCCTCGAGCCACCGCTTGCCGGGCACGTCGAGCGAGTTGTCGGGCTCGTCGAGCAGCAGCACCTGCTCGGGCCCGCGCAGCAGCGCCTCGAGCGCGAGCCGCTTCTGCTCGCCGCCCGACAGGGTCGCGAGCGCCCGCCACTTCGCCCGCTCGTACGGGATCCCGAGCGCCGCGGTCGTGCAGTGGTCCCACACGACCTCCTGCTCGTAGCCGCCGGCCTCGGCGTACTCGGCGAGCGCCGACGCGTACCGCATCTGATTGGCCGTGTCATCCGTGTCGATGAGCGCGTTCTCGGACGCCTCGAGCTCGATCGCCGCCGCCCGGATTCGCGTCGGCGCGACCGACACGAGCAGGCCCGCGACGGTCTCGTCGGTGCCCTCGGTCGTGCGCCCGGTGCCCACGAACTGGTCCATCACGCCGAGGCCCCCGTCGACCTGCACGCTGCCCTCGTCGGGGCGCAGGTCGCCGCGGATGATGCGCAGCAGCGTCGACTTGCCGGCGCCGTTCGCGCCGATGAGCGCGGTTGTGCGCCCCTCGGTCACGCGGAAGGCGAGGTCGGCGAGCAGCGGCCTGCCGTCGGGGAGGGAGAAGGAGACGCCGTTGACGTCGATGAAGCCCATGGGATGCATCCGTTCCGATTCGCGGCCGAGCCGCGGCGCCCTCGGGGCAGCCGACCAGAATACACACGACGGATGCCTCGCCGCGACACCTGCGGCATGCTGGTGCCATGCAGCGCATCCCCGCCGACCCGCTCGACGTCCTCCGCACCCGCACGAGCGCGAAGTGGCGGCTCTACGACGCCGACGTGCTGCCGCTGCCCGTCGCCGAGATGGACTACCCCCTCGCCCCTCCGATCGCGGAGGCGCTGCACGCGGCGATCCACCGCTCCGACACGGGGTACACGGCGGGGAGCCGACCGGTCGCCGAGGCGTTCGAGGGCTTCGCCGCGACCCGATTGGGCTGGACCGTCGACCCCGCGCGCGTGACGTGTACCGCCGACGTGAGCATGGGCATCGTCGAGGTGCTGCGGCAGCTGATCTCCCCGGGCGACGGCGTCGTGGTCACCCCGCCGATCTATCCGCCGTTCTTCGACCTCGTCACCGAGGCCGGCGGCCGCATCGTCGAGGTGCCGATGTCGGGGGGCATCGACGAAGGCTGGGCGCTCGACCTCGACGGCATCGACGCGGCCTTCGCCGCGGGCGCCCGCTCCATGGTGCTCTGCAACCCGCACAACCCGGTGGGTCTCGTGCCGACGCGCGCGCAGCTCGCCGGGCTCGCCGAGATCGCGGCGCGCCACGGCGTCACGATCGTCTCCGACGAGGTGCACGGCCCGCTCTCGCAGCCCGAGTCGCGGTACACGCCGTTCCTCGAGGTGTCGGATGCCGCGCGCGAGCACGGCGTCGCCGTGACCGCGGCGAGCAAAGCGTTCAACATCGCGGGGCTCAAGGCGGCGCTCATCGTGGCTGGGAGCGACCGCGCCGACGCGATCCGCCGGGCGCTCCCCTACGAGGTCGAGTACCGCACGAGCCAGTTCGGCGCGATCGCGTCGATCGCGGCGTTCCGCCACGGCGGGCTCTGGCTCGACGGCGTGCTCGCGAGCCTCGACGACAACCGGCGGCTGCTCGCGGACCTGCTCGCCGACGAGCTGCCGGGCGTCCGGTACCGGATGCCGCAGGCGAGCTACCTCGCCTGGCTCGACCTCTCGGCGCTCGGCTGGGGCGACGACCCCGCCGCGTACGCGCTCGAGCATGCGCGCGTCGCGCTGCTCGGCGGGCCCGCATTCGGCGCCACCGTCGGACGCGGCCACGCGCGCCTCAACTTCGCGTGCTCGCCCGAGGTGCTCGACGAGGCGATCGAGCGCCTCGCGGAGGCCCGCCTCACGCCGGTCGAGTAGCGCAGCGTATCGAGACCCACCCGCCGGTCGAGTAGCGCAGCGTATCGAGACCCGCCCGCCGGTCGAGTAGCGCAGCGTATCGAGACCCGCCGCCTCTCTGACGGAAGCGTGTCGCGACCGCGTCGCGCCACGCGGACTCAGCGCGTGTAGTTCGGCGCCTCGACCACGATCTGCACGTCGTGCGGGTGCGACTCCTTGAGCCCCGCCGGCGTGATGCGCACGAACTTTCCCTTGGCCTTCAGCTCGGGGATGCTGCGCGCGCCGACGTAGAACATCGACTGCCGCAGCCCGCCCACGAGCTGGTAGGCGACCGCCGAGACCGGGCCGCGGAACGGCACCTGGCCCTCGATGCCCTCGGGGATGAGCTTGTCGTCCGACGGGACATCCGCCTGGAAGTAGCGGTCCTTCGAGTACGAGGTCTTCTTGCCGCGGGTCTGCAGCGCGCCGAGCGAGCCCATGCCGCGGTAGGTCTTGAACTGCTTGCCGTTCTGGAAGACGAGCTCGCCGGGACTCTCGGCCGTGCCCGCGAGCAGCGACCCGAGCATGACCGTGTCGGCGCCCGCGACGAGCGCCTTGGCGATGTCGCCCGAGTACTGCAGGCCGCCGTCGGCGATGAGGGGCACGCCGGCCGGCTTCGTGGCCTTCGACGCCTCGTACACCGCGGTGACCTGCGGCACGCCCACGCCCGCGACGACGCGCGTGGTGCAGATGGAGCCCGGACCCACGCCGACCTTGACGGCGTCGGCGCCCGCGTCGACGAGCGCCTGCGCGCCCTCGCGGGTGGCGACGTTGCCGCCGATCACGTCGATGTGCGCGAACGTCGGATCGGACTTCAGCCGGCGGATGATGTCGAGCACGCCCGCGCTCTCGCCGTTGGCGGTGTCGACGACGAGGACGTCGACGCCCGCATCGCGCAGCGCCTCGGCGCGCTCCCATGCGTCGCCGAAGAAGCCCATCGCAGCGCCGACGCGCAGGCGGCCCTCGGCGTCCTTCGTGGCGTGCGGGTACTGCTCGGACTTGTCGAAGTCCTTGACGGTGATGAGGCCGGTGAGGCGCCCGGCCTCGTCGACGAGGGGCAGCTTCTCGACCTTGTGCTGCGCGAAGATGGCGATCGCCTCGTCGGGGTCCATGCCGACGCGACCGGTGATGAGCGGCATCCGCGTCATGACCTCGCTGACCCGCGTGGTGCCCTTCTCGAAGTCGGAGACGAAGCGCATGTCGCGGTTCGTGATGATGCCCACGAGGATGCCCGCCTCGTCGACGACGGGCAGGCCGCTCACGCGGTACGTCGCGCAGAGCTGGTCGACCTCGCCCACGGTGGCGTCGGGCGTCGTCGTGACGGGATTCGAGACCATGCCCGACTCGCTGCGCTTCACGCGGTCGACCATCTCGGCCTGCTCCTCGATCGAGAGGTTGCGGTGCAGGATGCCGATGCCGCCCTGGCGCGCCATGGCGATCGCCATGCGGGCCTCCGTGACGGTGTCCATCGCAGCGGAGAGCAGCGGCGTGGCCACCGTGATGCGGCGGGTCAGGCGCGAACTCGTGTCGGCCTCGCTCGGGATGACGTCGGTGTGCCCCGGAAGCAGGAGTACGTCGTCGTAGGTGAGTCCCGTGAATCCGAACGGATCTGCCTGATCCATATCGCCCCTTCGTTGTCGAGTTCTGCCCGAGCGCGCCGCAACCCCGGTTCGGCGAGGCGGTGCATCAATGTTAAACGAGTTTGCGCGGCCGGCATTCCCCGGATAACAATCGAGGGCCATTGTGACCATGGGCGAAACACATGGGACATAATCGGCACGTACTGTCGACGACGTCGTCGATGGGAAGGACCGGACCCCGGCGGCCTCGAGCTTCCGGGACCCTTGGAGGTGCAGTGGAATCCACGCGAACAGTCCCGACTCACTCCGCTGGGAGGTGGCTCCTCTTTCTCGGCATCCTCTTGTCCGCACTCACTCTGTCCGGCATCGCAGCGTCCCCTGCGATGGCGGAGGATGGGAGTACGGCCACGCCGACGGCGTCCGCCACCCCCACGGAGGAGCCCGAATACGACTTCACCATCAAGGGAATCGTCAAGAACGACGGTGAGCCCATCGAAGGCGTGACGATCTCCGTCGAGGGCAACGGCTTCCAGGCCGACACCGAGACCGACGCCGAGGGGCGCTGGACGATCGGCGTGCCCGAGAAGGCGACCTACAAGGTCACGCTCGACGAGGACACCCTCCCCAAGGGAGTGATCGTGAAGGAGGGCGGCGCCACCCGCGACGCGGAGTTCGGCCAGACGAAGAACGTGACCGTGGCGTTCTTCCTCGGCGAGGGCGTCCGCGTGACGGTCAGCTTCTTCGACCAGCTCGTGCAACGCATCGTGAGCGGCCTCAACTTCGGCCTGCTGCTCGCGCTCGCCGCCATCGGACTCTCGCTCATCTTCGGCACGACGGGACTCTCGAACTTCGCGCACGCCGAGCTCATCACCTTCGGTGCGCTCATGGTGCTCACGTTCGGCGTGACCCTCGACTGGCCGCTCTGGATCGCGATCATCACCTCGCTCGTGCTGAGTGCGGCGCTGGGGTGGTCGCTCGACGCGGTCATCTGGAAACCGCTCCGGCGCAAGGGAGTGGGACTCGTCCAGCTCATGATCGTGAGCATCGGCCTCTCGCTCGCGCTGCGCTACACGTTCCAGCTCTTCTACGGCGGATCGACCGAGCAGCTGCCGGGGGCCACGTTGCCCTCCGACATCCGGTTCGGGGCGGTCGCCCTCTCGTGGGTCGACCTCGTGAGCATGGGCGTCAGCATCCTCGTGCTCCTCGCGGTGGCGTTCTTCCTGCTCCGCACCCGCATCGGAAAAGCGACCCGTGCGGTGTCCGACAACTCGAGCCTCGCGGCGGCGAGCGGCATCGACGTCGACCGCGTCATCCGCATCGTCTGGGTGGTCGGGTCGGTCCTCGCGGGCCTCTCCGGCATCCTCTGGGCGTACTTCCGCCCGGGCGTCAGCTGGGACATGGGCTTCCAGATCCTCCTGCTCGTCTTCGCAGCGGTCACGCTCGGCGGCCTCGGCACCGCGTTCGGCGCCCTCGTCGGGTCGCTCATCGTGGGCCTCTTCGTCGAGCTCTCGACCCTATGGCTGCCGAGCGACATGAAGTACGTGGGCGCCCTGGTCATCCTGATCCTGGTGCTGCTGTTCCGACCGCAGGGCATCCTGGGTCGTCGAGAGCGAATCGGTTAGGGAGGGAACGATCATGGACTGGGGAGCAATCTTCGGAAACGCCGTCGTCGAGCTGATCAGCCCGACCACCGCCGCATACGCGCTCGCCGCGCTGGGTCTGGCGATCCACTTCGGCTACACCGGCCTGCTCAACTTCGGCCAGGCGGGCTTCATGCTGCTCGGCGCCTACGGCTACGCCATCCCGGCGCTCAAGCTCGGCTGGCCCGTGTGGGCGTGCGTGCTGACGTCGATCGTGGCGTCGGTCATCTTCGCGCTCATCCTGGGTATCCCGACGCTGCGGCTGCGCGCCGACTACCTCGCGATCGTCACGATCGCGGCGGCCGAGGTGCTGCGGCTCGTGTTCACCACGAACACCTTCCAGGACGTCACGGGGTCCGCGAACGGCCTCTCGGAGTACCAGGCGGGACTGCTGCAGTTCAACCCGTTCCCGCCGGGACGGTACGGATTCGGCCCGTGGATCTTCGACAATCGCGTCTGGTTCTTCCTCGTGATCGCGTGGATCGTCGTCGCACTCGCGGCGGTCTTCACCTGGCTCATCATGCGCAGCCCCTGGGGCCGCGTCGTGAAGGGCATCCGTGAAGACGAGGACGCCGTGCGCGCACTGGGCAAGAACGTCTACTCCTACAAGATGCAGAGCCTCATCCTCGGTGGTCTCTTCGGCACCTTCGCGGGCATCCTCTTCGTGCTGCCCCGCGCGGTCGTGCCGTCGTACTTCCAGCCGTCGCTGACGTTCTTCGTCTACGCGATCCTGCTCCTCGGCGGGGCCGCGACCATCCTGGGGCCCATCGTCGGCTCCATCGTCTTCTGGGTGCTGCTCTCGTTCTTCTCGGGCTTCGTCGCCCGAGCGGTCGAGGCCGGCTGGTTGCCGTTCATGACGCAGGTGCAGGCCGGTCAGCTCCGGTTCATCCTCGTCGGAATCGCGATCATGCTGATCGTGGTCTTCATGCCACAGGGCATCCTGGGCAACAAGAAGGAGCTTGCTTTTGTCAAGTGAAATCTCCCCCAAGGCCAAGCCCGTCAAGACGACCGGGCTCCACGTCGGCGATCCGGTGCCGGGTGTCAAGAAGGTCGACCCGATCCTCGTCGCCGACGGCGTCAAGCGCACCTTCGGCGGCCTCACGGCCGTCGACGTCGAGCACGTCGAGATCCCGCGCAACGCCATCACGGCCCTCATCGGCCCGAACGGCGCCGGCAAGACCACGTTCTTCAACCTGCTGACGGGCTTCGACAAGCCCGACACGGGCACGTGGTCGTTCGACGGCAAGCCGCTCGCGCACGTGCCCGCGTACCGCGTGGCCCGCATGGGCCTCATCCGCACGTTCCAGCTCACGAAGTCCCTCGCCCTCCTCTCGGTCATGGACAACATGAAGCTCGGCGCGAAGGGCCAGTCGGGTGAGAACCTCTTCCGCGGGCTCATCCCGGCGATCTGGCGCAAGCAGGACACCGAGATCGAGGCGAAGGCACTCGACCTCCTCGGGCGGTTCAAGCTCGACGCGAAGAAGGACGACTACGCCGCGAGCCTCTCGGGCGGCCAGCGCAAGCTGCTCGAGATGGCGCGTGCGCTCATGAGCGACCCCCAGCTCGTCATGCTCGACGAGCCCATGGCCGGCGTGAACCCGGCGCTCACGCAGTCGCTGCTCGACCACATCCTCAACCTCAAGGAGGAGGGGATGACCGTGCTGTTCGTCGAGCACGACATGCACATGGTCCGGCACATCGCAGACTGGGTCATCGTCATGGCGGAGGGCCGCGTGGTGGCCGAAGGCGATCCGCACTCGGTCATGCAGGACCCGGCCGTGATCGACGCCTACCTCGGCGCTCACCACGATGCCGACCTCGGCGCGACCGACACCGAGCACGTCGAGGCCATGAAGGAGCTCATCGATGACGAACAGTGAATCCGCTACGAGCGCCGTGCTCGATCCGGCCGCGACGCCGGTCGTCGAGGTGCGCAACGTCACGGCGGGCTACCTGCCCGGCGTGAACATCCTCAACTCGTGTTCGCTCGTCGCCAACCAGGGCGAGCTCATCGGCATCATCGGCCCGAACGGCGCCGGCAAGTCGACCCTGCTGAAGTCCATCTTCGGCCTCGTCAAGGTGCGCGAGGGCGGTATCTTCCTGCAGGGCGAGGAGATCACGAACCTCAAGGCGAACAAGCTCGTCGCCAAGGGTGTGGGATTCGTGCCGCAGACGAACAACGTGTTCCCCTCGCTCACCATCCAGGAGAACCTCGAGATGGGGCTGTTCCTCAAGCCGAAGGGCCTCAAGGAGCGACTCGAGTTCGTGACCGAGATCTTCCCGGAGCTCGGGCGCCGGCTCACCCAGCGCGCCGGATCGCTCTCGGGCGGCGAGCGCCAGATGGTGGCCATGTCGCGTGCGCTCATGATGGGCCCGCACGTCATGCTGCTCGACGAGCCCTCGGCCGGTCTCTCGCCGGTGCGCCAGGACGAGGCCTTCCTGCGCGTCAAGGAGATCAACAAGGCGGGCGTCACCACCATCATGGTGGAGCAGAACGCGCGTCGCTGCCTGCAGATCTGCGACCGCGGGTACGTGCTCGACCAGGGCCGCGACGCCTACACGGGCACCGGCCGCGACCTGCTGAACGACCCGAAGGTGATCGGCCTCTACCTGGGCACGCTCGGCCAGGACGACTGACCGCACGGGCCTCGAATCGAGGGCGGGGCGGATGCTGCGGCATCCGCCCCGCCCTTCTTCGTGCGGCGCCCAGCGCGACTCGGCGCCCGGCCGGGGAGCCGCCGCGGGTCCCGTACCTGGAGACGGACCGAGGCTGCGCACTCCCCGGCGCCCCGCGCACGGTGCGACGGCCTGCTGCGGACCGGCACCGCTCCGCCTTCCTGGTCCGCAGCAGGATGCGGCGCTGCTGGCCCCGTGTGCCCGCTGGACTGAACGTGGCACGAGGCGGAGCTGCTGAGCGGCGGCGCGAGTCCGACAGCGACGATCGCGGGATCCCGGGTGTCCCCGTACCCGCGCCCCTTGCTGACGGCGGCGAGTCGCGAGCGTGACCGCCATCGTGCGGCGAGCGCGCAGGAGGAGTGAGGTTTCCGTGGTGGAGGGGGAAGCGAGACGTCCTCCTTGACGGAAACTTCACTCCGGCGGGGGTGTCCCGGTGTCCCGGGCCCGGCCCGTCGCGGATGGCCGGGAGGAACACCCGGAGACCAGACCCGCCCGCCCACCCGATCCCGGACACCCCGCCGAGGCCGGCTCATGCGGGCACGCGAGAGAGCCCCGGCCGAAGCCGCGGTACGCGAAAGGGCCCCGGCCGAAGCCGGGGCCCTTCCTCACTCAGTCAGCGGATCAGCCGTCGCCGATACGCGAGTAGGTGTTGTCGTCGTTGTACTGGAAGATGCCGATGGTCGCCTCGGTCGGGTCGCCGTTCTCGTCGAACGTGATCGGGCCGGACGGGCCGTCGTAGTCGATCTGCTTGCCCTCGTCGAGCAGCTTGATGCCGTCTTCGAAGCTCGTGACCTTCTCGCCGTCGCCGGAACCGCCCGAGACCTGCTGGAGGTACTTGGCGATCTCGGTGCCGTCGGTGCTGTTGGCCGCGTAGGCCGCGAGCGCGAGGAGCACGACAGCGTCGTACGACTCGGCAGCGTAGCTGTAGTCGGTCAGGCTGGGGTCGACACCCTTGAGGCGGTCGGTGAAGTCACCGAGCGTGCCCACGTCGAGACCGGGCAGCGTGCCCTTCGAGCCTGCGACGAGGCCGGGAGCCCAGTCCTTGCTGTAGTCGGCGAGGTTGCCGTCGACGAAGTACAGCTTGTCGCCCGGGAAGCCCGAGCCGACGAGCGCCGGCGTGATGATCTTCGCCTGGTCGAAGGTGATCAGCGCGATCGCGTCGGGGTTGGCCGCCGTGACCTCGGAGATCTGCGCGTCGAAGCTCGAGTCGCCCTCGTTGAAGAGCGCCTCGGCGACGACCTCGCCACCGGCGGCCTCGAAGGCCTCCTTGGTGAACTTCGCGAGACCGGTGCCGTACGAGTCGTTCAGCACGATCATGCCGAGCGTGGCGTTGCCGTCCTCGGCGATCAGGTTGCCGAGCACCTCGCCCTGGAGCACGTCGGAGGGAGCGGTGCGCCAGTAGAGGCCGTTGTCGTTGTAGTTCGTGAAGTCGGCCGAGGTGTTGGCCGGCGAGAACTGGATCACGCCTGCGGCGACGATCTGGTCGATGACGGTCTTCGACACACCCGACGATGCGGCACCGATGATGGCCGAGACGTTCTGCGAGAGCAGGTCGGTCACCGAGACGGTGGCGGTGTCGGTGGTGGTGTCGCCCGAGTCACGGTACGTGACGTCGACCGAGATGCCCGCGCCTGCGGCGTTGACGTCGTCGGCACCGAGCTGGACGCCGGCCTCCTCGGGCGGGCCGAGGAACGCGAGCGCACCACTCTGCGGGAGGATCGTTCCGAGGGGAAGCGAGAGGTCGCGCTCACCTTCGGCGATGGGCAGGGCGTCGCCGGACGCGGCCGGTGATTCCGATTCGGCCGGGGCCGGCGTGCCCGTGCTGCACGCGGAGAGGAGGAGGGCGCTGACGCCAGCGATGGCGACCCCCGTCCAGACCGTGCGAGCAGAGCGCGTGGCCGAGGCCTTCGCGAATACGCTCATGTTGCTCCTTGGGACTGAAGGATTCGTACACAAATGCAGCGCCAGACAGCGCCGTGGTTTTGACAGTATTGCCCGCTCAGGGCGGAAACAAGTCACCCCGGTCACAACCCGGTAACGCCGACTGAATCGTTACCTCGCCGACACCTCATTGCGTGGATGCGCACGGAATCGTCACGGAAACGGCGTTTCGCGCACGCTTCGAGCGTCGGCGCTCGGCGGCCGATGGCCGTGCGGGATCCCGCGACGACGACCGATCAGACGGGCTCGATGACCGGCCGTCGCGACGCGCGCGCACCGCGTACCAGGTCGATGGTGAGCACGCCGAGCGCGACCCAGACGAGGCCGAATCCCACCCACCGCTCGGGCGGCATGGGCTCGTGCAGCACGAGCACGCCGACGAGGAACTGGATGAACGGGGCGAAGTACTGGATGAAGCCCATGGTCGTCAGCGGCAGGCGCCGGGCGGCCGCGGCGAAGAGCAGCAGCGGAATCGCGGTGACCGCGCCGGCCGAGAGGAGGAGCACGGTGTGCCAGGCGTCGCCGTCGTCGATGGTCAGCCCGTCGGTCGACGCGACGACGACGAGGAGCACGGTTGCGAGCGGGGCGAGCCACGCGGTCTCGAGCGTGAGCCCGGCCACCGCGTCGACGCGCTGGCCGACGCGCTTCTTGATGAGGCCGTAGAGACCGAAGCTGAACGCGAGCACGAGGGCGACCCACGGCACCTGTCCGTACCCGATCGCGAGCACGATGACGGCGGCGATCGAGATGCCCACGGCGGTCCACTGCAGCGGCGTCAGCCGCTCGCGCAGCACGAGGACGCCCAGGAATACCGTGACGATCGGGTTGATGAAGTAGCCGAGTGCCGCCTCGACGACCTGCCCGCTGAGCGTGGCGTAGACGTAGGTGAGCCAGTTCGCGAAGATCAGCGCGCCGGCGACGCCCATGATGAGCACGACGCGTCGATCGCGCAGCAGCCTCCGGAAGGAGCGCCACGATCGGGTCGCGCCGATGAGGATCGCGCAGAACACGAGCGACAGCAGGATGCGCCATCCGACGATCTCGATCGGACCGCTGGGTGCGAGCGCCAGGAAGTAGATCGGCAGGAACCCCCACAGGCCGTAGGCGCCGACCGCGAACGCGAGCCCGGTGCGGCTGAGTCCCGCGCTCGTGGCGGGCGGGGCGGTGGACGGGTCTCCTGCAGGCGGCACCGCACAAGCCTACGTCCGACCGCCGACCCCGCCCGCGGCCGCCACCGGCCGTTCTCCGTCGACACCCGGCCCGCGTCGCCGGTCGCCAGGGTCGGGATCGCCCACGTCACCGGAGACGACGACGGGGCCCGGATGCCGCTGCGGCATCCGGGCCCCGGAAGAATCGGTGTCGACTAGCGCACGACCACCGCGAGCACGTCGCGGGCCGAGAGCACGAGGAACTCCTCGCCGCCGAACTTCACCTCGGTGCCGCCGTACTTGGAGTAGATGACCTTGTCGCCGACCGCGACGTCGAGCGGAACGCGGTTGCCGTTGTCATCGATGCGGCCGGGGCCCACGGCCACGACCTCGCCCTCCTGGGGCTTCTCCTTGGCGGTGTCGGGGATGACGAGACCCGACGCCGTGGTCTGCTCGGCCTCGACCTGCTTGATGACGATGCGATCCTCGAGCGGCTTGATGGAAACCGACACGGTTGACCTCTTTCTTGACGAAGACTGGTTAGCAGCCTCAGAGTGAGAGTGCTAAACCGAGTCTAGGCGCGATTTGGCACTCGTGCAACGTGAGTGCCAGCGGCCCCGGGCGGCGCGCCCGCGCCCGCTCGACGGGCGGCGACCGCTCCGCTCGCGCGCGGCCGCGAGCGCTCGCCCGCGAGGCTCGCGGTGCTAGCGTGGCCGGGTGGAACGCGCCGAACTCGTGCAGCTGCTCTCCCCCGAGGGGCTCACGCTGCTCGACTCGCTGCCCCGCTGGGATTCCAAGGCCGATGTCGTGAAGACCGTCGCCGAGCTGCGCAAGCAGGGCCACCCGCCCGCCCTCGTCGAGGCCGTGCTCAGCCAGTCGCGCCTCCGCACGCGCGCCGAGGCGAAGTTCGGCGAATTCGCCCGCCGCATGCTCTTCACGGAGGCCGGTCTCGAGCAGGCCACGCGCCTCAAGGTGGCCGCGCTCCACGCGGGCCGGTTCTCGCGCGCGGGACTGCGTCACGTCGCCGACCTCGGCTGCGGCATCGGCGGCGACGCGCTCGCGTTCGCCGCGGTCGACCTCGAGGTCACGGCGGCGGATTCCGACGAGGTCACCGCGGCGATCGCGGCGTTCAACCTCACCCCGTTCCCGCACGCGCACGTGCTGCACGCCGAGGCGACGCAGGTCCCGCTCGGCGGCATCGACGCCGCCTGGCTCGACCCGGCGCGGCGCACCACCGCCGGCGGCACGACCCGCAGGCTGTCGGATGCCGCGGACTACTCGCCCCCGCTCGACTTCGCGTTCGGGCTCGCCGAGCGCATGCCCGTGGGCGTCAAGCTCGGGCCGGGCACCGATCGCGACGTGATCCCCGCCGACGCGGAGGCCCAGTGGGTCTCGGTCGACGGCGACGTCGTCGAGCTCGCCGTGTGGCTCGGCGCACTCCGCAGGCCGGGCGTCGGCCGCGCCGCGCTCGTCATCCGCGGCGATTCCGCGCACGAGCTCGTGGCCGCCGCGGACTCCGCCGACGCACCCACCGGTCCGCTCGGCGACTACCTGTACGAACCCGACGGCGCCGTGATCCGGGCGCGGCTCATCGGCGACCTCGCCCGCGCGAACGGCGCCTGGATGCTGAGCCCGGGCATCGCCTACCTCACCGCCGACACGGCGTTCGACTCGCCCTTCGCACGCGGGTTCCGGGTGGTCGAACGGCTGCCCGCCGACGAGCGCCAGCTCCGCCAGGCGCTCGCCGCACGGGGCATCGGCACGCTCGAGATCAAGAAGCGCGGCGTCGACGTCGACCCCGCGGCGCTGCGCACCCGCCTCAAGCTCCGCGGCGAGGCATCCGCGACCCTCGTGATCACGCGCGAGGAGGGGCGCCACGTGGCCCTGCTCGTCGAGCGGCTCTGAGTCGAACGGCTCTGAGTCGAGCGGCTCTGAGTCGAGCGCCCTGAGTCGACGGCCCCGAGTCGACCCGATCGGGTCGTCTCCGAGCCGGCGCCCGGGCACGCGCCTCAGCGGGGAAGGGCGCCGAAGACGATCGCGTAGTAGCCGACCCACACCGCCGAGAAGACGAGCCCGGCGAGTCCCGTGCCGATCCCGACGAACGCCGGCACGCGGCCGTGCTCCTCGCGGCGGAGGCCGAGCACGCCGAACACGATCGCGGCGATCGAAAGCGGGAGCATCCAGCCGACGAAGAGGGATGCCGCGGCGCCGATGACGCCGACGACCGCGGCGACGTAGCTGTAGACGCGCCGCTGCGTGTCCTCCTCGACCTCGTCCTCCGGGAGTTCGACGGGCGGCCGGTGCACCGTGAGCAACTGGCCGGTGGGGAGCGCCTGGAGCTGTCCGGTGTCGAAGGGGACCTCGTACTCGAGGTCTCGACGGGCGGCGGATGCGGATGCGGATGCGGATGCGGCAGGCTCACCGACTGCGGCGCCAGGGCCGGCGCCAGGGCCACCGACGGCCGCGGACGGCTCGGCCGCGGCGTCGCGCCCGGGCTGCGCGGCATCCGGACCCGGCACCGCCTGCGGAGACCGGACAGGGGCCACGCCGTCCGGCGTGGCCCCTGCTCGATCGCTCATGGCACGAAGCCTAGTAGCTGTAGTCGACTCCCGACGATGCGAACACGATCGCCCAGAACACCAGCCCGATGAGCGCGATCCCGATGCCGACGAAGCCGAGGATGATGCCCGTGAGCCACATCGCCTTCGCCGCCGGCTCCTTCTTCCTGCCGAGGAAGCCGAGCACCACGGCGGCACCCGGGATGAAGATCTGCAGGATGCTGCCCACGAACGGGATCGCGACCACGCCCGCGCCGATCAGGCCGATGATGCCGGCGATGAGCGAGATGATGCTCAGCACCGGGGACGGCTTCGCGGCGGGGGCGCCGTAGGCCGGTGCACCGTACGCCGGCTGCGCCGGCGCACCGTACGGGGCCGCAGGTGCGCCGTAGGGCGTCGGGGCCGCGGCCGGTGCTCCGTATGCCGCCGACGGAGCCGGGGGCACGGGCGGAGCCGGCGGCGCGCCGGGCGCCGGAGCGGGAGGCGGCGGCGC
>NZ_RHHB01000040.1 GCF_003710805.1 Agromyces tardus | reverse complement strand
TGCGCGCTCGCGGGGAGCCCGTGCCGCCGGTCCTGCCCGCCAGCGTGCCGGTCGCGCTGGCCGAGCGCGGCCGCTCGGGCAACGCGGTCGGGGTGATGCTGGTGCCGTTGCCCACGGGCGTGGCCGACCCGGTCGCGCGGCTGCGCCGCGTCGCCGAGTCCACCCGGGCGCGCAAGGCCGACGCCCGCGCCCGCGGGTCGTACGAGCTCACGCGCACGCGGTTCGGCACCCGCGTGTTCCGCACGTTCGTGCGCTACCAGCGGCTGATCGTCATGTTCGTCACGAACGTGCCCGGCCCGCGGCATCCGCTCGCCCTCGCCGGTGCGCCGCTGGAGCACGCGTGGCCGCTCTCGGCGATCCAGGGCAACGTGCGGCTCGGCATCTCGGCCCTGTCGTACACGGGCGTGCTGCACTGCGCCGTGCACTGCGACGCCGACGCGGTGACTGCGGCGGTGCTCGGCGACGCGCTCCGCGCCGAGCTCGCCCGCATCGCCGCGCTCGCATGATGCGACCGGGCACCCCGGCGGGGCCGCGCTCGCATGATGCGACCGGGCACCCCGGCGGGGCTCGACCGGTCGCCCCTGCTCAGCGCAGGAACGCGTCGGGGTCGAACTCCTCGATCGGGATGACGCGCACGCGCGGCAGCGGCGCGTCGAACACGTCGGCGTCGAACTCGAGGTCGAACTTGCGCAGGCCGGGGATCGTCGCGAACCCCACGTTGCGGAACTCCGAGAACGCGAGGAGGCCGACGCGCCGGTCGTCGTCGATGAGCGCGGCGAGGTCGTCGAGGAAGTCGCCGTCGTGGCTCACGAGCATGACGTCGCCGGCGCGGTCGCGGAGCGCGCGCAGGGTGCGCTGGATCGCGATGTCGACGACCTTCTCGTCGGGGGAGCCCGACAGGGGCACGACCCGGTAGTCCATCGCCTTCAGCGCCTGCACGAACGACATCGGGATGCCGGAGGAGGCGTTCAGGAAGAACAGCCCCTGTGCGGGCTGCTGCCACGTGCGGGCGGCGAAGGCCGTCAGCCGGTCCCAGCGCGGTCGTTCCTCGGGCTGTGGACGCCTCCCGAGGATCGACGAGCCGAGCGTGGCGTCGATGTTCTCGCCGTCGACGAGCAGCCACGTGATGTCGCCGTTGTCGCTCACCTGTCGTCTCCTCGCCCGCCGGCCGCAACGGGCGACGTGCGACCCAGCCTACGGGGGTGCGTCCGCGAGGGGTCGAGCGTCAGGCGGGCGGCGCGGCGAGCAGGGCCTGCTCGCCGCGGTGGCGGCGCAGCACGACGAGCAGCACCACGGATGCCGCGACCTGCAGCACGACCACGATCGTGATGAGCAGCGGCACATCGCCGTAGAGCGCGCCGGCCACGCTCGCTCCGGCGAGCGCGCCCACGCCCTGGAAGACGGCGAACCAGCCGTACGCCGTGCCGCGTTGCGCCGCCGGCACGAGATCGGCCACGAGGGCCTTCACGGTGGAGTCCTGCACCCCGGTCGCGAGGCCCCAGATCACGACGCCGACCACGACGATCGCGACCGTGTCGCCCAGCGTGAATCCGGGCACGAACGCGGTGAGGAGCGGCACGAGCAGGAGCACGGACGATCCGATGCGGTCGTACGCCCAGCCCGTGGCGAGCGCGCCGACGGCTGCGGCCGCCATGCCGGCGGCGTAGATGAGCGGCACGCCCGCAACCGGCACCAGATCCGTGGCGGCGAGGTGGAACGACATGACGCCGAAGCTCAGCAGTCCGAAGGTCGTGAGCGCCGCGAAGGTCGCGAAGAGCAGGAACGTGGTGCGCACGTGCGCGGGGATGGACGCGAGCCCCGACAGCCGGGCCGCGGCCGATCGGCGGCTCGGGCGTCCCGCTGCGCCCGAGGCGCTCGACGGCTCGGGAGCCGGGTCGGCGGCGGCGGGCGCCGGCTCGACTGGCTCGGCGGATGCCGCGGGCTCGGCCGGCGTCGCGGGCGCGTTCGCCCCCGCCTGCTCGCCGTCGGTGCGGTACACGCTCGGATCGGGCACCTTCGCCCGGAGCCAGAACAGCAGCACCATCGCGACGAGCGCGGGGATCGCGAGCGCGAGGAACGCCGGCCACAGCTCGCCCGTCATCGCGGCGATGGCGGCAACCACGAGCGGGCCGGCGAAGGCGCCGATCTGGTCGAGCAGCTTGTGCACCCCGAAGCCCTTGCCCCGCCCGACGGCGCCGGCGGGGTCGGCGAGCAGCACGGTCTTCGCGGGACCGCGGACCGCCTTGCCGGTGCGCTCGACGAGGATCAGTCCGCTCGCGACGGCGAGGGATGCCGTGCCGAGCACGGGGGTCAGTGCGAGCAGCGGAACGCTCACGGCGCTCATCGCGTAGCCCGCGATCGTGAACGGCCAGTAAGCGCCGGTGCGGTCGGCCCACGGGCCCGTGACGAGCCGCAGGATGAGCGCGATCGCCGTGGCGCCGCCCGTGACGGCGCCCACGAGTGCGGCGGATGCCCCCAGCTGCTCGAGCAGCGCGCCGCCGACCGAGATCGCACCATCGGAGACCATGTCGATGAACAGGCTCACGAAGCCGAGTCCGATGACCATCGACCAGGGGCGCAACCCGACCGGGCGCGCCTTCGCGGCATCCGTCACGGCCGTCCTCCTGTCACCCCGTTCGCCGCCCCGTGCCGAGGCAGGAGCCCAGAGTAGTGCAGCGGGCGGTGCCGGCGCGGTCAGCGCCCGGCGGGCGTGAGGCTCATCCGCAGGATCGAGGCCGTGAGCTCGCCGGTCTCGACGCGCGGACCGGCGCGCCACCCGCCGGCCGCGAGCTGCTGGAAGCCGATGACTGCGGCGACGACCGTCGCGCCGCGCCGGCGTGCCTCGTCGGCGTCGAATCCCGCGGCCTCGAGGAGCGCCGCCACGTACGCCACCCGGCGCTCGGTGACGCGGCCGACGACGGCGTCGACGCCCTCGCCCGCGGCCGTGACGTAGAGGGTGCGCTCGCCGCCGCGCTGGCGCATGCGGTCGACGATGACGTCGTAGAGCACGGCGAGTCGCTCCTCGGGTGTGCCCGCGCGCTCGACGAGGTCGATGACGAAGTCGGTCTCGATCTGCTCCCACTTGGCCATGACGGCGGCGACGAGTTCGGCGCGGTCGGCGAAGTGCCAGTAGAAGGAGCCCTTGCTGGCGCCGAGGTCGCGAGCGACCGCCTCGACGCGCACGGCGGCGAGGCCGTCCTCGTTGAAGCGTCGGTAGGCCGCTTCGATCCATTCGTCCGCCCCGAAGCTCGCCATGTCCATACGGTACCGTATAGTCTTCCATACGCCACCGTATGGAAAGAGTCCGCCCATGCCCGCACCCGCCGCGACGCCCGCATTCTGGTCCCTGGCGCTCGCCGAGATCGCCGATCCCGACTACGCCGACGTCGCGGTCGGCGTGCTCCCGGCCCACGCCACCTCCGATCCCGCGGCGTGGGCGCGAAGCCTCTTCTCGCGCCGGTCTCTGCCGGTGTGGCTCGTCGTGCTCGTGGTGATGCGGCAGGTGCTCGCGCCGCTCGTCGGGATCCCGCGCGTGCCCCGGGATCGCTTCCGGGTGCACTGCGTCGCGGGCGACGAGGCGCTCCTCGCGATCGACGACCGGCACCTCGACGTGCGTGTCGGCGTCGGGGTCGACGAGGAGCACGGGATCGTGCGCGTCGTCACCGCCGTGCGCATGAAGGGATGGCGGGGCCGGCTCTATATGGTGCCGGTGCGCATGGTGCACCCGCACCTCGTCAACGCGATGATCGCGCGGTCGCGGCGCAACCTCTCGGGCGTCACGGCGTAGGCGAGCAGCGCTGCTCGGGACCGCGGCCGGGCGGGAGCGTCACGGTCCCTGCGCGCGGGTGCCCGCGGCCCGCCCCGCGGGGGCGGACCGCGGTGGCATCCGTCAGCGCCGGCCGATGGAGCGCACGATCGCCGCGGTGACCACGAGGGCGCCGACGGCGGCGGCGATCACGACACCGGGCCGCTCCCGGTACGCCTGCTTGAGCCGCTCGGTCCACTCGCCGGCGAGCGTGCGCGTCTGCGTGAGGATCTGGTCGACGTCGAGGTCGTCTGCGGCGCCCTTGAGCTTCGCGCCGGCGGTCTTGGCGGCGTCGGCCGCAGCATCCGCGGCCTTGCCGGCTGCCGCCTTCGCGTCGGATGCGGCGCTCTTGGCGCTGTCGACGACGTCGCCCACCTTGTCGCTCACCTTGCCGGCGAGGTCGCTGATGGCTCCGGATGCCTCGTCCTTCGCGTCCTCGGCGGAGTCGCTGGCCTTGTCCGCCAGCTCCGCAGCGGTGTCGGCGAAGTCGGACGCCACGTCGGTGGCGGTGTCGCCCACCCGCTCGGCCGCCTCGCGTGCCGCCTCGGTTGCTGCATCGATGTCGCGGTTGGTGTCCGTCATCCTCGTGCTCCCTTCGTGGTGCGATCGGTCGTGCTGTGATCGGTCGTGCGGTGATCGGGCAATCGTACGCTCGTGTGCTCGGGGCGGCCCCCGAGGGCCCAGGGGTTGTCACCGGGCCGCACGGCTGCTACCCGGGGAGGTGCCGTCGGCAGCGGCGGGGTCAGCTGCGGCCCGACCGCGCGGCCTGCTCGCGCAGCATCCGCCGGGCGTGCTCCCACGCCTGCCGGCGCGCCTTCACGACCTTCGGGTTCGCCCAGAACTCCTGGGTCGCGGTCGCGTACTCCGCCACCTTCGGACCGCCCTTCGCCTGCGCCATGCGCTGCGCGTGCGCCCAGGCCTGCTGCCGGGCCCTGGCGACCTTCGGGTCCGCCCAGAACTCCTGGCTCGCCGTCGTGTACTCCTGCACTCGCGGGCCGACTCGCCGGACGAGGGCGGAGATGATGCTCACGATGCCGGCGATGAACAGGCCCGCTCGGATGAACCGCTGCATGTCGCTCCCTTCGGGCCGTCGACTCGACGGCTCCTCCGGCCAGCCTGACCGCTCGACCGCACCCGGTCGAGTGGATTGACAGTGCCCGCAGACCGTGGCATACCCGCGCGAGGACCGCCCGGACGATCGCGACGCGCGACACCGCTCGGTGCGGTTACCCCAGCCCCGCCCGCTCGGCGAGCACCTCGCGCAGCACGTCGCGCGTGAGCCCGAGGCCGCGGTGCACCTCCTCGAAGCTCGTCGACAGGGGCGAGAGCCCCACGCGCAGGCCGCCGGGGTCGCGGTAGTCGGGGATGACGTCGCGCTGCCAGAGCCGTGCGGTGACCTCCCGCATCGCGTCGTGGTGCAGGGTCACGTGGCCGCCGCGCTCCTCCGGGTCGGCCGGCGAGGCGAGCGTCACGCCGAGCGGGGCGAGCCACTCGTCGGCGAGGGTGATAGCGAACTCGGTGAGCGCGATCGACTTGGCTCGCAGCGCCGGCATCCCCGCCTCCTCGATCATCGCGAGGGTCTCCTCCATCGCGAGCATGCCCACCACCGGTGCGGTGCCGCTGAGGAACCGCCGGATGTTCGGCACCGGCCGGTACTCGGGGCCCATCGCGAACATGTCGGTCGTGCCCCACCAGCCCTGGATGGGTTGCGCGAGCACGGCCTGCAGGTCGTCGCGCACGTACGCGAACGCGGGGGAGCCCGGTCCGCCGTTGAGGTACTTGTAGGTGCAGCCCACGGCGAGGTCGAAGCCCCACAGGTCGGCCTTCACCGGCACGGATCCCGCCGAGTGGCAGAGGTCCCACAGGATGAGGGCGCCCGCGTCGTGGGCGATGCGCGTCAGCTCCGGCGCGTCGGCGAGGTACGCCGAGCGGTAGGCGACGTGGCTGACCACGACGAGCGCGGTCTCGGGCCCGACCGCCTCGGCGAGCTGCTCGGGCGTGACGCCCGAGCTCGTGTCGACGTCGATCCAGCGCAGCCGGCAGCCGGTCTCGCGGGCGATGCCGTCGAGCACGTAGCGATCGGTGGGGAAGTTGTCGGTGTCGATCACGATCTCGCGGCGCGCGGGGTCGCGTGCGAGCTGCGCGTCGACGGCGGCGCGCGCGAGCTTGTAGAGCAGCACCGTGGTCGAGTCGCCGATGATCGTCTGCCCGGCCGTCGCCTCGATCACGGCGCGCCCGATGCGGTCGCCGATCTCGGTCGGCAGCTGCAGCCACGCCTCGTCCCAGCCGCGGATGAGGCGACCGCCCCAGTCCTCGCGGAGGAACCGCTCCACGCGCTCCACCGCCGACACCGGCGGACGCCCGAGCGAGTTCCCGTCGAAGTACACGAGGTCGGTCTCGGCGCCCACGAAGCGCTTCCGGTAGTGCGCGAGCCCGTCGGCCCGGTCCATGCGCCGGGCGAACGCGAGCTGCGAGTCGAAGGTCGACCGGGAGTCGGGGGTCACGCGTGCTCCAGTTCCTCGGTGGGGACGATGCGGCCCGTCGCGAGCCATGCCGCGACGGCGTCGGTGTCGGATGCCTCGGGCGGCTCGCCCGGCACGAACGTGGCGACGCCGTCGATGACCGGGTCGCTCGGGTTCGGCACGGCCGGCCACGGGTCGGTGAGGGCCGCCACGAGGTCGGATGCCGCGAGTCCGGCCCGTGCGAGCGCGGCGAGCTCCGCGGCGTTGACCCCCTCGGCGAGGTCGCCGTTGCCGAGGTCGGTGCCGTAGAGCACGCGCCCGCCCGCGCCGTGGAACCGGCGCACGTTGTCGATCGCGACGGCCGCGGCATCCGCATCGTCGCGCACCTGGATCGCGAGCGTCGAGATCCACGCCTGGCCGGCGGATGCCGCGCGCCGCACGAGCCCGTCGTCGAGCCGTTCGTTCCACGGGGCGTGCACGAGCACGTCGGCGCCCCCGTCGATCGCGAGGGCGGCCATCCCGGCGCCCTCGGCGTGCACGGCGACGGGAAGCTCCACCGCGTGCGCGGCGGCCACGATCGCGCGCAGCGTCGGGAGGTCGAACACCGGCCCGGTGGTGGCGTTCAGCGCGACCTTGATGACGGATGCCCCGAACCGCAGCTGCTCGTCGACCGCGGCGGTCACGGCGCCGGGCAGTGCGTCGTGGGCGTGCGAGGCCGTCGCGGCATCCGACACCGACGGGATCTCGCGCACGGCCCCCGCCGGGCACCAGGGCCGGCCGCCCGGATACCCGCCCGGGGCGGTGAGGAACGCACCCGCGTACCGCACGTGCGGCAGGTACCGGGCGCCCGCGATCGCGGCGACCGTCGCGGGGTTGCCGCCGAGGTCGACGACGCCCGCGAGGCCGCCGCGCACCCACGCGTCGGCGTCGCCGAGCTGAAGGTGCACGTGGTGGTCGATGAACGGCGGCAGCATCGTGCCGACCTGTCCGGGGTGGTCGCCGTTCAGCGAGCGGCGCATGCGCCGGGCGTGCGGGCCGAGGGGACCGTGCTGCTGCAGGGGGGCCGCATCGCCGTCGGTCGCGGCTGCGGCATCCGTCGTCGTCTCGCTCATCCGGGGATCTCCGTTCGCACGGCGTACAGCTCGGGGAAGAACGTGAGCTCGAGCGCGCGGCGAAGGAACGGCGCGCCGCTCGAGCCGCCCGTGCCGGGCTTCGAGCCGATGATGCGCTCGACCGTCTTGAGGTGGCGGAAGCGCCAGAGCTGGAAGTTGTCCTCGAGGTCGACGAGCTCCTCGCAGGTCTCGTAGGCCGCCCAGTGCGCGTCGGGGTCGGCGTAGATCGCGGCGAACACGGGCACGAGCTCGGGGCGGAACGTCCAGGCGAGGGTCACGTCGCGCTCGAGCACGTCGGCGGGGATCGGGTAGCCGCTGCGCGCGAGCAGCCGCAGGAACTCGTCGTAGATGCTCGGCGACTCGAGCGCGTGGCGCAGGATCGCCGTGGCTGCGGCATCCGCCTCGAAGACCTGCATCATCTTCGCGTTCTTGTTGCCGAGCACGAACTCGACCGCGCGGTACTGGTACGACTGGAACCCGCTCGCATTGCCGAGCACGCCGCGGAACTGCGCGTACTCGGTGGGCGTGAGCGTCGCCAGCACCGACCACTGCTCGGTGAGCGTCTTCTGGATGTGCTTGACGCGGGCGATGCACTTGAGGGCCGGCGCGAGCTCGTCGGCTCGCATGAGATCGCGCGCCGTCTCGAGCTCGTGCAGCACGAGCTTGAGCCAGAGCTCGGTGGTCTGGTGCTGGATGATGAAGAGCAGTTCGTCGTGGTGCTCGGGCCGCGAGATCGGCCGCTGGGCGGCGAGCAGGGTGTCGAGGTCGAGGTAGCCGCCGTAGCTCATGCGGTCGCTGAAGTCGGTGACGACGGATGCCTCGATGCGCCGCGTGTTCGCCTCGACTCCGTCGTCGGGGCGCTGGTCGTCGTCGTGTGCTGCCACTCCGCCAGCCTAGCCAGCGAGCGGAGCCCGTCGTCAGGGCCGGACGACCGGTGTCCGGGGACGCAGACACCGGTGTCGGCGGATCGCCGTAGGCTCCCCCCATGGGCGAGACGTTCCGGTTCACGAGCGCCGTCTACCGATGGGACGCACGCGCCGCCGACTCCTGGTACTTCGTCGACGTGCCCCAGGAGCAGTCCGACGAGATCCGCGACCGGCCGCGGATGCCGCGCGGCTTCGGGTCGGTGCGCGTGCGGGTCACGGTGGGCGGCACGACGTGGCGGACCTCGATCTTCCCCGGGCGGGAGCGCTACGCCCTGCCGCTCAAGAAGTCGGTGCGCTCCGCGGAAGACCTCGAGGAGGGCGACGAGGTCGAGGTCCTCATCGAGACGCTCGACTGACGCCGGTCGACCTGCGAATCCCTCGCCGTTCGAAGAGCGCGAAGCGCACCCCTCGCCGTTCGAGGAGCGCGAAGCGCATCCCCCGCCGGTCGAGTAGCCCGTAGCGCGTATCGAGACCCACGCGGTCGCCGCGCAGCGCGAGACCCGTCGGCGGGTCGCGGCGGGCGCCCCCCGCCCGGTCGATGACCGGTGTTCGCCCGCCGCGCCGCAGCCCCTTCCCCCCGGAAGGGCCGTTCGTCTTCGGTTCGGGTGAAGCGGAGACGACCCTCCGAATGATACCGGAACACAGGACTTCGTGGGGAACCGGGGCGTACAGTGATCTCGTGACTTCGACTGCATCGCCGCGTCGCGATGCGCGACGCAACCATGAGCGCCTCCTCGCGGAGGCGCGTCGGCTGTTCGGGGAGCGCGGGATCGACGCACCGCTCGACGAGCTCGCCGCGCGGGCCGGCGTGGGAGCGGGCACCGTGTACCGGCACTTCCCCACGCGCGATGCGCTCATCCGCGAGCTCTACGACGTCGCCGTGGGCGAGCTGCACGGGTTCGCCCCCGAGATCCTCGGCGCCGAGACCGGGTGGCGCTCCGTGGAGCTCTACCTCGAGCGCCTCGCCAACTGGGTCGCGGAGTCCCCGTTCCTGCCCCCCGTCATGCGCAGGGTCGCCGAGCTCGATCCCGACTACCGGCCGGGCACCGAGTTCGAGGAGGCCGTCAACGGGCTCATCGCGCGCGCCCAGGCCGAGGGATCGCTGCGCGACGACGTGACGGCGGTCGACCTCAGCGTGCTCGTCGACATGCTCGGCTCGATCGGCCAGTACGGCGGCGAGTACCTGCCGTTCTGGCGGCGGCAGCTCACGATCGTGCTCGACGGGCTGCGCGCCCGCCCCGACACGACCCCGCTGCCCGGCGTCGGGCTCGAGTTCGGGGCCTTCCACGACATGTCGCACCGCAAGGGCCCGGTCACGGCGCTCGACTGAGCGGAGGGGCCCGCGGTTCCGGTAGCGGAGTGGGTGCGAACGGATGCCGCGTCAGCTCGCGGCGCGCACCTCGACGAGGTTCGACCACGGGTCGTCGAAGGCGAGGCGGTCGCCGGTGTCTCGGGTCTCGACGCGGTAGTGCGACATCCGCTCGCCCAGCTCGCCGAGGTCGTCGGCCGTCGGCACGACGATCTCGACCTTCCCGAGGCCGAGCGCCGGCTGGCGGCGACCGGCGCCGGCGCTGCTCCAGGTGTTCATGGCCATGTGGTGGTGGTAGCCGCCCGCCGACACGAAGAGCGCGCCGGGCCATCCGTCGGCCGTGGTCTCGAAGCCGAGCCGGTTCACGTAGAACTCCTTGGCGCTCGCGATGTCGCCGACCGAGAGGTGCACGTGGCCGACTGCGGCGCTGCCGAGTCCGGTGCCGGATGCCGCGGCATCCGCCCCCTGCTCGGTGAGGTGCTCGCGCAGGTAGCCGTTGGGGTCGAGGAAGATCGTGGCCATCTCGATCTGCCCGTGCGCCCAGCTCCACGTGGAGCGGTCGCGGTCGAAGTAGAGCTCGACGCCGTTGCCCTCGGGATCGGTGAAGTAGAAGGCCTCGCTCACGAGGTGGTCGGCGCTGCCCGTGAAGGTGCCCGGGTACTTCGACGCCACCGAGAACAGCGCCGTGGCGAGGGCCTCGCGGGTGTCGAACAGGATCGCGGTGTGGAAGAGCCCGGCGCTGCGCGGTGAGGCGTGCTTGAGCTCGGGCGCGTGCTGCAGGATGACGGCGGGCGTGGCGCCGCGACCGAGCACGGCGGTGTCGCCGTCCTGGCGCAGGAGCTCGAGGGTGACGCCGTCGCGGTAGTAGCGGATCATGGCGTCGAGGTCGGCGACCCGCAGGGTCACCGGGCCCATGGCGGTGTCGGCTGCGAGGCGGTCGGCTGCGGCATCCGGCGGATTACTTGTAGTCACAACTAATGATAACGCAGGTTCGGCGAGGGTATTCCGGCGTGCGGGCCGAGGAGTCGCTTCGTGCGGGTCGGGGAGGCCGCTCGCGGCCGTCCCGAGACCCCGGCCGGGACCTACGGCCTGGACTCGTCCCCGGTCCGCGCCTACCGTGGGACGACATGGCTCGCCGGGGGTTCGGCGGGTCACTTCGAAGGAGCGAACCATGGCAATGGAGAACCTGATCCTGTACATCGCGACGTACGACGACACGGCTTCGGCCACCGAGGACTACACCGCGCTCAAGGCGGCCGAAGCGGCCGACCTCGAGGTCGTGTCCTCGATCGTCATGCACCGCGACGACGACGGCAAGGTCAGCGTCGACGAGCACGGCACCGGTCAGGTGAAGAGCGGCGCGTTGATCGGCGGGGGCGCCGGGCTCGTGCTCGGCCTGTTCGCACCGCCACTCCTCGCGGCGACCGCGATCGGCGCCGGCGTCGGCGCGATCGCGGGAAAGCTGGCGGAACGGCACGAGGAGAAGAAGATCGGGGTCGACCTCGAGGAGAGCCTGCCGAAGGGCTCGTCCGCGATCATCGCCGTGATCGACGACCGCTATCTCGACCGCATCGACGCGGCGCTGTCGAAGGCCGTCAAGAAGATCGACAAGGCCATCGACAAGGACGACTACGAGGCGCTGCAGAAGGCCATCGACGAGGGCGGCGACGAGGTCGCGAAGGCCATCGCGTCCTAGCCCCGCCCGCCCTGTGCGGGTCGAGGAGGCCGGCGGCGTCCCCGCTGTGCGGGTCGGGGAGGCCGCCCGCGGCCGTCTCGAGAACGCGCCTACGCCCCCTGCGTGAGCCGCTCGAGCAGCATCCGGTACCGCTCGGCCGTTCGCTCGACGACCTCGGCGGGCAGTGCCGGCGGTCGCTTGCTCGAGTCCCGGTCCCAGTTCGCGGCGAGCCAGTCGCGCACGATCTGCTTGTCGAAGCTCGCCATGCGCTCCTCGTGCGCGGTCGCCGTGAGGTAGGTCTCGAGGTCCCAGTAGCGGCTCGAGTCGCTCGTGAGCACCTCGTCGGCGAGGGTGACGATGCCCACCTCGCGGTCGGCGCCGAACTCGAACTTCGTGTCGGCGAGGATCAGGCCGCGGGCCTCGGCGATCTCGGACGCGAGCGAGAAGATCTCGAGCGAGAGCGACCGCAGCTGCTCGGCGACCGTCTCGCCCACGAGCTCGACGGTGCGCTCGTACGAGATGTTCTCGTCGTGCTGGCCCATCGGCGCCTTCCACGCGGGCGTGTAGATCGGCTCGGGCAGGCGGTCGCCGTCGTCGAGGCCGTCGGGCAGGGCGATGCCGCCGATCGCACCCGTGGCCACGTACTCCTTGTAGCCGCTGCCCGTGAGATAGCCGCGCACCACGCACTCGATCGGGAACATGTCGAGCGTGCGGCAGAGCGTGGCCCGGTCGGCGACCTCCGCGGGGATCGCGGGCACCTCGTAGCGGTCGTCATGTGGATGCGCGAGGTGGTTCGGCACCTCGGGGAGCTGGTCGAACCACCAGTGCGTGAGCGCGGTGAGCATCGCGCCCTTGCCGGGGATCGCGGGCTCGAGCACCTGGTCGAAGGCGCTCACGCGGTCGCTCGCGACCACGAGCACGACGGGCGAGGTGCCGAGCGGGTCGCCCGTCCAGGTGTCGTCGTCGGTCATCGTGGCGTCGGGCACGTACAGGTCGCGCACCTTGCCCGAGTAGACGTGCGTCCAGCCGTCGAGGTCGCCTGAGGTCGTCATGGCCGTCTCCCTTCGATGAGCGGATGCCGCAGGCCGACGCCGTCGTCAGTCTGCGACACGCGCCGCGATGTCGGTGCGGTACTGGCCGCCCTCGAGGCGCAGGTGCCCGAGTGCCTCGTAGGCGCGACGGCGCGCCTCGGCGAAGTCGTCGCCGAGCGCGACGACGTTGAGCACCCGGCCGCCGGTGGCGACGAGGTGCGGGGTGGCGTCGCCGTGGTCGCCGGAGCGGCCGATGGCGGTCGCGGCGTGCGCGAGGTGCACGCCGGGAACCGCCGACGCCTCGTCGAGTCCGTCGAGCCGGCGGCCCGTCTCGGGGGCCTCGGGGTAGCCCTCGCTCGCGAGCACGATCGTGACCGCGGCATCCGGACGGAATTCGGGGCGCGCGTGCTCGGAGAGGCGACCGGTCGCCGCCGCGTACAGCAGGCCCGAGAGCGGCGTCACGAGGCGGGGCAGCACGACCTGGGTCTCGGGGTCGCCGAACCGGGCGTTGAACTCGATGACGCGGATGCCGCGGCTCGTGAGGATGAGTCCCGCGTAGAGCAGGCCGATGAACGGCGTCTGCTCCTCGTCGAGCTGGCGGATCGTGGGCAGCGCGATCGTCTCGATGACCTCGTCGACGAACGCCTGCTCCGAGCCGAAGCGCTCGTCGAGCCACGGCAGCGGGGAGTAGGCGCCCATGCCGCCGGTGTTCGGGCCGGCGTCGCCGTCGCGAAGGCGCTTGTAGTCCTGCGCGGGCGAGAGCGGCAGCACGTTGGTGCCGTCGGAGAGCAGGAACAGGGAGACCTCCTGGCCGTCGAGGAACTCCTCGATGAGCACGGGGCCCTGCTGCAGGTAGTGCGCGGCGTGGGCGAGCGCGGCCTCTCGGTCGTCGGTGACGAGCACGCCCTTGCCGGCGGCGAGGCCGTCGGCCTTCACGACGTACGGGGCGCCGAACTCGTCGAGGGCGGCCGTGACCTGCGGGAGCGAGTCGACGAGGCGCGCGCGGCCGGTGGGCACGCCCGCGGCCTCCATGATGCGCTTGGCGAAGGTCTTCGAACCCTCGAGCTGCGCGGCCGCCTTGCCGGGGCCGAAGGCGGCGATGCCGCGGGTGCGCAGCGCGTCGGCGACGCCCGCGACGAGCGGCGCCTCGGGGCCGATGACGACGAGCTCGATGTCGTTGTCGATGGCGTAGTCGGCCACGACGACGGGGTCGGCGGGGTCGAGCGCGATGGTCTCGACGCTGCCGCGTGCCGACGACGTGGCGGATGCCGCGATTCCGGCGTTGCCGGGGGCGGCGATGATCTCGTGCCCTGCCTCCTCGTCGAGCAGGGCCAGGATGATGGCGTGCTCGCGCGCGCCGGAGCCGAGTACGAGGATTCTCACCGGTTCAGGCTACCGGGTGCGGGAGGATGGTGACATGGCACGGGCGAGGATCGGCGACGACGTGGGGCGGGCGGCCGTCGGGGTGGTGCAGGCGGTGGGCGGCGCCGACGGGTCGGGCACCGCGCCGTCGGTCGACCGCACGACGCTCGCGCTCGCCGTGCGCTACACGCTGCAGCTGCTGGCCGAGCAGGCGCCGGGCGGCACCGTCGAAGTGCGCGTGCCACCGCACGGCGCCGTGCAGTGCATCGAGGGTCCGCGTCACACGCGCGGCACACCGCCGAACGTCGTCGAGACCGACGCGCCCACGTGGCTCGCGCTGGCCACGGGCGCCCTCGGCTGGGACGAGGCCCGCGCGACGGGTCGCGTGCACGCCTCGGGCCAGCGGGCCGACCTCACGGGCGTCGTGCCCGTCATCGACGCGAGTCGACTGCGCACCTGAGCGCCGGCCCCGATCTCGTCCCGGATGCCGCGGCCACGCGGGTGCGCGACAATGGAACGGTGACCGACGCGCCGAACCGACCCGAACCGACGGAGCCCGTCGACCCCGCCGAACCCGTGGACCGCACCGGGGCCGTCGAGCCCGCGGCATCCGTGGACCCCGGCGCCCCGCACCCGAAGGTGGAGCACCTCGAGATCGATCCCGACGCCCCCGGCGAGCACCTCGAGACCGAGGTCACGAGCGACGCGGTCTCGCTGCGCCGGGCACCCCGCTACGGGCGCTTCCTCACGCTCGGCGCAGCGCTCGGCGCCGTCGTCGCGCTCGTCCTCACGATGACGTTCCCCGAGAACGCCGACTACGACAAGGGGCAGGTGTTCGGGTTCCTGCTGCTGGCGTGCGGCGCCGTCGGCGTCGCGCTGGGCGCCCTCATCGCGCTCCTGTTCGATCGTGCCTTCGCTCGGCGTGCCGGCTCGGCCGTCGCCGAGCACGAGTCGACGCACTACGTCGAGGACGACCCCGAGCGCTGAGGGTTCGCCGCGCTGCCGGGGCGCACCGCGGCATCCGCTCGGGCCCCGACTTCGCGGCACGACCGAGTGGTCTGGGCGACGACGATCGAACTGGTCGTGCGCCGAGGCGGACCGTGCTCGTAGCGTGGCGCAGGTGGAGGACGCGCACGCGAAGGGGGTTCCGGTGACCGAGGTGACGCTGTTCTCGTCGGTGTCGGTGGACGGCTACGCGACGGGACCCGATGGCGACCTCGGCAGGCTGCACCGCTGGATGTGGAACGGCGACGCCCGCGGCTCACGCGACGGCGAGGAGTACCTCCGTGCGTTCCGCGACGCGGGCGCGATCGTGTTCGGGCGGCGCACCTACGACTCCGGGCAGGAACCATGGGGCGACGACGACGTCTTCGACGCGCCCGTCTTCGTGCTCACGCACGAGCGCCTCGATCCGGCCGCGAAGAACGGCACGGTCTTCACGTTCGTCGACGGCTCCCCGGCGCAGGTGCTCGCGCTCGCCCGGGCGGCCGCCGGTGACCGGGGGATCGCCGTCATGGGGTCGCCGGATGTCGCGCAGCAGTTCCTGCGGGAGGGGCTCGTGGACGTGCTCCTGCTGACGGTGGTCCCCGTGCTGCTCGGCGCGGGGACGCCGCTGTTCGCCGCGCTGCCCGCACCGGTCGAACTGCGGCAGACGCTCGCGGTGCCCGGCTCGGAGGTGGCGCTCGCCCGGTACGAGGTCGTGCGCGGGCCCGCGGCATCCGACACCACGGGGGCCGCCTCGGCCGCAGACCGGCCGACGGCCTCCGTCAGCTGAGCTGCGTCTGCTCCACCCAGCCGAGGTACTCCTCGGTGACGGTGCCCGTGACGTACTCGCCCGTGAAGCACGAGAGGTCGAGCGCCTCGATCGAGGTGCCCTGCGTGATCGCGGCCTGGAGGTCGGCGACCTCCTGGTAGATCATGTGGTCGGCGCCGAGCTCGCGGGCGATCTCGGGGATCTTGCGGCCGTGCGCGACGAGCTCGCGTCGGCTCGGCATGTTGATGCCGTACACGTGCGGGTAGCGCACGGGCGGTGCGGCCGAGGTGAAGGTGACCTTGTTGGCGCCGGCGGCGCGGGCCATCTCGACGATCTCCCGCGAGGTCGTGCCGCGCACGATCGAGTCGTCGACGATGAGCACGTTCTTGCCCTTGAACTCGGTGCCCATGGCGTTGAGCTTCTGGCGCACCGAGCGCTTGCGCTGCGCCTGGCCGGGCATGATGAACGTGCGGCCCACGTAGCGGTTCTTGTAGAAGCCCTCGCGGTACTCGATGCCGAGCTGCTGCGCGACCTGCATGGCCGAGGGGCGCGACGAGTCGGGGATCGGCATGACGACGTCGATGTCGCCCTTGGACATGTGCGTCTCGATCGTGCTCGCGAGCCGGTCGCCCATGCGCAGCCGGGCCTCGTAGACGGAGATGCCGTTCATGATCGAGTCGGGACGGGCGAGGTAGACGTACTCGAACGCGCACGGCACGAGGCGGGGGTTCGCCGCGCACTGGCGCGAGATCATCTCGCCGTCGAGGCCGATGAAGATCGCCTCGCCGGGCTCCACGTCGCGCACGATCTCGTAGTCGCCGTTCTCGAGCACGAGCGACTCGGATGCCACGATCCACTCGGTCTTCCCGGCGTCGGTGGTGCGCTTGCCGAGGATGAGCGGGCGGATGCCGAACGGGTCCCGGAAGGCGAGCAGGCCGTAGCCGGCGATCATCGCGATCACCGCGTAGGAGCCCTCGACGCGCTCGTGCACGAGCTCGACGGCGCGGAAGACCTGGTCGGGGTCGAGCTCGAGCCCGGTGATCTGGCCCTGCAGCTCGGTGGCGAGCACGTTGAGCAGCATCTCGGTGTCGCTCGTGGAGTTGACGTGTCGGCGGTCGATCGAGAACAGGTCGCTCGAGAGCTCACGGGTGTTCGTGAGGTTGCCGTTGTGCACGAGGATGATGCCGTACGGCGCGTTCACGTAGAACGGCTGCGCCTCCTCCTCGCGTTCGGCGGCGCCCTTCGTGGTGTAGCGCACGTGCCCGAGCCCCATGTTGCCGAGCAGCGAGCGCATGTCGCGGGTGCGGAACGCCTCGCGCACCTGGCCGCGCGCCTTGGCCATGTGGAACACCGGCCCGTCGGCGGTCGCGATGCCGGTCGAGTCCTGGCCTCGGTGCTGCAGCAGGAGGAGGCTGTCGTAGATCTGCTGGTTGACGGGCTCGGTGGAGACGATGCCGACGATGCCGCACATGCGAGCGATGGCTCCTCGGGGGTGTGGTGAGAGCGTCCGAGCTGGACGGTCCATCCTCCCACATGCGCGCGTGTGAGCCGCCTGAGCGACGGCCGGCGCTCAACTGAGCACAGGTCCGCGCAGCGCGATGACGAAAATCTTGCTTCAGGTCTTGCTTCCCAGCTTTATTTAGTCGTAAAGTAACTCCTGCCCGCCCCCGCGGGCCCCGCAGCACCCCGACCACGAGGTATCAATGGCGATCCGTCCCACGTCCCGCACCGACGTCAACCGTTCCGCGATCCTGGCGCAGCTCGGCGCGAACGGCCCGGCCTCCCGCGCCGACCTCGCCCGCACGCTCTCGCTGTCGCCGGCGCTCATGACGCAGCTCGTGAAGGACCTCATCGGCGAGGGCCTGCTCGTCGAGCTCGAGCAGGCGCCGTCGAACGGCGGCCGGCCGGCGCGCATGCTCGGCCTCGCGACCTCCGCCGGCCGCGCGATCGGCGTGAAGGTCGTCGCCGACCACGTCGCGTTCGTCGAGGTCGGCATCGACGGGCGGGTCCTCCGTTCGGCCAGCGAGCCGTTCGACGCGTTCTCGAGCACGTTCATCAGCGACCTCGTCGCGCGCATCCGGCAGTTCATCGCCGGCGGCGGCGACGTCACCCTCCTGGGGCTCGGCGTGGGCGTGCCCGGCAGCGTCGACCTGCTCGGCAACGGCATCGTCGACGCACCCCCGCTCGGCTGGAGCGGCGTCGAGCTCGGCGAGGCGCTGCGCCGTGCGCTCGCGCTCCCGGTCATCGTCGAGAACAACGTCAACGCGCTCGCCGTCGCCGAGCGCCTCTACGGACTCGGCCGCTCGCACGACAACTTCCTCGTCGTCACGATCGGCACGGGCGTGGGCGCCGGCATCGTCGTCGAGGGCAGCGTGCTGCGCGCCGCCTCGGGCGGCGCCGGCGAGATCGGCCACATCCCCATCAGCGACGACGGGCCGCTCTGCAGCTGCGGCAACCACGGATGCCTCGAGGCCTACATCGGCGAACGGGCGCTCGTCACCCGGGCCCGCGAACAGGGCGTGATCTCCGCCGCTGCGGGCATCGGCGCACTCCAGGCGGCCGCGGAGTCGGGCGACGAGCGCGCCGCCCGCATCTACAGCGAGGCGGGAGCACTGCTCGGCCGCACCCTCGCCGGCGTCGTGCACACGATCGACCCCGCCTTCGTCGTCATCCTCGGCGAGGGCACGGCGGCATGGCGCTTCTGGTCGTTCGGCTTCGAGCCCGCGTTCCGCTCGCACCTCATGCGGCACCGCCGCAGCCTCCCCGTCGAGGTCGAGACCTGGCAGGACGAGAGCTGGGCGCAGGGCGCCGCGGCGCTCGTGCTCGCGACGCCGTTCGATGCGGCCGGGGACTCGGGCGACCAGGGCCGGCTCATCCGCGCGCGGCTCGTCGAACAGGCGGGGCGGCCATGACCGCGCTCCTCGGCGAGGCCGCCGCCGATGTCGGCGACGGCGACCGTCACGTGGGTGCGCCCGTCGCGCGGCCGCCGCGCACGCGCCGGTCACGCCGCATCCGCTACACCCTCACGGTGCTGGCGTTCCTGCTGCCGAGCGCGATCCCGATCGTGCTGTTCGTGCTCGGGCCGATGGTGGCCGCCGCGTGGATCAGCCTCACCGAGTGGAACCTGCTCTCGCCCGCGAAGTGGGTGGGGTTCGAGAACTACGCCAACCTGCTGACCGACCCCGAGACCGCCGAGATCTTCCTGCACACCGTGTACTACATCGTCGGCTACCTCCCGCTGGTCTACCTCGGCGGCCTCGCGATCGCCCTCGGCCTCAACACCGCCCTGCGCGGGCGCACGCTGCTGCGAGGCGTCTACTTCCTGCCCGTCGTGACGAGTTGGATCGTCGTGGCCCTCGTCTGGCGGTGGCTGCTCAACCCCGTCAACGGCGTCGTGAACACCGTGCTCGCGTTCTTCGGCATCGAAGGACCCGGATGGTGGGCCGACCCGGCGTGGGCGATGCCCTCGATCATCCTCGCCTCGGCGTGGAAGGACCTCGGCTTCGTCATGGTGATCCTGCTCGCGGGTCTCCAGTCGATCGACCCCGAGCTGCTCGACGCCGCACGCGTCGACGGGGCGGGGTGGTGGCGGCGGCTGTTCTCCGTGACGCTGCCGCTGCTCTCGCCCGCGACGTTCTTCGTGATCGTGATCTCGCTCATCAACGGCTTCCAGGTCTTCGACCAGGTGTACGCGATGACGGGCGGCGGCCCGGGCGGGGCCAGCCAGGTCGTCGTGCAGCAGATCTACGACCTGACGTTCCGGTACGGCAAGGCCGGCGAGGCATCCGCCCTGTCCTGGCTGCTCTTCATCGTCATCCTCGCGGTCACCGTCGTGCAGATCCGCGGGCAACGCAAGTGGGTGAACTATGGCTGACACCACCACCGCCGTCGACGGCGTCGCATCGGGATCGCGGGCTCGTCGCCCCGCCCGCACGCCCGCGGCGCGGGCCGCACTCGGCCGCAGCATCGCACTGCACGTCGTGATCGTGGTCGGCGCGCTCCTGATGTTCTTCCCGTTCTACTGGACGCTCGTCACCTCGTTGAGCCCCGGCAGCGGGCTGACCTCCACGCCCTCGCTGCTGCCGGCAGATCCCGGACTCGAGGCGTACGTGCAGCTGTTCTCGCAGCTCCCGTTCGCCCGCGTCGTCGGCAACAGCCTGCTGCTCGCCGTGATCACGACGCTCGTGCAGCTCGTCACGAGCGCGACCGCGGCGTACGCGTTCAGCAGGCTGCCGTTCCCGGGCCGCACCCTCGTCTTCGGGATCTACCTCGCGACGATGATGATCCCGCTGCAGGTCCTCGTCGTGCCGCTGTTCGCCGAGCTCAAGGCGTTCGGGCTCGTCGACACCTACCTCGGCGCCCTGCTGCCCACCTTCGCGGCGGCATTCGGCATCTTCCTGCTCCGGCAGGCCATGAACCAGGTGCCGGTCGAGCTCGACGAGGCCGCCTCGATCGACGGCGCCGGGCACTTCCGGATCTTCTGGACGGTCGTCCTGCCGAACATCCGCCCGGCGATCGCGACCCTCGCGGTCTTCGCGTTCATGGGCAGCTGGAACAGCTTCCTCTGGCCCCTCGTCGTGCTGCGCTCGCCCGAGCTGCAGACCCTGCCGGTCGCGCTCGCCGGGTTGCAGGGCCAGTACACGACCCAGTGGGACATCGTCATGGCCGGCTCCGTCATCAGCATCCTGCCGATGCTCGCCATCTACCTCTTCGCCCAGAAGTACGTCATCCAAGGAGTCGCCAACACCGGGCTGAAGTAGGGCCCCTCACCGGGCCGTCCCTCCCGCACCATCCGACCCCGACCCCGACCCCGACCCCGACCCCGACCGCTCGACCTCCGCTCCACCCCCGTCCCACGTTCCACCCGGCCTCACCCCGATCGAAGGAGATACCCACCATGAGGACCACCGCACTCGCCACCGCCGGCATCGTCGCCGTCGCGGCGCTCGCCCTGAGCGGCTGCTCGGCCGACAGCGCCGACGAATCCGGCCCCGTGACGATCACGTACACGAACTTCATCTCGAACGACGGCAACGAGGAGAACCTCCAGACCATCGTCGACGCCTTCGAGAAGGAGAACCCCGACATCACGGTCGAGGTCACCACGCTGCCCTACGCCGACTACGGCACGGCGCTGCAGACCGACCTCGCCGCGGGCACCGTCTCCGACATGTTCGACATCGAGTACGCCAACTACGCCCAGTACCAGGCGAACGGCGTGCTCGCCGAGCTCCCCGTCGCGAACCCCGACGCCTACCGGCAGAGCCTCCTCGAGGCGTACCAGACCGACGGCACGCAGTACGCGCTGCCGAGCTCGTTCTCGACGGTCGTGCTCTACTACAACTCGGACCTGTTCGACGCTGCCGGGCTCGACTACCCGACCGCCGACTGGACCTGGTCCGACGAGCAGGCCGCGGCCGAGAAGCTGACGGATGCCGCTGCCGGCGTCTGGGGCGACCACCAGCCCGTGAGCTTCTACGAGTTCTACAAGGTGCTCGCGCAGAACGGCGGCGAGTTCCTCGACGACTCGGGCACCAAGGTCGCCTTCAACTCGCCCGAGGGCATCGAGGCGGCGCAATGGCTCGTGGGCAAGAGCGGCACCGTGATGCCCACGATCGAGCAGGGCCAGGGCACGCCCGACTTCGACACCAACCTCTTCAAGGACGGCAAGCTCGCGATGCTGCACACCGGCATCTGGGTGTTCGGCGCCGTCGCCGACGTGCCGTTCGGCTGGGACATCGCCGTCGAGCCGGGCAACACCGAGCAGGCCAGCGCCGTGTTCTCGAACGCGGTCGGCGTCTCGTCGGGATCGAAGCACCCCGAGGCCGCGGCGAAGTTCGCCGAGTTCCTCACCTCGAGCGACACCATGGTGCAGACGCGCCTCGACTCCGGCTGGGAGCTCCCGCCCATCTCCGATGAGGCCGCGCTCGCGACCTACCTCGAGCAGGGCGACCCGGCGAACCGCCAGGCGGTCTTCGACTCCCTCGACGGCATCGCCCTGCCCCCGGTCGTCGCCGAGGGCCAGCAGGAGATGCAGGACATCATGACCGAGGAGCTCGTCGAGGCGCAGGCCGGTCGCAAGACCGTCGAGGAGGCGCTCGCCTCCGCCGAGGAGCGCATCAACGCCGTCATCGGCGGCTGACGCAGGGCGGCATGGCCGCGTGGGGCCGGGCGCGCAGTCCGGCCCCACCGCGGCACCGCCCCGTTGCGCGCTCGCGCGGCGACGCCGACCATCCGACGAACGACACGAAAGCAGCATCCGGATGACCCCCTCCCAGACCGACCGCACCCGGTCGATCGCCGCCCTCGCCGCCTCGGGCGCCGACCTCATCGCGTCCCTGCAAGACGCGGGCGGCGCCTACCCGGCGAGCCCCGACTTCTCCGCCTACGCCGGCTACAGCTGGTTCCGCGACGGCGCGTTCATCGCCGACGGCATGTCGAGCTACGGCCGGGGCGAGTCGGCCGAGCGCTTCTTCGACTGGTGCGCCGGGGTGCTCGAGCGCCGCGCGGGCGAATTGGCTGCCATCGTCGAAGCAGCCCGGGCCGGCGAGCCCGTGCCCGACGCGGCGATGCTGCCCACTCGGTTCACCCTCGACGGGCGTGACGGCGACGACGAGTGGTGGGACTTCCAGCTCGACGGCTACGGCACCTGGCTCTGGGCGCTCGGCGAGCACGTGCTCCGCCACGGCGCGGATGCCGCGCGCTGGTCCGCGGCCGTCGCCCTCACGGTGGACTACCTCGCCGTGTCGTGGCGCCGCCCGTGCTTCGACTGGTGGGAGGAGCATGCCGAGCACGTGCACGTGTCGACCCTCGGCTGCATCGCCGCGGGCCTCCGGGCGGCCGTCGCGCTCGGCGTGCTCGACGCGCAGCGGGCGGCGCTCGCCGCGGGATCCGCCGACGAGGTCGAGGAGTTCCTGCTACGGCGGGGCGTCGCCGACGGACACCTCGCGAAGTGGGTCGGCTCGTCGGCGGTCGACGCGAGCCTCGCCGCGGTCGTGGGACTCCTCGACGTCGTGCCCGCGGCATCCGACCTCGGCCGTGCCACCGTCGCGGCGATCGAGCGCGACCTCACCGTGAACGCCGGCGTGCACCGCTACCTCGGCGACACCTTCTTCGGCGGCGGCCAGTGGCCGCTGCTGTCGTGCATGCTCGGCATCGCGCACGCGCGCGCCGGCGATGCCCATCGGGCCCGCGAGCTGCTCGACTGGGCGGCCTCGACCGCTGCCGACGACGGCAGCCTGCCCGAGCAGGTCGGCCGCCACCTGCTCGCCCCCGAGCGCGTCGACGAGTGGGTCGCGCGCTGGGGCACGGTGGCGCAGCCCCTGCTGTGGAGTCACGCGATGCTCATCCGCCTCGCCGTCGAGCTCGACGTCGTCGCCTCCCCCGTTCCCGTCCCGGCGCCCGCCGCCGACACCACCGCGCCCGAGGAGGGCCACCGCGCATGATCCGCCACCGTCCCCATGGCTCCGGCCACCCGTACTCGGTCGACACCGAGCAGCGCCAGCCCGTCGACCCCGTCGCGGGGGAGCCGCTCACCCTCGGCGCACGGGCCACCCCCGACCTCGTCGCCGTCGAGGCCGAACTCGTCACCGTCGACCCGCAGGGGGTGCGCACCGAGCAGCGGATGCCCCTCGAGCGCGTCAGTCGCACCTCGCGCGGCCAGTCGATCGACGGCGGCCACCTCGCGTCGGCCCAGGCGCGCCTCGCCCGGGGCGGCGGCGGGTGGGCGATCACCCTCGACGCCCCGGCGGCGGGCAGCGGCATCCGCTACCGTCTGACGGGACGCACCGCCGAGGGCGCCGAGCAGCACACGCGCTGGTTCGACACGCGGGTCTCCGGCTGGCAGGCCGCCGCCGATGACGCCGTGACCGCCGACGGACGCACCCGCGTCGTGCCCGGGAGCGTGTCGGTGCTCACCGACGGGCAACGAGTGCGCCGCGTGCGCTTCGCCCTGCCACTCGCCGAGGGCGAGCACGTGACCGGGTTCGGCGAGCGCTTCGACGCGCTCGACCACCGCGGCACGCAACTCGACTCCGTCGTGTTCGAGCAGTACAAGAGCCAGGGCGCCGAGCGCAAGACCTACCTGCCCATGCCGTTCGCGCACGTCGTGGGCGGCGCGGGCTGGGGCTTCCACGTGCGCACCTCGCGGCGGGCGTGGTTCGACGTGGGCGCAACCGATCCGGGGCTGCTCGTCGTCGAGGTCGAGGCGGATGCCGCGGCCGGCGAGCCCGCCGTGACCGTCGCGTTCTACGACGGCACCCCCACCGCCGTGCTCGATGCCTTCCTCGACGAGGTCGGACGCCCCGAGGAGCTGCCCGACTGGGTGTTCCGCCTCTGGGCGAGCGGCAACGAGTGGAACACGCAGGCCGAGGCGATGCGCCAGATGGACCTGCACCGCGAGCACGACGTGCCCGTGGGCTCGCTCGTGATCGAGGCGTGGAGCGACGAGCGCACGTTCACGGCGTTCCGCGACGCGCGCTACGAACCGAACGACGACGGTGCCCCGCACCGCCTCGCCGACTTCGAGTTCCCGGCGGACGGCGCGTGGCCCGACCCCAAGGGCATGGTCGACGAGCTCCACTCCCGCGACATCCGCGTGCACCTCTGGCAGATCCCGCTGCTGAAGGCGAGGCCGCACCCGACAGGCCAGGCGCTGGCCGACGCGCTCGCCGCCGAACGCGAGGGCGTGTTGATCCGGGAGCCGAATGCGCGCGGCGAGCTGCGCCCGTACCGCAACCGCGGCTGGTGGTTCCCGCTCTCGACGATGCCCGACCTCACCGACGAGCGCGCCGCCCGCTGGTGGACCGAGAAGCGCCGCTACCTCGTGGAGGAGGTCGGCATCGACGGCTTCAAGACCGACGGCGGCGAGCACGCCTGGGGCCGCGAGCTCGTGTACCTCGACGGCAGGCGCGGCGACGAGGGCAACAACCGGTTCCCCGTCGCGTACGCGAAGGCGTACGGCGACCTGCTGCGCTCGGCGGGCAAGGCGCCCGTCACGTTCAGCCGGGCCGGGTTCACCGGGTCGCAGGCGCACGGCGCGTTCTGGGCGGGCGACGAGAACTCCACCTGGGAGGCGTTCCGCTGGTCGATGTACGCCGGGCTCTCGGCGGCGGCGAGCGGCATCCTCTACTGGGGCTGGGACATCGCCGGGTTCTCGGGCCCGTTGCCGTCGCCGGAGCTGTACCTTCGCGCGACAGCGGCGTCGACCTTCGTGCCGATCATGCAGTATCACTCGGAGTTCAACCACCACCGCACGCCGTCGCGCGACCGCACGCCGTGGAACCTCGCCGAGCAGTCGGGCGACGACCGCGTGATCGCGGTGTTCCGCGATTTCGCGAAGCTACGCGAGCGGCTCGTGCCGTACCTCGCCGCCGAGGCCGCCGAGAGCGTGCGCACCTCGGCGCCGCTCATGCGGCCCGTCTACTTCGACCACCCCGCTCTCGAGACCGCGTGGTCGCACCCCCTGCAGTGGATGCTGGGACGCGACCTCTTCGTCTCGCCCGTGCTCACCGAGGGCGAGGTCGAGCACGAGACGGCCCTGCCGCCGGGCGAGTGGGTCGACGCCTGGACGGGCGACGCCGTCGCCGGCCCCGCGGTCGTGCGGGCCGCCGTGCCGATCGACCGCATCCCCGTCTACGTGCGAGCGGCCGCGTGGCCCGAGCTGCGCGCGACCTTCGCGGCCGGGGCATGAGCGGCGAGACCGCGACCCAGACCGACGCCGAGACCACCGCGGCGACCCGGTTCGAGGCGTTCCTGCGCGCTGTCGAGGTGAACCTCGCCGATCGGTCCGACGTCGTGGGCGTCGTCGGCATGGGCTCGACCGCCGAGCGCGATCGCGTCGACGAGTGGTCCGACCACGATGTCGCGGTCATCACGACCGATGGCGGGCAAGACGCCGTCCGCCCGGCGCACGCGTGGCTGCCGCACCCCGAGCGCATCGCGCTCGAGGTGCACGAGCACCACGGCGGAGTGAAGGTCGTCTACGACGACGGGCACGTCGTGGAGTACGGCGTCGCGACCCTCGACGAGCTCGGCGGCTGGGCGGCCAACGCCTACGACGTCGTGCTCGACCGCGGCGGCGTCGCCGAGGCGATGGCGGCGATCGCGGCCCGCCCGGTACCCGAGGGTGCGCCCGACCGCGAGCGCGAGATCGGCCTCGTGCTGGCACTCGTGCTCATCGGCGTGGGCCGGGCCCGCCGCGGCGAGGTGCTCAGCGCCAACTCGCTGGTTCGCGGGGCCGCCGTGACCGCGCTGCTTCGCGCCGTCGCCGCCGGCATCCCTCCGGAGACGGGCGCGCGGCTCGACTCGCTCGATCCCGCCCGGCGCTTCGAGCAGGCCTATCCCGCGATCGCCCAGCGCATCGACGAGGCGCTCGCCCGCGACGTCGAGACGTGCGCGCGGGCCCTCGTCGACCTGGGCGTCGAGCTGTTCGGCATGGGGGCGCAAGGCGTGCCGCCGCGGGCGCTGGCGGCCGTGCGGAACCGCCTCGGCTGGTGACGTCGGCGGTCGCGGCGGGCTCCGCTCGGGGCGTGGGCCCGCCTACCGCGCGTGGCGCTCGACGAAAGCGCGCAGCATCCGGCTCGTGTGCGACACCGGAGCGCGCCGCACCGCGGCCAGCGTCGACTCGAGCTCGTCGGCGGCGAAGTAGCCGTGGTTCGCGTAGGCGTGGATGCGCAGGATGATCCCGTCGACGTCCAGCTCGGGGTGGAACTGCGTCGCGTAGACGTTCGCCCCCACCCGGAACATCTGCACGGGGCACGTCGGCGACGACGCGAGCAGGGTCGCCGTGTCGGGCAGCGAGCGGATGGCCTCCTTGTGCCCGACGAAGGCGTTGAAGGTCGTGGGCATCCCGGCGAGGATCGGGTCGGCGGCACCGGCGTCGGTGAGGGTGACCGGCACGACGCTGATCGGCTCGGCGTAGGTGCGATCGATGGGCGCACCCTGGTGCACGCCGAGGGTGCCGACGCCGTAGCAGGCGCCGAGGAAGGGGAAGTCCCGGGCCACCACCTCGTCGAGGAGCGTCGCGAACTCCGCCTCGACCCGGTGCTGCACCCGCGACTTCCGCTCGGGCGGATCGGAGGCGTTGAACGGGCCGCCGCCCACGAAGATGCCCGAGATGGCGTCGAGATCGAGCCGCGGCATGGGCTCCGCCTCGAGCCGCACCCGCACGAGGTCGCGCTCGTCGAGTCCGGAGTAGCGCAGGAAGAGGGCGTACTCCTCGTCGGCGGGCAGGTCCTCGGCGCGCGTGGCGAGGAGGACGAATGGCTTCACGGGTCCACGATATCCGCGCGGCGCTGCGCCGCCGCATCCGCTCAGTACTGCGACGGCGTGGGCAGCACGGCCATCGTGCAGCGCGACACGCACACGAGGCGGCCCTGCTCGTCGGTGATGCGGATGTCCCACACCTGCGTCGTGCGCCCGCGCGTGATCGGGCGCGCCTCGCCGTAGACCCACCCCTCGGAGACCGGGCGCACGTGGTTGGCGTTGATCTCCATGCCCACGCAGTAGAACTGCTCGGGGTCGACGGTGAACGACGCTCCCCAGCTCGCGAGGGTCTCGGCGAGGGCGACGGATGCCCCGCCGTGCAGGACGCCCGCCGGCTGGCGCGTGCGGTGGTCGACCGGCATACGGGCCTTCAGCGAGTCCTCGGTCAGCTCGGTCATCTCGATGCCGAGGGTGCGGATCATCGCGTGCTCGCCGCGGGAGTTCGCCCATTCGAGCGAGGGGGCTCCGAACCAGATGCTCATGGCATCGAGTCTGTCATCGCTCCGAGGGTCTCGATACGCTCGCTTCGCTCGCTACTCGACCGGCGGCCGGGTCTCGATACGCTCGCTACTCGACCAGCGGCTAGGGTCTCGATACGCTCGCTTCGCTCGCTGCTCGACCGGCGGCTAGGCGAGCTCGGCGATGATCGGGTGGATGGCGTCGTCGAACGCCGCGGCATCCGATCGCAGGGTGTCGGTCACCGCGACGGTCATGCTGCCGATCCACCAGACGCCCTGCTTCGCGAGCGGCAGCACCTCGACGTTGAGCTCGAAGGAGTGCGCGCGGCGGCCGACCTCGCGTTCGTGCTCGGCGATCGTGCCGGCGTAGGCGCGGTAGCTGTCGCCCCGTCTCGCCGCGGAGGCCCTGCGGTAGTGCTCGATCGCCCAGTCGACCCACGCGAGCGCGGCCTCGGCGTGCGGCGGCAGCGCGGCGGCGAGCACCTCGGCGTCGGACACGGGCAGCGCGATCTCGGTGCCGTACGCCTCGACGAGTTCGAGCGGCACGGGCGACGGATGCAGCTCCGGCTCCACGGTCATCGCCCACCACGCGCGCCACTGCCGCTCGAGCAGGTCGTGCTCGTCCATGTCGCGCTGGCCCTGGGGACCGGTCGGGCCGACGTCGCGGAGCCGCGGAAGCTCGGCGGGCGACGCGATCGCAAGCACCTCGCGCAGGTAGAGGGCGAGCAGGACTCCGCGACTCGCGTTCTCGCGAATCACCCAAGACGGAGTGGCACCCGCGTGCATGCACCCGATTCTACCGCCGCGGCCGGTGGGCACGCCCGTGCGGCGCGCGGCGCACGGGTACCCTTGACGGGTGAGCGCGAACTCGTCCTACGCCGCTGCCGGAGTCGACACCGCAGCAGGCGACCTCGCCGTCGAACTCATGAAGGAGGCGGTCGCGAAGACCCACGGGCCCAACGTGCTCGGCGGCGTCGGCGGCTTCGCCGGCCTGTTCGACCTCTCGTTCGCGAAGCAGTACGAGCGTCCGCTGCTCGCGACCTCCACCGACGGGGTCGGCACGAAGATCGCGATCGCGCAGGCGCTCGACATCCACGACACCATCGGGCAGGACCTCGTGGGCATGGTCGTCGACGACATCGTGGTCGTGGGCGCGAAGCCCCTCTTCATGACCGACTACATCGCGTGCGGGAGGGTCGTGCCCGAGCGCGTCGCGGCGATCGTCACCGGTATCGCGCGGGCCTGCGCCGAGACCGGCACGGCGCTCGTCGGCGGCGAGACCGCCGAGCACCCGGGGCTCATGGGCGTCGACGACTACGACGTCGCAGGCGCCGCGGTGGGCGTCGTGGAGGCCGACCGGCTGCTCGGCGCCGAGCGCGTCGTCCACGGCGACGTCGTGCTCGCCATCGAGTCGAGCGGGCTGCACTCGAACGGCTTCTCGCTCGTCCGGCACATCCTCGCGAACGCGGGCCTCTCGTACACGGATGCCGCGCCCGAGCTTGGCGCGACCTGGGGCGAGGCGCTCCTCGAGCCGACGCGGCTGTACTCGGGCCCGCTCGTGCGGCTCCTCGAGCACGAGTCGCTCGCGGCATCCGTGCACTCGCTCTCGCACGTGACGGGCGGCGGCATCGCGGCGAACCTCGCCCGGGTGCTGCCCCGCGGCTCGTGGGTGGAGGTCGACCGCTCCACGTGGTCGCCCGCGCCCGTCTTCCGCGTGCTCAACGGCCTCGCGGGCACCACGCTCGAGTCGACCGAGGGCACCTGGAACCTCGGCATCGGCTTCTTCGCGGTCGTGGCTGCGGATGCCGCGGCATCCGTCGTCGCCGAGCTCGGCACGCTCGGCCTGCCCGCGTGGCAGGTCGGCACGGTCTCGATGGGCGACCGGGACCTGACGGGCTTCGAGCAGGGCGCGAAGGGCGTCGACGGCGGCGCCGTGCGCCTCGTCGGTTCGTACGCGAGCTGAGCCCATGCGCGCGGCCGTCTCGATCGGACTCACCGGCCTCACCGACGCCGCGACGCTCGGGGCGCTCGCGCCGCGCATCGAACGGCTGGGCTTCGACGCGCTCTGGATCAACGACGTGCCGGGCGGCGACTCGCTCGCCGGGCTCCGGGTCGCCGCCGCGGCGACGGAGCGGCTCGGCCTCGCCACGGGCGTGATCCCGCTCGACCGGCGACCCGCCGCGTCGCTCGACCTCGCGGGGCTGCCCGCCGAGCGCACCACGATCGGCATCGGCTCGGGCGGGGCGCGGCATCCGCTCGCCCTCGTCGAGGCGGGGGTCGCGACGCTGCGCTCGATGACGGATGCCGCGGTGGCGGTCGGCGCCCTCGGCCCTCGGATGCGGCGGCTCGCCGCCGAGCAGGCCGACGCCGTGCTGCTCAACTGGCTCACGCCCGCGGCTGCCGCCGAGGCGATGACCGAGCTGCGGCGCGACGCCGGCGCACGGACCGTGCGCGGCGTGCTCTACGTGCGCACGATCGCCGAGGAGCCGGCGCGGGCCGCGCTCGAGCAGGAAGCATCGCGCTACGGTTCGTTCCCGTCGTACGCGGCGAACTTCGAGCGGCTCGGCTTCCGCGCGATCGACGCGACGCTCGCCGATGCGACCGGCCTCGCCCGCTTCGACGTGGTCGACGAGATCGTGCTGCGGGCCATCACGCCGGGCGGATCGCTCGCCGAGCTCGAGCGGTTCGTCGAGGAGACCGCCGGCTGGCGCTGACCGGCGGCGCGCGCGACCGGCTTCCGCTTCCGGCCGCCCGGCCGCGATGGGACCATCGACCGGGTGCTCCGCATGCTCGCGGACGTACCGTGTGCGCATGCGTGCGGTGCACATCGGACGACACGTCGCCGCGCCCGATCGCTGGCGCTGGGTGCGCTACGTCGTGCTCGGAGAGAGCCTGGGGTTCCTCCTGCCGGTCTCGGGCTTCGCGCTGTCGGCGGCGTTCGGGCTCGAGGGATGGGGCAGGTGGGCGCTGCTCGTGCTGTTCGGCGCCGGCGAGGGCGCGCTGCTCGGGCTCGCCCAGTCGCTCGCGCTGCTCGAGACGAGCGCCGAGGTGCCGGTGGGGCGGTGGGTCGCCGCGACGTCGGTCGCGGCATCCGTCGCCTGGTCGATCGGCATGCTTCCCTCGACGCTCGGCGATCTCGGCGTCGCGATCGACTGGAGGGCCCCGGGCACCTGGGTGGTCGTGGGCATCGCCGGGGTCGTGCTGCTCGCGACGATCCCGCTCGCGCAGTGGCCGTTCCTCGTTGGGCGCCTGCCCCGGGCGTGGCGCTGGGTGCCGCTCAACATGGGCGCCTGGCTCGTCGGCCTCGTCTTCACGTTCCTGCCGTCGCCGTTCGTCGACGAGTCGACGCCCGCGGCGGTGATGTTCCTGCTGTTCGCGATCGCGGGCGTGCTCATGGCCACGACGGTCGCGTTCATCACGGGCTGGGGGCTGTGGCGCATGGCGACGGCCACGCGCGGGCGCGCGGGGACCTGAGTGCGCGAGAGAGCGCGTCCGCGCCGCGACCGGGTCGCGGCGGCCGCTCAGGAAGCGCGGTGGGTGCCGTCGTCAGGAACGTAGGTGTCGTCATCGGCCTCGTATTCGGCCCATTTCGACGCCTCGTCGTCGTAGTGGTCGTGCTGCGAACCCGTGAGCTCGCGTTCCAGGGCACTGTAGTCGGTGTTCGGGCTGAAGTACTTCAGCTCCCGTGCGACCTTGGTGTGCTTGGCTTTCTGACGGCCGCGCCCCATGCGTGACCCCCTTACGACGTCTGGCCGGGTGGGATGTACGTCACCCGGCTCTTCTGATAAATGACTGCTCCGGGCACACAGTTTAGCACCGCGCGGAGGTCCGAACGGCGGCGGCGCGACGGCCCGGATCGGCCGCCCGGCGGGGCCGTCCGACGCGCCTGCCGGAGCGCTCCCGGGCGGCGCGCGGTCGCGGCGTGCGGCCCC
>NZ_RHHB01000004.1 GCF_003710805.1 Agromyces tardus | reverse complement strand
TCGCCGCGCGACGCGGCCGGCTCGGCCGCCCACTGCCCGCGCGTCGCGGTGGGCCGGGCGCCGGCGAGGGTGCCGCGCGCGAGCCCGAGGCGGTCCTCGGCGGCCGTGAACACGAGCCGATCGGCCTCCGCCCGGTCGACGATGCCGATCGCGTGCAGCTGCACGGCGATGCCGTCGGTGAGGGCCGTGAGCATGCGCGCATCCGCAGCCGGGTCCTCGCTCGCGCCGCGACCCGAGTCCGCGAGCCGCTCGATGATGCGCGCGAGCCGGCCCTCGCAGTCGCGGTGGTGGCGGGTGAGCGCGTCGAGCAGCTCGGGATTGCGCGGCGCCTCGCTCCAGGCGTCGATCCACACCATGTAGTGCTCGCGCGGGGTCGACATGAGCCAGTCGCCGAGGGCGGTCACGGGCTCGACCCGCTCGGCGAGCTCCTCGTCCTCCTCGATGTCGGCGAGCACCGCCGACTCGAAGGCGGCGGCCACGAGCTGCTCGCGCGTGGGGAAGTAGTGTCGGATGAGCCCGTGCACGACGCCGACCTCTGCAGCGACGTCGCGCAGGGTGACCGAGGCGAAGCCGTCGCGGGCCACGAGGCGGATCGTGGCCGACAGGATCTGCTCCCGCCGCTGCGCCGGGTCGAGTCGGGTCGCCATCCCTTGATCCTACCGCTCTTGTCCGGACGGCCAACGGCTGCTAGCCTATTGTCCATGCGTACAAGAGGGCGGGCGGGGGGCCACCGCGACGCGTCGGCCGAGCGGTACCGCCGCCGGCTGACCGCGGGCGTCGTCGCGGCGACCGTGCTCATGTCGTCGGGCGCCATGGTGATCTTCCCACTGCTGCCCACCCTGCAGGAGCGACTCGGCATCACGACCACCGAGATCGGGTTCGTCGCCGCGGCCGGATTCGCGGCCTCCCTCGCCGCCGAGCTCATCGTCGCGCCCTACGCCGACCGCGGCCGTGCGCGCACGATGGGCGTCGTGGGCGTGCTCCTCATGGTCGCCGGCCTCGTCGGCTCCGCCCTCGCCACCGAGACGTGGCACCTCGTCGCCGGCCGCGCGGTCGACGGCTTCGGCTTCGGCGTCTTCATGGCCGCGGCGAGCGCCCTCATCGTGCGCGCCGACCCGATGCGCGCCGGCGAATCGCTCGGCCGGCTGGGCGCGGCGGAACTCGGCGGGATCGCCCTGGGGCCGCTCGCGTCGGGCCTCGCGATCGCCGTGGCCGCGCCCGGTGCGATCCTCGCGTGGTCCGCGGCCGCGGTGCTCGTCGCGGTCGTGCCCGTCGCGCTCACGTTCCGCGAGCGCACGGCCGTCGGTGCGGATGCCGCGACGCCGGCCTTCGCGCACGGCGCCGCCGCGGCATTCGTCGCCCCCGGCACGACCCCGCCGGCGACAGCGCCCGCTCGGCCCCCGCGGATCAGCCTCGACCTGCTGCGCTCCCCGCTCGTCGTGGGCATCCTGCTGCTCTACGGTGCCGTGATGGTGCCGACGGGCGCCTACGACGGCATCTGGCCGCGCTTCATGACCGACATCGGTGCGAGCGAGGCGCTCACGGCGCTGAGCTACACCCTCTTCGCGGTGCCGTACGCGCTGCTCGCCGGCTGGGCGGGGCGCCTCGCCGACCGCATCGGCGGCGTGTCGGCGTTCGTGCGCGGGGCCGTCGTGCTCGTGCCGATCGTGGCGCTCTACGGCGTGATCGGCAATCCGTGGGTCGCCACGGGCATCGGCTTCGTGGAGTCGAGCGGGCAGGCGCTCGCGTTCATCGGAGCGGCGGCCGCGATGGCGCAGGCGGTGCCGGCGGGCCGCGCCGGCGCGTCGCAGGGCCTCATGCGCGCGTTCGGGCTGCTCACGGCGGCGATCGCCGCGGCGCTCTCGGGGCTGGCCTACGAGTCGGGCGGCCCGCTCGCCCTCTTCGGCGGCACCGCGGTGGTGGTGGCGATCGTCATCGGCTCGGGGCTCCTCGTCGTGCGCCTGGCGCGACGTCGCGCGCGTGCCGCGAGCCGGGCGGATGCCGCGGGGCCCGCGACCTCCGCACCCGCGCCCGCGACCGCGTCGCCCGCCCTCCCCGGCGCACCCGTCAGCGCCGAGCGTGCCTGCGCACCCACTCGTGCATGACGATGGCCGCCGCGGCACTCGCGTTGATCGACCGCGTCGACCCGTACTGGGTGATCTCCACCACGAGGTCGGCCGCGGCGAGCGCCTCGTCGCTGAGGCCCGGCCCCTCCTGACCGAAGAGCAGCACGCAGCGCTCGGGCAGGTCCACCTCGTCGACCGGACGTGAGCCGTCGACGTTGTCGACCGCGATGATCGGCAGTGACGCCGCTCGGGCCCAGTCGACGAAGTCGGCGACACCCGGATGGTGGAGCAGGTGCTGGTAGCGGTCGGTGACCATCGCGCCGCGCCTGTTCCAGCGGCGGCGTCCGATGATGTGCACGGTCTCGGCCGCGAACGCGTTCGCGGTGCGCACGATCGAGCCGATGTTGAGGTCGTGCTGCCAGTTCTCGATCGCGACGTGGAACGGATGGCGGTGCGCGTCGAGGTCCGCGACGATCGCCTCCATGCGCCAGTAGCGGTACCGGTCGATCACGTTGCGGGCGTCGCCGGATTCGAGCAGCGCGGGGTCGTAGTGCGGGTCGGCAGGCCACGCCTCGGGCCCGCCGGGCCAGGGCGGCGCACCATGGGGGAGCGTGGGCTCGGGGTGCTCGGGCTCGGGATACGCGGCTCCGGGCTCGGCGCCGCTCGACTCGTCGGTCACGCGACCACGCTAGCCCGTGCCGGTCCGGGCGTGCGGAATCCCCGCGGGACCGGTTTTCGGCACACCGAAAACTGTGTACGATTTCGGTATGCCGAAACCACTCGATGGCGAGCCCGGCCCCGTCTCCGCCGCGCAGGACGCGGGCGCGACCCTGACCGACGACGCACGCCCCGCACCCGACGCGTCGGGCTCCGCGGCGCGCACCGCGATGCCCCGCCGCGCGGCATCCGTCGGTCGCGTCGCCTGGCTGATCGGCCCCGCCCTCGTCGCCGGCGTCGCCTACCTCGACCCCGGCAACGTCGCGAGCAACATGACCGCCGGCGCGCAGTACGGCTACCTGCTCGTGTGGGTCGTCGTGCTCGGCAACGTGATGGCGTGGCTCATCCAGTACCTCTCGGCGAAGCTCGGCATCGTCACCGGCGAGAGCCTGCCCGAGGTGCTCGGCCGCCGCATCCGCAACCGCTGGGGGCGACGTGCGTACTGGCTGCAGGCCGAGCTCGTCGCGATGGCGACCGACCTCGCCGAGGTCATCGGCGGCGCGGTGGCGCTCAACCTGCTGTTCGGCGTGCCGCTCATCTGGGGCGGCCTCATCACGGGCGGCGTCTCGATCGTGCTGCTCATGGTGCAGTCGCGTCGTGGGCCGCGCACGTTCGAGTTCGTCATCATCGGGCTCCTCGCGATCATCGCGATCGGCTTCACGGTGGGCGTGTTCGTGGCTCCGCCCGATCCCGCGGCGCTGCTCGGCGGCCTCGTGCCCCGCTTCGAGGGCGCGAACTCGGTGCTGCTCGCCGCCTCGATCCTCGGCGCCACGATCATGCCGCACGCGATCTACGCGCACTCGGCGCTCAGCCGCGATCGCTTCGTGACCCGCCAGTCGGCCGCGCCCGCCCCCCTCGCGACGCCGACTGGCGGCCTGCTGCGTCGCGGATTCGCGGCGCTCGTCGTGAGCGAGGGCCCGGCGCGGTCGGAGGCGGATGCCGCGGCGCCCGGCACCTCGACCGCGCTGCCGACCGACACCCTCGTGCGCGCGACCCGCTGGGACGTGTCGATCGCCATGGCGATCGCGGGCACCGTGAACCTCTGCATCCTGCTGCTCGCCGCCGTGAACCTCTCGGGCGTCGCGGGCACCGACAGCCTCGAGGGCGCGTACGCGGCGCTCGAGGTGTCGCTCGGCCCGGTCATCGCCACTCTCTTCGCGGTCGGACTCCTCGCGTCAGGACTCGCATCGACGTCGGTGGGCGCGTACGCGGGCGCCGAGATCATGCAGGGCCTGCTGCACGTGCGCATCCCCCTCATCGCCCGGCGCCTCATCACGCTCGTGCCCGCCATCGCGATCCTCTGGCTGGGCTTCGACCCCACCCTCTCGCTCGTGCTCAGCCAGGTGGTGCTCTCGTTCGGCATCCCGTTCGCGCTCGTGCCGCTCGTGATGCTCACGGCGCGGGCCGGCGTGCTCGGGCGCTGGCGCAACCACTGGGCGACGACGGCGGCCGGCATCGCGGCATCCGCGTTCCTCATCACGCTCAACGGCGTGCTGCTCTGGCTCCTGCTCACCGGCGCCTGACGAGGGGATGCCGCGCGCCCGGCGCCCGCCCGTCGCCCCTGCGCACCGCCCCGCCGGTATCCTGAGGCCGATGCCCGCAGCCAACAGCCCCGCCATCGAGGACTACCTGAAGACGGTGTACTCGCACACCGAGTGGCAGCCCGACGCCATCACGCCGTCGGTGCTCGCCGCCCGGCTCGGCGTCGCGCCCTCGTCGGTCACCGAGATGGTCAAGAAGATGGCCGCGCAGGGGCTCGTCGCGCACGTGCCCTACGGTGCGATCCGGCTCACGGATGCCGGGCGCGCACGCGCGCTCGCGGTCGTGCGACGCCACCGGCTCATCGAGACGTGGCTCGTGCGCGAGATGGGCTACTCGTGGGACGAGGTGCACGACGAGGCCGAGGTGCTCGAGCACGCGATCTCGGACCGACTGCTCGACGCGATCGACGCGCGCCTCGGACGCCCCGAGCGCGACCCGCACGGCGACGCGATCCCCGGCGTCGACGGCACCCTCGCCTCGGAGCCCGCCGTGCGGCTCGACGAGGCGGCGGCGGGCCACGTGGGGCGGGTCATCCGCATCAGCGACCGCGACCCCGCCATGCTGCGCGACCTCGACGAGGCGAGCATCGGCCCGGGCAGCGAGCTGCGGGTCGCGGATGCCGCAGACGCCGTCGACGCCGCGGGCGCCGAGGCCGAGGCATCCGTCGTCGTCACCCTCGGCGGACAGCAGCTCGCCCTCCCCCGCACGGCCGCCGAGGCGATCTGGATCACGGCCTGACCTTCCCGGCAGCCCTCCCGTTCGTCGCCTCCGTCGGGCACGATGGGGTGATGGGAGCCGAATCGACGCGAAGCACGCCCGAGCTGACCGACGCGCAGTGGGACCGGATGCGACGCTACGGCGTGCCCGTCGAGGCCCAGCCCGGCGACGTGCTCTTCCAGTCGGGCGAGGCCTGGTACGACCTCATCCTCGTCGAGAGCGGCGCCGTCGACGTCGTGCGCGAGCCCCTCGCCTGGGTCGGGGAGACGATCATCGCGACGCTCGGCCCGCGCTCGTTCGTGGGCGAGCTCGGGCTGCTCAACGGGCAGCGCGCCTTCCTCACGGCTCGCGTGGCCGAGCCCGGCCGCATGCTCCGTGTCGACCACGAGGCCCTGCAACGCATGATGGCCGAGGACGACGAGCTCTGCGACCTCATGCTGCGCACCCTCTGGGCGCGCCGCGAGGAGCTCCGCAGCGGCCCCGCGGCCTGGACCCTGAAGCTCATCGGCTCCTCGCGGTCGCGCGAGGCGATGGCCCTGCGCCGCTACGCCGAACGGCTCGGCCTCGTGCACACGTGGGTCGACGCCGACGACCCCGCCACGGCCGAGGCCTTCGCGGTGCACGGATACGCGATCGACGACCTTCCGATCGCGATCGTGCAGGGCGAGCGCGTGCCGCACGCGACGCCGGGGCAGCTCGCCGAGATGCTCGGGCTCGCGTACACCGCCGAGGACGATCTCGCGGTCGACCTCGCCGTCGTCGGCGCGGGGCCGGCCGGGCTCGCCGCGGCGATCTACGGCGCCTCCGAGGGCTTGCGCACGGTGCTGCTCGACGCCGTGGCCCCCGGCGGCCAGTCCGCGTCGACGTCGCGCATCGAGAACTACCTCGGCTTCCCGTTCGGCGTCAGCGGCGACGCGCTCACGGCGCAGGCCTCGCTGCAGGCGTTCAAGTTCGGCGTGCGCGTCGTCGCGCCATGCGAGGCCGGGCGACTCGACCCGACTCCCGACGCGCTGCAGCTCACACTCGCCGACGGCGTGACCGTGCGCGCCCGCGCCGTCGTGGTCACCACCGGCGTCGCGTACCGCTCGCTCCCCCTCGACCGCTGGAAGGAGTTCGAGGGCGCCGGCATCTACTACGCGGCCACGGCGCTCGAACTGCGCCAGGCCGCGGGGGCCGAGGTCGTCGTGGTCGGCGGAGCCAACTCCGCGGGCCAGGCCGCGCTGGCCCTCGCCTCCACCGGATGCCGCGTGCGCCTCGTCGTGCGATCGAACGAGCTCGGCAGCCAGATGTCGAGCTACCTCGTGGACCGCCTCGTCGAGGACTCGCGCATCGACGTGCACACCGGCACGCAGGTCGTCGGGCTGCACGGCGACGACGAGCTCGACCGGGTCACGCTGAGCGGCGGGGTCGACGGCACGGTGCCGTGCAGCGCCCTGTTCTGCTTCATCGGCGCGGAGCCCGCCACCGACTGGCTCACGGGCGTCGAGCGCGACGAGCACGGCTTCGTGCACACGGGCGCCGACGTCATCGGCCTCGGCGACGCGTGGCGCGAACTGGGGCGGATGCCGCTGCCCTTCGAGACGTCGATCCCCCGGGTGTTCGCCGCGGGCGACGTGCGCCGGGGCTCGATGAAGCGCGTCGCCGCGGCGGTCGGCGAGGGCTCCAGCGCCGTGGCATCCGTGCACCGTGCGCTCGCCGCGGCCGAGGTGTTCGCCTGACGTCCTCGCCCCGGCGAGCGGTGGGGTGCCCGACTGAACGCGCGTCCGCGGCATCCGCTGTTCACGCAACCGTGATACTGGCGCTCTAGGCTTGGCGCATGGCGAAGCGGGATCGTGACGAGGTCGAGTGCTGGCTCACCGACATGGACGGCGTGCTCGTGCACGAGAACCACGCCCTGCCCGGCGCGGCCGAGCTGCTGCAGCAGTGGGAGGACGCGGGCACCCCCTACCTCGTGCTCACGAACAACTCGATCTTCACGGCGCGCGACCTCTCGGCTCGGCTGCGGGCGAGCGGCCTGCACGTGCCCGAGGACCGCATCTGGACGAGCGCGCTCGCGACGGCGGACTTCCTCAAGCAGCAGCTGCCCGGCGGCACGGCGTTCGTCATCGGCGAGGCCGGCATCCTCACGGCGCTGCACGAGGCGGGCTTCGTGATGACCGAGACCGACCCCGACTTCGTCGTCGTCGGCGAGACCCGCAACTACTCCTTCGAGGCGATCACGAAGGCGATCCGGCTCATCGGCAACGGCTCGCGGTTCATCGTGACCAATCCGGATGCCACAGGCCCGAGCGCCGAGGGGCCGCTGCCCGCCACGGGCGCCATCGCGGCGCTCATCACGAAGGCCACCGGCAGGGAGCCCTACGTGGTGGGCAAGCCGAACCCGATGATGTTCCGCTCGGCGCTCAACAAGATCGGCGCGCACTCCGAGAACACCGCGATGATCGGCGACCGCATGGACACCGACATCGTCGCGGGCATCGAGGCCGGCCTGCACACGATCCTCGTGATGACGGGCATCAGCGACGAGGCCGAGATCGAGAAGTACCCGTTCCGGCCCGAGGAGATCCTCGCGGGCGTGCACGAACTCGTCGTGCGCGAGCCCGTCGAGGTCGAGCTCTAGCGACGCGACCGGCCCCGCTCAGCTGCGGTCGGTGCCGCCCGGCAGCCCGGGGGCGTCGCCCGGCTCGTCGACCACCTCGACCACGTCGATGGGCCGCTCGTGTTCGGGCCGTGGCTTGCGCGACCAGCGCCGCTCGTTGAACGCCCACTGCGTGTAGACGAGCATGCCGAGGATCAGCACCCCGAACACCCAGAACGTCCAGTCCACCGCTCCACCTCCAGCCAACAGGATAGGCCGCGCACCTGAGCGTCGGCTCCGGCTCCCGCGCCGGCTCAGGCGACGCCGGGCACACCGGCGAGCTCGAGTCGGGCCCTACGAGCCCGCCCAGAAACGGCCGCGCTCCCGCTGCCGTTCGGCGTCGGCGATACCGTCGGCCTGCTCGGAATTGCGCCCTCGGGCCCTGTCGGAATGCCGGCGCCACGAGAAGGCCCACTGCGTGAGCCCCCACAGGCCGGCGATCGCCGCGAGGCCGACCCAGAACGTCCAATCCATCGTCGCCCACCCCCGTGATTCACGGTAGCCGCGCGGGAATCGTGGTGCACTCGCGCGAGGACGAGTGGCACGCGGGGCGATCGGACCGCGTCCTGCCGTTTGCGGATCGGGATGCGCCCGCTCAGGCGAGGCGGCCGAGCGCGAGTGCCAGCTGCTGCCAGAACCGGTCGGCGTCGAGCGTGGTGGCGACCCACGCGTTGGGCTCGCGCGCGAGCATGCCGTCGAGGTCGACGCTCGTCGCCCCGACCGTCTCGGTGCCCAGCAGCTCCACGTCGAGGCGGGTGTGCACGACGCCCACGCTCTCGGGGTCGGCCAGCACCGCGACGGCGACGGGGTCGTGCAGCGGCCCGTCGGGCAGGTCGAACACCTCGGCGTTCGTACGGCAGAAGTACTCGAGCAGCTCGTCGCCGAACGCTGCCGTACGGGTGCCGACGGCCGCGAGCCGCTCGCGCACGGCGGGCGTCACGAGCGCACGGTGCGTCACGTTGAGGCCGACCATGGTGAATCGGATGCCGCTGCGCAGCACGAGGTCGAGCGCCTCGGGGTCGACCCACGCGTTGAACTCGGCGTACGGCGTGACGTTGCCGCGCCCGGTCGAGCCGCCCATCCACACGATCTCGCGGATCCGGTCGGCGACGTCGGGGCGATCGCGCAGCAGCACGGCGACGTTCGTGATGGGCCCCGTAGCGACGATGGCCACCGGCTCGGATGCCGCGGCGATCGTGTCGGCCATGAGCTCCGTCGCGCCGCGCGGGTCGAGACGCACCGGGGCGTCGCCCGCGTCGGGGTCGGGCAGCTCGGGGCCGCCGAGCCCGTTCTCGCCGTGGATCCACTCGGCGGTCGACAGCTCGCGCGACATGGGCCCCGGGGCGCCGGCCGCGACGGGCACGTCGGTCACGCCGGCGACCAAGAGCGCGACGCGCGCGTTGCGGCTCGTGTGCTCGATCGGCACGTTGCCGCCGACGGTGGTCACCGCGAGCAGGTCGAGCGCCGGATGCCCCGCGGCCAGCCACAGCGCGAAGACGTCGTCGTGCCCGGGGTCGCAGTCGACGATGACGGGGATGCTCATGGGGTGGCGGGCTCCTCGGACTCCGGCGTCGGCCGAAGGGCGGGTCGGGGTTCGACGGCGGATGCGGGCGATGCGGCGGCGAGCACCTCCGCGCGCGACGCGTAGGAGTCGACGGTACCGCGCCCCTGCACGGCGAGCGTGCCGGCCGCGACCGCGATGCGGAGCGCCTCGGCGAGCGGACGCCCCTCGGCGAGCATCGCCGCGAGCGAGCCCGTCGCGGCATCCCCGGCTCCGGTGGTGTCGACGGCGTCGACTCGCGACGCGGGCACCACCCACGCACCCTCGGAGCTCGCGGCGACCGCACCGGCCGGTCCCAGGGTCACGACGACCGACCGCGCCACGGTGCCCACCGCGGCCGCGGCGGCGTCGCGCCATGCCTCGACCGGTGCGTCGTCGGCCACGGCGGCGCCGATGCCCGCCGCTCGCGCCTCGTGCTCGTTGACGACGAGCGGGTCGCACACGGCGAGCGCCGCCGTCGACACCGACACGGGCGGGGCGAGGTTGAGCACGAAGCGGATGCTGCGCATGCCGCACTCCGCCGCGAGCCGCTCGATCGTGGCGACCGGGAGCTCGCCCTGCGTGAGCACGATGTCGGCGGCGGCGATCCGCTCGCGCTCGTCGTGCACGACCTCGGGAGTCACGAGTTCGTTGGCGCCCGCGGTGACCACGATCGTGTTCTCCCCGGAGTCGGCGACGGTGATCTGGGCGACGCCCGTCGCGGCCCGCGGCATCCGCTCGACCGTGCCGACCGGGAGGCCGAAGCGGGCGAAGACGCCGAGCGCCACCGACGCGTTCGGGTCGTCGCCGAGGCGCGCGACCAGCTCGACGCGGGCGCCCGCGAGGTGCGCGGCGACGGCCTGGTTCGCCCCCTTGCCGCCGAGCCCGATCGCGAAGCCGCGGGAGTGCACCGTCTCACCCGGGGCGGGGAACGACCGCACGTAGCTCGTGACGTCGACGTTCACCGACCCGAACACGACGACACGGCCTCGGCGAGGGTCGGCGGCATCGGGAAGTGCGCCGTGTGCGCCGACGACCGACGACGAACCCGCTGCCGCCACGTCAGGCCTGCGGGCCCGGGCCCTGCACGCTCGCCGTGAGCGGCTGGCCGCTCGTGCGATTCGCGAAGCAGTAGTACGTGCGGTTGCCGTCGGCCCATTGGTCGGCGAGGGGGAACGTGCCCTGCACCTGCAGGTCGTTCACCAGGGACGCGACGCTGAGGTCGAAGATGCCCGCGGCGCTGCACAGCGCGGGCATCTGCGCGGCCAGCTCGGCCTCGCCGGGGAACGGCGCGGCGGCATCGCCGGGGAGCGTGCCTCGGTACACGAGCTGGGCCGCGTGCGGAACCGTGCAGTCGACGACGGTGAACTCCTGCGCCCACGGGTCGGTGAACGGGTCGAGGCACTCGCCGCCGAACAGCGTGTTCCACGCGTGCACGCCCACCGGCTGGGGCGCCGTCGGCTCGGGTGCGGCGGCCGGCGTCGAGGGGGCCGCCGACTCCGATGCGGATGTCGCGGTGCGCGCGCCGCCCGTGAGCTGGGTGCCGAGGAAGAACAGCCCCGCGAGCACGAGGGCCGCGACGAGTCCGCCCGCGATCCACGCGAGGATCCGCGCGGGACTCCTGCCACCACCGCCGCTTCCGCCGGTCCGCGGCGACGTCGGTGCGACCGGAGCGCCCGGCCCGGCGGGACCGGCTGCGGTTGCGGGGGCGGCGGGCCGAGCCACCGGCGAGGCGGCGGCGCCTGCGACGGCGCCGTAGCCCGCGGTGGCCCACGGGTCGGGCTGGGAATCGGGGAAGGGGGCGTCGACGGGACCCGTGCCGGCGCCGAAGAGCGACGCGAGCGGGTCGCCCGACGCGCCCGGCGCCGGGGCGGCCGTGTCGGGGCCGCCGCGCCAGTCGGCGTCGGATGCGGCCGCAGCAGCGGCCGCTGCCGGCGGCACCCGCTCGTCGCCGAAGACCAGCCGCATTCCGAACGGGTCGGTGAGCGGGTTCGCGGGGTCGGAGTCGGGTCGCGTGTGCGCGAACGGGTCGAACTCGTCGGGTTCGGGTTCCGGCTCGGCCTCGCCCGCAGCGGCCCGTCGGCGACCGGCGGCCGCCTCCGCGTCGTCCTGCGGCGCCTTGGGGTCGACGCCCGCGGGATCGGGCGTGAGGTTCCAGAAGTAGCCCGTCTCGGCGATCTGGCGGGCGATCGAGGACTCCGCGGAGTCGCTGTCGTCGCGGTCGCCGGCGTCGCCATCGTTTCGGCCCGCCGCCGCGCGCTCGTCGCCGCGCGCACTGCGCACGGCCGTGTCGCCGAAGGCCAGTCCGAGCTCCGTGAACGCCAGCGCGATCGGACCCGTCAGCGGATTCGCGGCCCGGTCGGGCACGTCGACGGGCACGTCGTCGATCGCCGCCTGGCCGAACGTGCCGCGATCATGACCGTGCGTCGCGCCGCCCAGGGCCGCGAGGAGGTCGTCGACGGGGCTCGCGGTGCCGAAGGATGCCGGGGTGAACGACTGGTGCGGCGGCGTCTGCGGCACGGGCGGGCCGGGGAGCTCGGCGTCGCGGACCGGCAGGAGCTGGTCGAACGGATCGTCTCCGGGCTGCGAGGCGCCGGCGTGCGGCTGCCGTTCGAACGGATCGCGGACGGGCGGCTCGAACGTGTCGTCGGCGAAGGAGGAGAACCGGCTTCGGGGCGGCGCCGGAATCTCGGGCTGGGCCGGCGTCTCGGGCTGCGGGGGCTCGACGTTCGGCGGCTCGACGTTCGGCGGTTCGGCGGCCACCGCGGCGCCGAAGTCCCCGAAGGCTCCGAACGCCTGGAAGGCAGGGGGGACGTCCGGCGTGGCCGGAGCAGGAGGCGGAGTCTGGGGCGCAGCCGGAGACGCAGTCGGCGGCTCGGGCGCGGGCGACGGCGCGACGGGCTCGTTGAGCGCCGCCCAGAGCTCCTGCGCGAGGCCATCGTCGCCTGCCGGTCCGGCCTGCGCCGGCGCCTGCGGTTCCGGGGCCGGCTCGGCGGCCGCCCCGGGGGCGGGTTCTGCGGCGAGCGGAGTCGCTGCCGCGGCCGCGGCGATCTCGTCCCAGCTGCGCGGTGCCGAGGGGGGAGGCTGCGCCGGGGAGAAGGAGCTGCTGGACGCGTGCGGCGGCGTGTACGCCGTGAACGGCTCGTCGACGACCGGCGGCGGAGCGGCGGGCGACTGCGTGGGCGACTCGGGCTGCGAGGGCGGCTCCGCGGGCGCGGGCGTGGCCGCGGCATCCGGACCCTGCTCGCCCGACGGCCCCGCGAGCCGGCGGAACGCCTCACGGAGACCTTCCTCGGAGTCGATGGGGCCGTCGCCCCACGTGAGCGCGAAGCTCGCGGTCGGGGTGACCGGGCCCGGCGGAACCACGGGCGGTGCGTCGACGGGTGCGACCGGCGGCGCCGCGGCGGGCGGCGTCACGGGCGGGGCGCCGACCGGCGGTTCGACCGCGGTCAGCCGCGACGGTTCGACCGGCGGCGGGGACTGCGGCAACGACGGGGGTCGTACGCCGCTGGGCGGGGTCCAGGTGGGTTGGGCGACCGGGGCGGATGCCGCCGGCGGCGCCGGCTCGGCACGCGGCTCGATCGGCTCGCCCACGACGGGCAGCGCCCGGGTCGCGGCATCCGACGAGCTGGGAGCGGGCTCGGCGAGCGAGAACCAGTCGAGGGTCTCTTCGCTGCGGCGCGCACGCGGATCGACGGGCTCCGCCTCGACCTCCGCCGCGGGCGGCGGCGCGATGGGCTCGGCGGCCGGTTCGACGGACGGCTCGGCGACGGGAGGAGGCGCGTCGTGGCCCTCGAGATCGGGGCGGCGGCCCTGCCCGAGCTGGGCGAGGAGCCAGTCGGTGCTCTCGAAGTCGTTCGCGTCGTCGCGCCCGTCGCGTCCGGTCATGCGAGCCCCAGGTCCTGCAATCCGATCGCAGCGAGGTACGGCACGCCCGCCGCCTCGATCACCTCACGAGCGCCGGTGGCGCGATCGACGACGACGGCGACGGCCGCGACCTCTGCGCCCGCCGCGCGGAGCGCCTCGATCGCCTTGAGGGGCGAGCCCCCGGTGGTGGAGGTGTCCTCCAGCACGATCACGCGCTTGCCCGCGACATCCGGGCCCTCGACCTGCTTGCCGCGGCCGTGGTCCTTGGGCTCCTTGCGCACCACGAACGCGTCGTAGGCGAGGCCCCGCGCGGCGCCCTGGTGCAGCACTGCGGTGGCGATGGGGTCGGCGCCCATGGTCATTCCGCCGACGGCGGCCACGTCGGGCACGTCGGCGATGAGGTCGAGCATGACCTGGCCGATGAGCGGGGCGACCCGGTGGTCGAGGCTGACCTTGCGCAGGTCGACGTAGTAGGTCGCCTTCTGGCCGCTCGTCAGCGTGAAGTCGCCGTGGAAGACCGCGTCGGAGGCGATGTAGTCGATGAGCTGCTGGCGTGCGTCGGTCACCCGAATACTCTACGACGTGCCCGCTGGGCGGTCAGGGTCGGATCTTCCCGGTCGGCCGCCTCGGCCGGCGTTCGCCGCGCACCCACGGCCGCGGCGAAGCACCGGGGGACGACGAAGGGCCGCCCTGCGGGGTGTCCCTCCCCCGCCCGGCGGCCCTGCACGGGGCGCGGAGCCCCGACGATCACCCGACTCAGACGGTGCGGGCGAAGGTCTCCTCGGGGGCGCGGCGATATCCGTCGCGGGCGGTCACGACGACCGACGCGACGATGCCGGAGACCGAGACGATGGCGATGAGGGCGATGAGGGCGATGAGGCTGAACACGGCGGTTCCTTTCACGGGAATTCGGGGAGTGGTCGAGTGACCCATGCGCCGTTGCACGTGTTCGACATGTCCATTGTCGCGCCGAAAACCATGCAGCACAAGCTCACAATCCTTCACTGATCATGTAGCGTGGCTACATGGATGTGCGTCGTCTCGACCTGCTCAGGGAACTCGCCGAACGCGGCAGCGTCACGGCCGTCGCCGAGGCCACCGGCCGCACGCCGTCAGCGGTGTCGCAGCAGCTCAAGGTGCTCGAGCGCGAGGCCGGCATGCCGCTCACCGAACGCAGCGGCCGGGGCCTCGTGCTCACGAGCGCCGGGCACGCCCTCGCCCGCAGCGCCGCCGACGTCGCGATCGCGCTCGAACGGGCCTCCGCCCTGTGGGACGAGTTCCGCAACCACCCGAGCGGCGAGGTCTCGCTCCTCACCTTCCCCACCGTGGGTGCGACGCTGCTGCCCTCGGTCATCGCCGACCTCTCGAGCGTGGCGGGCCTCGTCGTGCGCGCCACCGACCTCGACCCCGAGCTCGCCGAGTTCGCCGACCTCACGAACGACTACGACATCGTGCTCGCCCACACCATGCCCGGCGAGTTGCCCTGGGGCGGCCGCGGCCTCCGAGCCGTGCCGCTGCTGACCGAACCGCTCGACATCGGCCTCCCCGCCGGCCATCGGCTCGCGACGCGATCGCACGTGACCCCCGACGACCTCGTCGACGAGACCTGGCTGGGCGTGCCGCCGGGATACCCGTTCGAGCGCATCCTGCACGCGGTCGAGCAGCAGGGAGGTCATCGCCTCGTCATCTCGCAGCGCTTCAGCGACATGCGCATCATGGAGGCCTTCATCCAGGCCGGGCTCGGCATCGCGCTGATGCCCCGGTACACCTCGGGCAACGTCTCTGCGGGCATCGTGCTCAAGCCGCTGCGCGGCGTCACCTCGGTGCGCCAGATCTTCGCGCTGCTGCGTCCGGATGTCGCGGAGCGCCTCGCCGTGCGCACCGTGCTCGACGTGATCGTGGCCCGCGCCGCGCGCCTCGAGCAGGCGCACGGCCACCCCTCGCGCGGCATGCTCGCCGCCGCACGCGGGTAGCATCCGAGGATGCGCGACGATGCCATCCTCTTCGACGTGCGCGACGGCCTCGCGCACGTCACGCTCAACCGCCCTGCGCGACTCAACGCGGTCGATCCCGACGCGATCGCGCGCTGGCAGGCGCTCGCCCATGAGATCGCCGAGCGCGACGACATCGGCGCCGTGCTCTTCGACGCCGTCGGTCGCGCGTTCTGCGCCGGCGGCGACGTGGTGGCGATGTCGGCCCTCGCCGAGGGCGAATCCGCGCCGGGCCGCGTGATCGAGCGGCTCGCCGACCGCATCCACGACGGCCACCGCGTGCTGCGCGAGAGCGCCACGCCCATCGTGGCCGCCGTGCAGGGGCCGGTCGCCGGGGGCGGCCTCGGCTTCATGCTCGTCGCCGACGTGATCGTCGCCTCCGAACGGGCGACCTTCGCGAGCCGGTACGCGGATGTCGGCCTCACCCCCGACTGCGGCGTGAGCACCCTGCTGCCCGAGGCGATCGGCACGCGTCGCGCGCTCGAGCTCACCCTCACCTCGCGCCGGCTCACGGCCGAGGAGGCGCTCGACTGGGGGCTCGTCTCCGAAGTCGTGGCGCCCGACGCACTCGACGCCCGCGCCCGCGAGATCGCCGCGTCCTGGCTCGGCGGCGCGACGGCCGCGTTCGGGCAGGCGAAGCGGCTCGTGCGCTCCGGCCTCGGACGCAGCTTCCAGGAGGCGCTCGACGACGAGGCGCGCACGATCGGCGCGGCGTTCGAGACCCCGTACGCCCGAGCCGCCGTCGCGGCGTTCGCGGCATCCGCCTCGTCCGCCCCGAAGTAGCGCTCGACGCCTCGCATGCCCCCGCCACCCCGCACGTGCCCACTCACCACGGAGGAGTGAGGTTTCTGCGCGGGAGGGAGCTTCGATTCATGCCTCCACCGCAGAAACCTCACTCCACGAGCGCGTGGCGGGGGTCCGTGAGCGCGTGGCGGGGGTCCGCGAGCGTGCGGGGCGGCCGTCCGCGAACGCCGCGGCGTCAGTGCGGCGCGGTCGCGGGGAGCTCGCCGAAGCCGTCGGCGAGCAGGCGTCGAAGTTCGGAGACCGCGGTGGCCGCGTCGGGCCCGTGGCCGTCGAGCTTGAGGCGGTGGCCCTGCTTCGCCCCGAGCGACAGCAGGCCGATCAGGCTCTTCGCCGTCACGGGGCCCGTGCCGGTGGTCAGGTTCGTGACGTCGACGAGGGCGTCGTAGCCCCCCACGGCCTGCACGAACATGGCCGCGGGCCGTGCGTGCAGGCCCTCGGGGTTGACCAGGACCTCGTCGGCCGAGAGCGGGAGCTCCGCGGTCGCCGCCGGGGCCGGCGCCAGGACCGGGGCGTCGGGCACCGGTTCGAGCTGGGCCGCCTTCGCCCCGAGCGCGGCGGAGACCTCCCGGGCGACCTCGCCCAGGGGCGCGCCCGTCGCGGCGAGGACGAGCGCCGCCGTGATCCCCTCGACGAACGGGCCGCCGCTCACGACGACCTCGGTGGTCGACTCCCGGAGCTCGAGCGCGAGTCCCGCGCTCAGCACGGCCGAGCCGAGATCGGTGACCACGAGCACTCCCGGCGAGTCGGCGAGGTCGTCGATCGCGGCCGCGACGGCCGCCGCATCCGTGCCGAACCGGCCGTCGGCGCCCGCGGCGATGCGGACCGGAGGGGCGTCGCCGTGCACCATCTGCATCCCCAACTCGACGGCCGCCTCAGCGAGGCGCTCGCTGTGCGACACCACGACGACGCCGATCATCGGGTGCGCTCCGCGTGCGAGTCCGCGAGCGCCTGCACGAGGATCGCGGCCGACGTCGCGCCGGGGTCGAGATGGTCGGCGCTGCGATCGCCGAGGTAGCTCGCCCGTCCCTTCCGCGCGACGAGCGGGATGGTCGCATCCCGGCCCGCCGCGGCCGCGGCCGCCGCCGATTGCAGCGACTCCGCCAGCGGAACGCCGTCGGATGCCGCGGCGCTCAGCGCCTCCACGCTCGGCTGGAGCGCGTCGATCATGGTCTTGTCGCCCGGCTCGGCACGGCCCCGGGCCACGACCCCGGCGACGCCGGCGCGGAACGCGTCGGCGAACACGGCGGTGTCGAGCTCGGAGGCCGTGCCGACGCTCTTGGCCATCTCGAGGAACAGCGTGCCGTAGAGCGATCCGCTCGCACCGCCGACCGTCGACACGAGCGCCATGCCGACCGACTTCAGTACCGCCCCGGCGTCACCGGACGGCGTCTCCGTGAGCCGTACGCGCACCGCGGCGGTGCCCCTGGCCATGTTCGTGCCGTGGTCGGCGTCGCCGATCGCGGAGTCGAGCTCGGTCAGGAACCCGGCCTGCTCGACGATCTCGTCGTCGAATCGCACGAGCCACGCGATCAGGTCGTCGACGGTGAGGCGGCTGTCCTCGAGCGTGCGCATCCGCCTAGACCCCCCACCGAAGCGCCGCGGTGTTCACGGGCGCGTCCCAGAGGCGCAGCATCTCCTCGTCGGCACGGAGCAGGGTGAGCGAGCAGCCGGCCATGTCGAGGCTCGTGATGTAGTCGCCCACGAGCGCACGGGCCACGGTGATGCCGCGCTGCTCGAGCAGTGCGGCGACCTCGCCGTACATCAGGTAGAGCTCGATGAGGGGCGTACCACCGAGCCCGCTCAGCAACGCGATCACGGGCGCTCCCGAGAAGTCGAGGTCCGCCAGGATCGACGACACCAGCTCCTCGGCGATCTCGGAAGCGGGCCGCAGGGAGACGCGCTTGCGACCGGGCTCACCGTGGATGCCGACGCCCATCTCGATCTCGTCGTCGGGCAGGTCGAAGCTCGGCTTGCCCACCGCGGGGACCGTGGCGCTCGTGAGCGCGACGCCCATCGACCGGCCGTTCTCGGAGACCCGGGTCGCGATCTCGTGCACCGCGGCGAGGTCGCGCCCCTCCTCGGCGGCGGCGCCGGCGATCTTCTCGACGAGCACCGTGGTGCCGGTGCCGCGCCGTCCCGCCGTCCACGTGGAGTCCTCGACCGCGACGTCGTCGGCCACGAGCACCGACTTCACCTCGATGCCCTCGGCCGCGGCGAGCTCCGCGGCCATCTCGAAGTTGAGCACGTCGCCCGTGTAGTTCTTGACGATGTAGAGCACGCCGGCGCCGGCGTCCACGGCCGTGGTGGCGGCGAGCATCTGGTCGGGCGTCGGCGAGGTGAACACCTCGCCCGCGCACGCGGCATCCAGCATCCCCAGCCCGACGAATCCGCTGTGCAGGGGCTCGTGACCCGAGCCGCCGCCCGAGATGAGCGCGACCCTGCCCTGCTTGACGTCGGCGCCGCGCGAGACGACGCGGTTCGCGTAGTCGACCGAGACGTCGGGGTGGGCGGCCTCGACGCCGCGGAGTGCGTCGGCGAGCACCGTCGCCGGTGAGTTGATGAGCTTCTTCATCGCTGGGGCTCCTGTTCGAGGGGTGCTTCCGTAGGGGTGGTGGTGGTGCCGGCCGCGGCGACCGTGCGATCCGCCTGCGTGCGGGAGATGAAGCCGAACAGCAGGGCCGCGGCGATGCCGCCGAGCACCTCGGCGATGACGTACACGGGCCACTGCTCCCACTGCACCGCGCCGCCGAGGAGCTGCTGCACGAGCATCGGGCCGGTCGTGCGGGCAGGGTTGATCGACGCGCCCGTCGCCGGCGCGACGGGGATGATCGCAGCGAAGACGACCAGGCCGATCACGAGGCCGGCGAAGCCCGGGGCGGCCTTGCGGTGGATCACGCCGAACACGGTGAAGACGAGCAGGAACGTGCCGACGAACTCCGCCGTGAACGCCTGCGCGATCGGGATGTCGCCATACGAGGCGACTCCGAGGCCGAGCTCGCTCGCCTGCCGGCCGAGCACGCCGACGATGGCGAACGCCCCGACCGTCGCACCGAGCAACTGCGCGATCACGTAGCCGGGCACCTCCCGCCAGGGGAACTTGCCCGTCACCGCGAGGGCGATGGTCACGGCCGGATTGATGTGGTTGCCCGAGATGTACCCGAACACGTAGACCGTCGCCACCACGATCGTGGCGAAGGCCAGCGAGATGAAGCCGAGATCGGCGGGCGCGAAGGGCGCATCGCCCCGCACGAGTGCGAGCGCCGGAACCGAGCCGACGCCGACGAACACGAGGAAGGCGGTGCCGAGGAACTCGGCGGCGAGCCGCTGCCAAGTTCTGTTGTCATCCATGATTTCAGTTCTCCTTTGAACCGGGAGCCGTGAGGCTGCGGGGGCCAGTCGCCGTATTCGACATTGTCAGTGTCTATTCGACATTGTCGAATCGGCTTCGGTAATATCGAATGATGCACGTTCGTCGTCGAGCTGTCAAGAACCCGTCACAATGGGGAGGGACGGGCGCACTGGTGCTCCGATGCGACGACGGGCCGAGAGGGGGGACGCCGTGATCCAGTCGATCGACCGCGCGGCGAAGATCCTCGGGCTCCTGCAGGGATCGCGCCGGCTCGGCATCAGCGAGATGGCAGCGGCACTCGACCTGCCGCCCTCGACCGTGCACGGCATCGTCAAGTCGCTGCAGTCGCACGGCTTCGTCGCCCAGCAGCCGAGCGGCAACCGCTACGTGCTCGGCCCCGCGCTGCTGAAGCTCTCGAGCGTCTACCTCGACACACTCGACGTGCGCGCGCGCTCGATGCGGTGGATGCACGAGCTCTCGCGCCGCACCGGGCTCGCTTCGCGGCTCGGCGTGGAGTCGTTCGGCGAGGTGATCGTCATCCACCACGACCGGCGGCCCGACGGCACCGAGCAGATGCCCGAGACGGGCGTGACGATCCCGAGCCATGTCTCGGCCATGGGCAAGGTGCTGTTGGCGTACGACGCGGCGCACGCCGCCGACGTGCTCTCGCGCCCCCTGCCCAGCCTCACGGCGGAGACGACCACGGAGCCCGACCTGCTGCGCGAGGAGTTCGAGCAGGTCCGGCGTGACGCGCTCGGCTACGAGAACGAGGAGGCGGTCATCGGCGAGTCCTCGGTCGCCGCGCCGATCTGCGCCGAGGACGGCGAGGTGATCGCCGCCATCGCGGTCGTCATGCCGTCGAACGCCTGGCCGCCCACCGCCGCGGTGCTCGACGACCTGCGCGAGGCCGCACGCAACATCTCACGGGAGCTCGGGGCGCCGACCTGGCCGCCGCGCCCGCCCGCGCCCGGCCAGGACTGAGCCGCCCCCGCGCGCCGACGCTTCCCCCCGGCGCATCGGAGTGAGGTTTCTGCGGTGGAGTGCTGAAACCTGTGCGGCTCCACCACAGAAACCTCACTCCCACGCGCGTGTTCCCCCGCCCGCTCAGTCGTGCTGCGGGAATCCCAGGTTGATCCCGCCGTGGCTCGGGTCGAGCCAGCGCGACGTGATCGCCTTCTCCTGCGTGAAGAAGTCGAAGCCGCGCGGGCCGTACGCCTTCGCGTCGCCGAACAGCGAGTCCTTCCAGCCGCCGAACGAGTGGTACGCCACGGGCACCGGGATCGGCACGTTGATGCCGACCATGCCCACCGTCACCTCGCGCTGGAAGCGCCGCGCAGCACCGCCGTCGTTCGTGAAGATCGCGGTGCCGTTGCCGTAGCGCGACGCGTTGATGATGTCGAGCCCGTCCTCGTAGCCGTCGACGCGCACGATCGAGAGCACCGGCCCGAAGATCTCGTCGCGGTACACCGCCGACGACGTGGGCACCTTGTCGACGAGGGTCGGTCCGAGCCAGAAGCCGTCGGGTTCGCCGTCGACCTCGGGGTCGCGTCCATCGACGACGACCGAGGCGCCGTCGGATGCCGCAACGTCGAGGTAGCCCGCGACCTTGTCACGGTGCTCGCGGGTGATGAGCGGGCCCATGTCGCAGCCGCGGGTGCCGTCGCCGGTCGTGAGCCGCGACATCCGCTCGGTGATCTTCGACACCAGCTCGTCGGCGATCGAGTCGACCGCGAGCACGGCCGAGATCGCCATGCAGCGCTCGCCCGCCGAGCCGAAGCCCGCGTTCACGGCGGCGTCCGCCGCGAGGTCGAGGTCGGCGTCGGGCAGCACGAGCATGTGGTTCTTCGCGCCGCCGAGCGCCTGCACGCGCTTGCCGTTCGCGGTGGCGGTCGAGTAGATGTACTGCGCGATGGGCGTCGAGCCCACGAACGAGATCGAGCGCACCGTCGGGTGGTGCAGCAGCGCGTCGACCGCGACCTTGTCGCCGTGCACGACGTTGAGCACGCCGTCGGGCAGTCCGGCCTCCTGCATCAGGCGCGCGAGCCAGATCGACGCCGACGGGTCCTTCTCCGAGGGCTTCAGCACCACCGTGTTGCCCGTCGCGATCGCGAGCGGGAAGAACCACAGCGGCACCATCGCCGGGAAGTTGAACGGGCTGATGATGCCCACCACGCCCACGGGCTGGCGCAGCGTGTACACGTCGATGCCCGTCGAGACGTTCTCGGAGTACTCGCCCTTCGTGTAGCCCGGCATGGCGCAGGCGAGCTCGACGACCTCGAGTCCGCGCGCGATCTCGCCCGCGGCATCCCCGAGCACCTTGCCGTGCTCGCTCGTGAGGATCGCCGCGAGCTCGCCGCTGCGCGCGTTGAGGAGCTCGCGGAACGCGAACATCACCTGTTGGCGCTTCGCGATCGAGGTGTCGCGCCAGCCGGGGAACGCCCGCGCGGCGGCCTTGACGGCGGCATCCACGTCGTCGGTCGACGCGAAGCGCACGCGCTTCTGCTCGATGCCGAGCGCCGGGTTGTAGACGGGTCCGGTGCGGTCGGAGTCGCCCGAGGCGGGCGCGCCGTCGATCCAGTGCTCGACGATCTCGGTGGTGGCGGTGCCCGCGGCTGCGGGGCTGGTCTGCGTGTCGGTCATGATCTCGTTCCTCCCTGATCGAGTCGATGAGAGCCGGTGAGGCGGATGCCGCGGCGCGGCGGCATCCGTCAGAGCTGCACGGTGCCGAGCACCTCGTCGTAGATCGCGGTCGCCTCGGCGACCTCGTCGGCGGTCACGACGCAGGGCGGCACCACGTGGATGCGGTTGTCGGCGATGAAGGGCAGCAGCCCGCGCTCGAGCAGCGCCCCCTTGATGCGGCCGACCTCGGCAGCGGGCAGCGGCGCCCGCGTCTCGGGGTCGGCGACGAGCTCGAGCGCCCAGAACACGCCCTCGCCGCGCACCTCGCCGATGACGGCGTGCTTCTCGGCGAGCTCGGTGAGGGCCGGCGCGATCGCCTCGGCGCCGACCTGGCGGGCGTGCTCGACGATGCCCTCGGACTCCATGGCGTCGAGCGTCGCGACGATCGACGCCATCGCGAGCGGATGTCCCGAGTACGTGAGTCCGCCCGGGAACACGTGGGCGTCGAAGTCGGCCGAGATCTCGTCGCTGATGATCACGCCGCCCGCGGGGATGTAGCCCGAGTTCACGCCCTTGGCGAAGGTGATGAGGTCGGGCGTCACGTCGTAGCCGTCGAACGCGAACCAGCGCCCGGTGCGGCCGAAGCCCGCCATGACCTCGTCCAGGATGAGCAGGATGCCGTGCGCGTCGCAGAGTTCGCGCACGCCGGCGAGGTAGCCGGGCGGCGGCACGAGCACGCCGGCCGTGCCGGGCACGGTCTCGAGGAGGACTGCGGCGATCGTCGCAGGGCCCTCGGACTCGATGACGCGGCGCAGGTGCTGCAGGGCGCGCTCGCTCTCCTGCTCGGGCGTGTCGGCCCAGAACTCGCTGCGATAAAGGTACGGCCCGAAGAAGTGCGCGTGGCCGCGCGCGTAGCGGTTGGGGATGCGACGCCAGTCACCCGTCGCGACGATCGCCGCCCCCGTGTTGCCGTGGTACGAGCGGTAGGTCGAGAGGATCGTGTCGCGCCCCGTGTGCAGGCGCGCGAGGCGGATCGCGTTCTCGTTCGCGTCGGCGCCGCCGTTGGTGAAGAACACCTTCGAGTGGCCCTTCGGCGCCCGGGCGACGATGCGCTTGGCCGCCTCGCCGCGGGCGAGGTTCACGGTCGACGGCGCGATCGTCGTGAGCAGGTCGGCCTGCTCCTTGATCGCCGAGACGACCGCCGGATGCTGGTGGCCGATGTTGACGTTCACGAGCTGGCTCGAGAAGTCCAGGTACTCCCGCCCGGAGTGGTCCCAGACGCGGCATCCGCGCCCGGAGGCGATGACGAGCTGCGACGGCTGGCCCTGCGCCGACCACGAATGGAAGACGTGGGTCGCGTCGAGGTCGCGCGCGAGGTCGTCGAGGTCCTCGGTGAGGTTGTCGGTCATGGCTCCGGTGCCTTTCGTTCAGTGGTGCGGGGTCGCCGGTCGAGTAGCGGACGGCGCAGCCGACCGCGTCTCGAGACCAAGTGCGACGAGGTCTCGATACGCCGCTCCGCGGCTACTCGACCGGCGATGGTGCACTAGTTGCCGCCCTCGTTGAGCGTGACGTCGATCGGCTGGAAGTTCTCGCCGGTCACGTCGAGCCCCTCGTCCTTCAGCTCCTTGAGCGCCTCGTCGATGTACTCGTTCGACCACGCCGACGCCGGGGGCTCCTCGGTGATGAGGTGCGCGCCCGACTCGTTGACCGCGGCGAGCGCGCCCGCCACGGTCTTGTCCCACGCGTCCTGGTTGATGACCCCGATGCCGTCGGGCGAGGGCCAGATGAGCTTGTTGGTCTCGTTCACCATCCAGAGCTCGTGACTCGGGCCCCAGCCGGAGCCGGCCGCGATCGTGATCTCCGAGGCCTTCTCGGGGTTCTCGGCCGCGTAGACCCAGCCCCGGATGACGGCCTTGAGGAACTTCACCGCGGTCTCGGCGTAGTCGGAATCGCTCTCGAGGCGATCCGTGTCGGCCCAGATCGCGTCCTGGAGCATCGCGCCGGCGGTCTCCTCGTAGCTGATGACGTTGAAGTCCTCGGGCGTGTACAGCTCACCCGTGTCCGGGTTCACCGTCTCGAGCAGCTGCGCGTACTCGTTGTAGGTCATCGCCTGGGCCGCGTCGATGTCGCCCTGCAGGAAGGCGTTCATGTTGAAGTCCTGCGTGATGATCTGCACGGTCGTGGCGTCGAGTCCCTCGTCGGCCATCGCCGCGAAGATCTCCCACTCGTTGCCGAATCCCCAGGAGCCGATCTTCTTGCCCTCGAAGTCGGCGACCGACTCGATTCCGGAGTCGGCCATGGAGACCTGGAGGGTGCCCGACCTCTGGAAGATCTGGGCGATGTCGGTGAGGTTGGCGCCCTGCTCGATCGAGCCGAGCACCTTCGGCACCCAGGCGATCGCGAAATCGACGTCGCCGTTGGCGAGGGCGTCCTGCGGCACGATGTCGCCGCCCGACGGGATGATCTCGACCTCGAGGCCCTCGTCCTCGAAGTAGCCCTGGTCGGCGGCGGCGAAGTAGCCGGCGAACTGGCCCTGCGGGAGCCACTGGAGCTGGAGTTTCACGGGGATGAGCCCCTCGTCCCCTGCGGAGTCGCTCGAGCTGGATCCCTCGCCGGATCCCGTCGAGCAGGCGGCGAGGAGGAACGCGGCCGTGACGGCGAACGCGCCGGCCGCGAGTCCGCGGCGTGTGCTGTGCTTCATGTCAGTCCTTCCAGGTTCTCGGTGCGTGCTGGTGCTGCGGTGCGTGCTGGTGGTGCTGCGGTGCGTGGTGCTGTGTGTCGGTGGTGCCGTGGGTGGTGCCGTGCCCCGCTGCGCGGGGACGTGGGGTGCCGTTCGCCGCTGCGGTGCGCGGGGCGATCGGGGCGAGCGGATGCCGCGTGGCCCGGGCCGGGCGCGTCATCGCGCACCCCCCGAGGGCGCGCGGCGCAGCACGAGGCGCTCGAGCAGGAGCGTCGCGAGGTAGAACAGCAGGCCGAGCGCGATGGATGCCACGACGTACGCCCATGCGCGGGCGTACGCGCTCGACGCTGCCGACGTCGAGATGAGCGAGCCGAGCCCGCCGCGCGGGCCGCCGAAGTACTCGGCGACGAGCGCCGAGATCACGGCGAGCGACGAGGCGATGCGGATGCCGGTGAGCACGAACGGCCGCGCGGTGGGCAGCGTCAGGGTGCGCAGCACCTGCTGGGAGTTCGCCGCGTACGCCTTCATGAGGTCGCGATGCACGGGCGTCGTCTGCCGGAAGCCGCGCAGCGTGTTGATGAACACGGGCACGAACGACGCGATGGCGGCGATCGCCTGGCGCCCGAACTGGCTGTCGGCGCCGAACATCGAGTTGAGCACGGGGGCGAGCGCCACGATCGGCACGACCGCGAGCGCCGCGATGAGGGGGGCGCTCATGCGGTCGGCGATGCTCCACCGCGCGGCGAGGGCCGCGAGCAGGATGCCGAGGATCGAGCCCACGACGAGGCCGATGAGCGCGTTCGTGCCGGTGATGAGCATCGCCGACGCGATCGACGCCCAGTTCGCGATGAACTCCTCGATGATCGAGGCGGGGCTCGGCAGCAGGTACTCCGAGACGCCCACGACCGTCACGAGGAACTGCCACGCGCCGAGCACGATGACGCCCACCGCGATCGGCGCCACGACGCGCAACGTGGCCTCCGTGCGCGGGCTCATGCGCTTCGGCCGGCCGGTCGTCGCGGCGGCGGTGCTGGCGGTGGCGGACATCAGCGCGTCTCCACCCCGCGTGCCCCCGACGCGACGGGCGATCCGCCGTGCAGCGCCTCGCGCACCGCGGTGACCATGTCGAAGAAGGTGCGCTCCTCGCGGAGCTCCTCGGTGCGCGCCGCGCGCGCGGCATCCGCCCCGAGCCGCATCGGCACGATCTGCTGGATGCGACCCGGCCGCGGCGACATCACGACGACCCGGTCGGAGAGGAACACCGCCTCGGGGATCGAGTGCGTCACGAACACCACGGCGGCGCCCGTCTCGGCCGAGATGCGCACGAGCTCGGTCTGCATCTTCTCGCGGGTCATCTCGTCGAGGGCGCCGAACGGCTCGTCCATGAGCAGCAGCCGCGGCTGCTCGGCGAGGGCACGCGCGATCGCGACGCGCTGCTGCATGCCGCCCGAGAGCTGGTCGGGGTAGCGGTCGGCGAAGTCGCCGAGGCCCACCATCTCGAGCAGCTGCGCCACGCGGCTGCGACGGTCGGCGGATGCCACGCCGTGCAGCTCGAGCGGGAGGGCGACGTTCGCCGCGACCGTGCGCCACGGCAGCAGGCCCGCCTGCTGGAACGCGATGCCGTACTCCTGGTCGAGGCGCGCCTGGCGCGAGCTCTTGCCGAAGACCGTGAGCGTGCCGGCGGTGGGGTCGTCGAGGTCGGCGATGAGCCGCATGAGGGTGGACTTGCCGCATCCGCTCGGCCCGATGAGCGAGACGAACTCGCCCGCCGCCACCGTGAGGTCGATCCCGTCGAGCGCCTGCACCTGGCCGGTGCGGGTCTCGAACACCTTGTCGACCCCGCGCACCTCGACGGCGCTCTCCGCTGGTCGAGGCGCTCGGGACCCGGCGTCCTGTGCGGTCTCTGCGGGTCGAGGCGCTCGAGACCCGGTGGTGGCATCGCTCATGCGGACTCCTCCGATCGTCGGTAGTTCTTGAGGATCACGCCGAGGAGCGCGACCGATCCGGCGGCCACGAGCCCGAGCAGGATCGCGCCGAAGATGGGCGCCCATGCCTTGGCCGGGTCGCCCGAGGCCTGCCCGGCGAACTGGATGAGGATGCGGCCGATGCCGCCCTGCAGTCCCGTCGACACCTCGGCCACGACGGCGCCGATGACGGCGTTCGCGGCACCGAGGCGCAGAGCCGGCAGGAGGTAGGGCACCGCGGCGGGGAAGCGCAGCTTGACGAGCGTCTTCCAATAGCCGGCCGCGTAGCTCTGCATGAGTTCCTCGTGGATGCGGTCGGGCGACTCGAGTCCCCTCAGCGCCCCGATCGCGATGGGGAAGAAGGCGAGGTAGCTCGCGATGAGGGCCACCGACATCCAGTCCTGCCACTCGAAGGACCCGATCTCGACACGCGAGCCCCAGCTCTTCACGATCGGGGCGAATGCGATGAGCGGCACGGTCTGACTCAGGACGATCCACGGCAGCAGGCCCCACTCGGCGATGCGCCAGCGCTGCATCACGAGCGCGAGCCCGATGCCCACGACGACGCCCACGAGCCATCCGGCCGCGGCGATGCCGAGCGTCGTGAGCGCCGCGAGCCCCACGACCATCCACAGCGGCTGCGCCGAGGGCGAGCGGGTCACGGGCTCGGCGAGGCGGCTGAACATGTCCCAGATGTGCGGCATGGCGAGGTCGGTCGTGCGGGGCAGCACGCGGGTGTCGCCGATCAGCACGCCGTCGGCCGGCGCGAGCAGCTTGTAGGTCTCCCAGACGAGCGCGACGAGCAGGATGCCGGCCAGGCCCCATCCCCACGCGGCGGCCGTGCGCCGGCCGCGGCGACCCTTCGCCGGTCGAGCAGCGAGGCCCTGCGAGCGTACCGAGACCCCTGGTTCGGTCTCGGCGGGTCTCGATACGCGAGGCGCTTCGCGGCTCGCTACTCGTCCACCGGTGTCCGTCATGCCTTCGCCGTGATGTGCTCGGAGAGCGCGGGGATGACGGTCTCGCCGTAGACCCGCAGCGTCTCCTCCTTGTTGTCGTGCTGGAGGTAGCCGGCGAACTGGTCGACCCCGAGCGCCTTGAGCTGCTCGAGCTTCTCGATGTGCTCGCTCGCCGAGCCGAGCACGCAGAAGCGCTCCACGATCTCGTCGGGCACGAATTGGGTGTGCACGTTGCCGGCGCGACCGTGCTCGTTGTAGTCGTAGCTCTCGCGTCCGGCGATGTACTCGGTGAGCGCAGTGGGCACCTCGCCGGCCGTGCCGTACTTCGCGACGATGTCGGCCACGTGGTTGCCGACCATGCCGCCGAACCAGCGGCACTGGTCGCGCATGTGCTCCCAGTCGTCGCCGATGTACATGGGCGCGGCGACGCAGAACTTGACCGCGTCGGGATCGCGACCGGCATCCTCGGCGGCGCGACGGACCGTCTGGATCATCCACGAGGCGATGTCGATGTCCGCCAGCTGCAGGATGAACCCGTCGCCCACCTCGCCGGCGAGCTTCAACGCCATCGGGCCGTAGGCCGCGACCCACACCTCGAGTTCCGAGCCCCGGCTCCACGGGAACTGGATCGTCGAGCCGTGATAGTCGACCGCGCGCGAGTTGCCGAGCTCGCGGATCACCTGGATCGCCTCGCGCAGCTGGGCGATCGTCGTGGGCTTGCCGTTCGTGACGCGCACCGCCGAGTCGCCGCGGCCGATGCCGCACACCGTGCGGTTGCCGAACATCTCGTTGAGCGTCGCGAACACCGACGCCGTCACGGTCCAGTCGCGGGTCGCGGGATTCGTGACGAACGGGCCGACCTTGATGCGCTGGGTCTGCGCGAGGATCTGGCTGTAGATGACGTACGGCTCCTGCCACAGGATGTGGGAGTCGAACGTCCACACGTGGCTGAACCCGTGCACCTCGGCAAGCTTCGCGAGCTGGATGGTGCGCGATGCCGGGGGGTTGGTCTGCAGGACCGCTCCGAATTCCATCCGTTGCTCCTTCGTGTCGTGGGTTGAGTAGGCCGGAGGCCGTATCGAAACCTTGTTCGTGGGTTGAGTAGGCCGGAGGCCGTATCGAAACCTGGTCTCGATACGCCGCTGCGCGGCGACTCGACCGGCGATGTTCAGTTGTGCGGCATCCGCTGGTCTCGATACGCCGCTGCGCGGCGACTCGACCGGCAGACGTTGTTCAGGTGAGGTACTGCGTCAGGCCGCGCTTGAGGAAGCGGCCGTCGCCCTTGGCGCCGAGGTACTCGTTGCCGTCGACGAGGACCTTGCCCCGCGAGAGCACCGTGTCGACGTGCCCATCGATCTCGTAGCCCTCCCACGCGGAGTAGTCCATGTTCATGTGGTGCGTCTTGTCGAGGCCGATCGAGGTGTGCCCGTTCGGGTCGTAGACGACGATGTCGGCGTCGGCGCCGGGCTGGATGACGCCCTTCGTGCCGTAGAGGCCGAACATGCGCGCCGGGGTGGTGCTCGTGAGCTCCACCCAGCGTTCGAGGGTGATCTCGCCGGTGACGACGCCCTGGTACATGAGGTCCATGCGGTGTTCGATCGAGCCGATGCCGTTCGGGATCTTCCGGAAATCGCCGAGGCCGAGCTCCTTCTGGTCCTTCATGCAGAACGGGCAGTGGTCGGTCGAGACCATCTGCAGGTCGTTCGTGCGCAGCGCCTGCCACATCGAGTCCTGGTGGCCCTCGGCGCGCGAGCGCAGCGGCGTCGAGCACACCCACTTGGCCCCCTCGAAGGCGCCCCACTCGTCGCTCCTCGCGCCGAGCTGGTCTTCGAGCGACAGGTAGAGGTACTGCGGGCAGGTCTCGCCGAAGACGTTCTGGCCCTTGTCGCGGGCCCACGCGAGCTGCTCGACGGCCTGCTTGGCCGACACGTGCACGATGTAGAGCGGGGCACCCGTGAGCTTCGCGAGCATGATCGCCCGGTGGGTGGCCTCCTCCTCCATCTCCCAGGCGCGGGCGATGCCGTGGTAGTACGGGTCGGTCTTGCCCGACTCGGCGAGCTGGGCCGCGAGCACGTCGATCGCGGGGCCGTTCTCGGCGTGCATCATCGTGAGCAGCCCGGTGTCGCGCGAGACCTGCATGGCCTTGAGGATCTGCGCGTCATCCGAGTAGAAGACGCCCGGGTACGCCATGAACATCTTGAAGCTCGTGATGCCCTCGTCGGGCAGCTTCTTCATGGCCTCGAGCGACGCCTCGTTCACGTCGCCGACGATCTGGTGGAACCCGTAGTCGATCGCGCAGTTGCCCGCTGCCTTCGCGTGCCAGGCAGCCAGTCCGTCTTCGATGCGCTGCCCGTGGGTCTGCACCGCGAAGTCGATGATCGAGGTCGTGCCGCCCCATGCGGCCGCCCGCGTGCCGGTCTCGAAGGTGTCGGATGCCTCGGTGCCTCCGAACGGCAGCTGCATGTGCGTGTGCGCGTCGATGCCCCCGGGGATCACGTACTTGCCCGTGGCGTCGATGACGCGATCGACGGATGCCGCGACATCCGTGCCGAGCAGGGTGCTGCCGGGTTCGAGCACCGCCCGGATGGTCTCGCCGTCGATGAGGACGTCGGCCGCGGCGCGGCCCGTGGCGGAGACGACGGTGCCGCCGGTGATGAGGGTGGTTGCCATCGGTGGAGCTCCTTTCTTCGCTGATCGAGTAGGCCGCCTGCGGCCCTATCGAGATCTCGTCCTCGGGTCTCGATGCGCTTCGCTACTCGACCGGCGGGCTGGTCACGGCTTCGGGATGGAGGTGTAGGAGTCGGGCCGGCGGTCGCGGTAGAACTGCCAGGCGTTGCGCACCTGCCGGATCATGTCCATGTCGAGGTCGCGCACGACGACCTCCTCCTCGGTCTCGGAGCCGTAGTCGCCCACGATGTTGCCCTGCGGGTCGCAGAACTGGCTCTTGCCGTAGAAGTTCACGGCGAGGTCGCCGTACTCGTTGTCCTCCAGGCCCACGCGGTTGGCCGCGGCCACGAAGTAGCCGTTCGCGGCGGCCGCGGCGGGCTGCTCGATCTCCCACAGGCGGTTCGACAGGCCGGGCTTGGTGGCGTTGGGGTTGAACACGATCTGCGCGCCGTTGAGGCCGAGCTCGCGCCATCCCTCGGGGAAGTGCCGGTCGTAGCAGATGTAGACGCCGATGGGCCCGACGGCCGTGTTGAACACGGGGTAGCCGAGGTTGCCGGGACGGAAGTAGAACTTCTCCCAGAACTTGTCGAGGTTCGGGATGTGGTGCTTGCGGTACTTGCCGAGGATCGTGCCGTCGGCGTCGACGACCACCGCGGTGTTGTAGTAGACGCCGGGCTGCTCCTCCTCGTAGATGGGGAGCACCATCACCATGCCGAGCTCCTTCGCCAGGGCGGCGAAGCGCTGCACGATCGGGCCGTCGGCGGGCTCGGCGTAGTCGTAGTACTTCACGTCCTCGGTGATGCCGAAGTACGGCCCGTAGAACAGCTCCTGGAAGCAGATGACCTGTGCGCCCTGCTCCTTCGCCTGCCGGGCGAACTGCTCGTGCTTGTCGAGCATCGAGTCCTTGTCGCCGGTCCAGGTCGTCTGCGTGATGGCCGCCCTGACGATCGTCATGTTGCCTCCTGAGTCGGTCGGCGTCGTTGCCGCCGCTCGGTGCCTGGCGTGGAACTCAGTGCGCAGGGTCCACCGGGCGATGTGACGCCGAGAGGTGTGCCGACAGGCCGGGTGCCCGTCGTGGAACTGTGCCGAACCGGGACTCGCGACCCGTTCTGTTATTGTTCGGCGTGAACATTTCTCTTTTGTTTCACTCTGTGACGCTGTGGTTAATCATCCTGTCCCTGTCTTCGTGAGGAGGCAATGGTCGTGTCGAGTATTGGTGTGGATGTCACTGCGCTGACCGCGCTCGCCGAGTTCCCCGACACGACCCCCCGGGGCATCGCCGGGGTCATCGCCCGCCTCGTGAACACGGGCGAGCTCGCCGGGGGCGAGCGCCTCCCGACCGTGCGCGACCTGGCCTCCGAACTGGGGGTGAGCCCCGCCACCGTGAGCCAGGCCTGGCAGGCGCTCGCGCGGGCCGGGCTCATCGAGTCGCGTGGCCGGGCCGGCAGCTTCGTGCGCCGCGCCACGCCCACGTGGCTCGCGCCGCGCATGCGGGGCATGGCGGCGCCGAACGATCCGGTGCGCCTCGACCTCTCGCGCGGAACGCCCGATCCGCTGCTGCTGCCGGCCCTCGGGCCCGCGCTGTCGCGCGTGTCCGCGCGCGCCGAGACGGGCAGCTACCAGGCCGAGCCGGTGATCCCCGCGCTCGCAGCGGTGCTCGCGGACTCGTGGCCGTCGCGCGCTGAGTCGATCATGGTCGTCGACGGCGCCCTCGACGCGATCTCGCGCACGCTCGAGCAGGTGGTGCGCTTCGGCGATCGGGTGGTCGTGGAGCACCCCGGATTCCCGCCGTTCCTCGACCTGCTCGACGTGCTCGGCGCCGAGGCGGTGCCGGTGACCCTCGACGAGCAGGGGATGCTGCCCGAGGCGCTCGCCCGCGCGCTGCAGCGGCGTCCGGTGGCGGTGCTCCTGCAGCCGCGCGCCCAGAACCCGACGGGCGCGTCGATGTCGACCGAGCGCGCCGCGGACCTCGCCCGCGTCATCCGCTCGGCGACCGACGTCGACGACCTCGTCGTGATCGAGGACGACCACTCCGGTCTCATCTCGACCGAGGGCGACGTGACCCTCGGCACCTCGCTGCCCGACCGGGTCGTGCACGTGCGCAGCTTCGCCAAGTCGCACGGACCCGACCTGCGCATCGCCGCCCTCGGCGGCCCGCGGGACCTCATCGACCGGATCGTGGCGCGCCGCATGCTCGGCCCCGGCTGGACGTCGCGGATGCTGCAGACGATCCTGCTCGACCTGCTCACCGACGGCACCGCGATCGACGCCGTCGCCGAGGCGCGGCGTGCGTACTACACGCGGCAGCGCGCGCTCGGGGACGCCCTGCGGGCACGCGGCGTGCCGGTCGTGCACGCCGACGGCATCAACCTGTGGGTGCCGGTGCTGAGCGAGCGGTCGGCGCTCGTGCAGCTCGCGGCCGCCGGCATCCGCGTGGCCGCGGGCACGCCGTTCCTCGCGGCGGGCGAGGCCGCCGTGGGCGCGAACGGGTCGCGGTCGCGCGCCGCCGGCGAGTTCGTGCGCGTCACCGTGGGCGTGCTGCGCGACGGCACCGACGAGGTCGCCGATGCGCTCGCGACGGCCGCGCGCCATCTGGCCGCGGGCGGCTACTGACGGCCGGGCCGTCGGATGCCGCCGCGCGCTGTCGCGGCATCCGCCCGCAGCGCATTGCGCGCCCCACCGCCCGTGCGCCGCGCGCTGGAGTGAGGTTTCCGGGCTGGAGTGCCGGTGGATTCCGACCTCCACGACGGAAACCTCACTCCAGCGCGGAAGAGGGTGCGGCGGCGGTGGCGCGGGGGGGGGAGGGCGGGCGCGGGGTGCGGGACGCGGGCGCTACGCGCCCACGTGGTTGGGCGCCTTCGCGTAGTGGTCGGGGGTGATCGTGAGCTCCGCCTGGCCGCCCGTCATCGAGCGCAGGTCGAGCACGTAACGGCGCAGCTCGGCCTCCGGCACGCTCGCCAGCACGCGCACGCGGCCGTCGGCGGCGGACTCCGTGGCGCTCACGCGTCCGCGACGGCCCGACAGGTCGGTGAGCACCGTGCCCTGCAGGTCGGCCGGCACGGTCACCGTCACGCTGGAGATCGGCTCGAGCACCACCGTGCCCGCCTCGGCGAGCGCCGCCTTGACCCCGATCGAGGCGGCCGTGCGGAACGCCATCTCGGACGAGTCGACCGAGTGCGCCTTGCCGCCGAGGAGCTCGACGCGCACGTCGACGACGGGGTGGCCCTCGAGCCCGCCGGCCGCCAAGGCGTCGCGTGCCCCCTTCTCGACGGCCGGGATGTACGTGCGCGGCACGGCGCCGCCGACCACGCTGTCGACGAACTCGAAGCCCTCGCCCGACGGCAGCGGGGAGACCCGCAACTGCACGACCGCGAACTGACCGTGTCCGCCCGACTGCTTCTTCAGCTTGCCCTCGACCTCGGCGGTGCCCGCGATGGTCTCGCGATAGGCGACGGGCGCCGGTCCCGTGTTCACGTGCACCCCGAACACGCGCGCCAGACGCTCGACCGCGACCGCCAGGTGCGTCTCGCCGAGGCCCCGCAGGATCGTGGCGCCGCCGGCGCGGTCGATGACGAGCGTGGGGTCCTCGGCGACGAGTCGGGCGAGCGCGGCCGACAGCTTCTCGTCGTCGGACTGCGTCGCCGGTTCGAGGCTCACCGCGAACACCGGCGCACGCCTCGGGAGGGGCGCGGGGCGCGCCGTGCCGGTCGGCCGCGACCAGAGCAGGGTTCCCGTCGGCGACCCCGTCAGCTTCGCCACGGCGCCCACCTCGCCCGCGCGCAGCACGTCGGCCGGCAGGTGCTCGGCGCCGCGCAGTCGGAAGAGCCCGTGGATGCGCTCGTCGGCCCCGGTGGTGGCGTTGTGGAGCCGGTCGCTCGGCCGCAGCACCCCCGAGAGCACGCGGAGCATCGACACCTGCCCCACGAAGGGGTCGGCCACTGTGCGGAACACGTGCACGAGCGTCTCCCCGTCGGGGTTCGGCGCGACGGGGAGCTCGGCGCCCCCGCCCGACCCGGAGGAGCCGGCGCTGCCGCCCGGCGAGCCGCCCACCACGATCCGCGCGTCGCGCTCGAGCGCCGAGGGCGCGAGCCGGCACAGCAGGTCGGCGACCCGGTCGACCCCGGTGCCGGTGACGCCCGAGCACACGATCACGGGCACCGCCTCGCCCGAGGCCACCTCGCGCGCGAACGTGCGCTCGAGGTCGCCGGGCGACGGCTCCCGTCCGTCGAGGTACGCCTCGAGCTGCTCGTCGTCGTGCGAGACGATCTCCTCGGTCACGTCGAGGTGCATGCGGTGCTCCTCGGCCTGCGCCTCGGCCGGCAGCGGCTCGTCGTGGTGCCGGCCGGCGTCGTCGTAGACGAGCGCCTGCTCGCTCAGCACGTCGGCGATCGCGCGGAACCCCTGCTCCTCGCCGAGCGGCAGCTCGAGCGCCCAGAGGTGGTCGCCGAACTCCGCGTGCAGCTGGGCGAGCACTCGGTGGAAGTCCGCACGGGCCTTGTCCTCCTGCGTGATCACGACGATGCGCGGCACGCCCGCCGCCTCCACGGCCGCCCACGTGGCACGTGTGCCCGCGGTGACGCCGTCGACCGCGCTCACGACGACGAGCGCGACATCCGCCACCGACAGTGCCGTGTCGACGCCGCCGACGAAGTCGGGGTGCCCGGGGGTGTCGGCGAGCGTCATCGCGTGCTCCACGCCGTCGGGCCCCGTCCAGGAGAGGTAGGCGAGCGAGAGCCCGAGGGTCGTGCCTCTCGCGATCTCCTCGGGCTCGTGGTCGCAGACCGTGCTGCCGTTCTCGACGGTGCCGACCCTCGTGATGGAGCCGGCCCGGTACAGCAGCGCCTCTGCGAGCGTCGTCTTGCCCGAACCGGCGCCGCCCACGAGGGCGACGGTGCGATGCGGCGTGGTCGATGCCGAGTTCATGGAGCCTCCCGCGACGGTGCGGACCTGTCCGTCCATCGTGTACCCGACGCTCCGCGAATGCCAGAGCCTTCCGGCCCTGCCGTCGCCCGATCCGGCCGGCGGTGCGCGACGGGTGGTGTCAGCCCGCGGCGGCGCGCGACGCGCGGAGCTGCTCGACGATATGGCGCGTCTCGGGCGCGACCGACTCGCCGAGGTGCGCGAGCAGGGTGGGGTCGTCGCCCGAGACGATGAACGTCGCGATGCCGTGGTCGAGTGCGAGCTCGGCGAGCATGTCGGGTCGCGCCTCCCTCGGGCCGATGTTGAGCAGGCGGCGGATGTCGCGCGGCTCGCGCCCGGCGGCGTGCGCCGCCTCGTCGATGCGCGCGTTGCCCGCGTCGAGCCCCGCGAGTCCGCCCTCGATGCGCCCGAGCGACGGGAGCCAGCCGTCGGCGGCCCGTCCGACGAGGCGCAGCCCTTTGGGCTTCAGCACGCCGAGCCAGATCGGGATCGGCCGCTGCACCGGGGCCGGGCCCCGCTTCGCCCCGCGGATCGGGTAGAACTCCTGGTCGAGGAACACGCCGCCCGCGGCATCCGTGTCGAGCAGTTCGCGGATGACCGTGATCGCCTCGGCGAGCGCGTCGCCGGACTCGGCGGGGCTGCGGTCGGGCGCCCCCATCGCGAGGGCGGCCGGCGCGAAGCCGCCCGCGCCGAGTGCGATCGCCACGCGACCGCCGGTGAGCAGGTCGAGGGATGCCGCAGCGCGGGCGAGCACGGCCGGCGGGCGCAGCAGCAGGTTGTGCACGTTCGCCGAGATGCGGATGCGGTGCGTGCGGGCGCCGACCCAGCTCATGAGCGTCCACGTGTCGAGGAACCGCGGCTGGTACGGGTGGTCCTGGAACGTGACGAGGTCGAGTCCCGCCGTCTCGCTCGCGACGGCGAGGTCGACGGTGCGCTGCGGCTGCTCCGCGGAGGGCGTGACGAACGATCCGAACTCGAGGGGGAGGCCGTAGTCGGGCATGCGGCAACGCTACGCCGGATCGGCGGACGGGGTCCGCGGGCGCGGTTCCGCGGGCGCGGGCACCGCTGGGGCGTGCGCTGCTGGCGCGCGGCGCCCGGCGGGCGCGCCGCATCCGCTCGCTCAGAACCCCGTGGGCTCGGTCTCGAACTCGGGCTCAGCCGCACGCGCCTCGCGGTGCAGGGGCCTGAGGGCGGTCGTGCGCTCGCACCAGAGCAGCGCGTCGTAGCGGCGGCCCATGACGGTGGGCACGAAGTTGCCGTGCTCGCGCTCGGGCGCGTACACGACGCCGATCGCCCGGTGGCCGAGCCGCGACGAGAGCCACGGCCCCGAGCGGTCGGCGCCGAACACGAGCAGTGCGGGCGCGCCGAGCGTCTGGTGCAGGAGCCGCTCGTGGGTGGGCACGCGCGCGACGGGCACCTGCATGACGCGGTCGGGGTCGCCCCAGGCATCGGCCGCGATCACCGTGCCGCCGAACCCCGCGAAGCCGACGAGCACGACGTCTCGGGCACCGTGCCTGCGGCGCAGCAGCTCGCCGATGTTCACGAGACCGCCCGCGGCCATGTCGGTGGCGCGGGCGTCGCCGACGTGGGTGTTGTGCGCCCAGATGAGTCCCTTCGACGCCGGCCCCTGGTGCGCGGCCAGCCGGTCGACGGTGTCGGCCATGTGGATGTCGCGGATGTTCCACGACTCCCGGTCGCCGCGCACCATGATGCGGTAGTAGCGCTCGGCCGCCGCGACCACCTCGGCGTTCTGCAGCACGTCGAACTCCTCGTCGTCGCGCCGGTCGGTGGGACGCGCACGGCGCCGCACCTCGACGAGGAGGTCGACGACGTCGTCCTCGCAGTCCTCGGGCACCAGCCGGGTGCTCCACGCGTAGCGGTGCGGATCCTCGTGGAACGGCAGGAAGCACTGCCACGCCTCGAGCGCGGCGGGCAGCGAGTCGACCGCGTGCTCGCCGAGCCACGTGAGGATCTCCTGCAGCGATTCCCACAGCGAGTACACGTCGAGGCCGTAGAAGCCCACCCGCTCGGGCTCGGGCAGCTTCTCGTTGTGGGCGTGCAGCCAGTCGAGGAAGTCGGCGACCTCGCGGTTCGCCCACATCCACGTGGGCCAGCGATCGAAGCGTGCGAGCACGCCCGCGGCATCGAGCTCGCGGTCGTCGAGGCCGCGCACCCAGCGGTCGATGCGCCAGCAGTCGGGCCAGTCGCCCTCGACGCCGATCCACGTGAACCCGCGCTCCACGATGAGCCGCTTGCTCACCTCGGCCCGCCAGCGGTAGTACTCGTGGGTGCCGTGCGACGCCTCGCCGAGGGCCACGAACCGCGCGTCCCCCACCCGCTCGACGAGCGGGGTCAGATCGGCGGATGACGCGAGCGGCCGTGCGAGCGACCGGATCTCGTCGGCCGCGGCCTGCAGGAGCACGCCGAGCGGATCCTCGATCATGGGCGGACTCCGGTCTCGTCGTCGGGCCCGCCGGGGGCGCCGGCTGTTGCACCGGCGGCCAGGTGGCGCAGGAACCAGTCGCGGGCGTGGATCGCCGCCTCGGCGAGCGTGCCGGGCTCCTCGAACAGGTGCGTGGCACCGGGCACGATCACGAGGTCGGCCTCGCACCGCAGCTGCGCGAGCGCCTGGCGGTTGAGGTCGAGCACGACCAGGTCGTCGCCGCCGACGATCAGGAGGGTCGGCGCGCGCACGTCGCCGAGCCGCGGCCCGGCGAGGTCGGGGCGGCCCCCACGGGAGACCACCGCGCCGATCCGGGCGCTGGGCTCGGCGGCCGCCCAGAGCGCGGCGCCGGCGCCCGTGCTCGCCCCGAAGTAGCCGACGGGCAGGCCGGATGCCTCGTCGCGAGCACCGAGCCACGCCACCGCCGACACGAGCCGCCGCGCGAGCAGCGGGATGTCGAACACGTTGGCGCGATCGGACTCCTCCTCGACGAGCAGGAGGTCGAGGAGCAGCGTGCCGAGCCCCACGCGCTGCAGGGTCTCGGCGACGAGCCGGTTGCGCGGGCTGTGCCGGCTGCTGCCGCTTCCGTGCGCGAAGACGACGAACCCGGCGGGCGACTCGGGGACGCTGAGGTCGGCCGCGAGGCGGAGGCCCTCGTGCGGCACGGCGACCTGGGTGTGCCGCACCTGCGCGAGGGTGCGCGACGACGCCCCGCGCTCACGACGGTGGGCAGCGTCGAGCAGCAGGATGACCTCCTCGTCGCTCGTCGGCGCGAAGTCCCGGTACGCCTCGCCGACGGCCTGGAACCACCGCGGCTGCAGCAGGCACACCACCTCGTCCGCCGACGGCACGCGCGCCGCGACATCCGCCGGACCGATCGGGGCGGCCACCACGACCCGCCGCGCGCCGAGCGAACGGGCGACCCGGCAGGCGACCTCGGCGGTCGAGCCGGTCGCGAGGCCATCGTCGACGATGACCGCCGTGCGGCCCGCGAGCGCACGCGGCGGGCGGCCGCGGCGCAACTGCTCCACGCGTCGTTCGAGGGTCGCCCGCTCGCGGCGTTCCACCTCGGCGAACTGCGACGGCGTCACGCGGGCCCGGCGCACGAGGTCCTCGTCGACGAGGCGCGCGCCGCCCTCGCCGATCGCGCCCATCGCCACCTCGGGCTGGAACGGCAGGCCGAGCTTGCGCACGACGATCACGTCGAGGGGCAGGCCGAGACCCTCGGCCACCACGGCGGCGACGGGCACGCCGCCGCGGGGGAGCCCGAGCACGATCGCGTCGTCGGTGCGCAGCGCTGCGACGCGGTCCAAGAGGTGGGTCGCGGCGTCCATGCGGTCGGCGAACACCGTTCCAGTGTGCGCGGGGGTCGGCACGACGGTGAGTGCCGTTGGTCCCCCGAACGTGTGACCTTCGGCCCCGCATGCGGGCGGCATCCGGGGCAGTGTGGGCGTTGGGGTGTGCGCGGGCGGCGACTGCAGCGCGTTGCGAACACGCACCCCCCACCCGGACTCACACCCTCGTCCTCCCCCAGCCACCGGGCCCCCGCCGGGCCCGGCCCGGGAACCGCATCGAACGGAGCGCAGATGCCTCTCATGTCGGCCTGGACGACGCGCGGCGACGGGCGGCTCGATGCGGCGCGTGTACCGACGCCGGAGCCGGGCGCCGGCGAGCTGCTCGTCGAGGTGCTCGCGTGCGGGGTCTGCCGGACCGACCTGCACGTCATCGACGGCGAGCTCGAGCGCCACGCCTCACCGGTCGTGCCGGGCCATCAGGTGGTCGGTCGCGTCACGGCCGTCGGACCCGGGGTGGCGCGAACGCGCGTCGGCGACCTCGTGGGCATCGCCTGGCTGCGCTCGACGTGCGGCGCGTGCCCGTGGTGCCGGTCGGGCCGTGAGAACCTCTGCCCCGACGCGCGGTTCACCGGGTGGGACGCCGACGGCGGCTACGCCGACGTCGCGGTCGTCGCGGAGGCGTTCGCCTACCCGCTCCCGGCCGACACCGACCCCGTCGCCGTGGCGCCGCTGCTCTGCGCGGGCATCATCGGCTATCGGGCACTGAGCCGCGCGAACCTGCCTGCCGGCGGGCGACTCGGCCTCTACGGCTTCGGGTCGAGTGCGCACCTCACGGCACTGCTCGCGATGGCGCAGGGCGCGTCGGTGTCGGCGATGACCCGCGGCGAGGGCAATCGAGCCCTCGCCCGGCAGCTGGGCGCCGACTTCGTGGGCGACGAGCACGGCGTGCCCCCCGTCGAGCACGACGCCGCGATCGTGTTCGCGCCGGCCGGCGAGCTCGTGCCGCTCGCCCTCGCGTCGACGGTGCAGGGCGGCACGGTGGTGCTCGCCGGCATCCACATGAGCGACATCCCCGCGATGACCTACGACGCGCACCTGTTCCGCGAGCGCGACCTGCGCACGGTGACGGCCAACACCCGCGCCGACGGCGACGCCTTCCTGCGGCTGGCGCGCGCACTCTCGATCTCGCCCGAGGTCACGCGGTACCCGTTCGAGCGGGCCGACGAGGCGGTCGACGCGCTGCGCTCGGGTGCGGCATCCGGATCGCTGGTGCTCACGCGCGAGGGGTGAGGGGCGGCGCCTGAGTCGTCGAACCGCGACCGCGCTCTCGCCGGCTCCCCGGATGTCCGGCTCCTCGGCCTCTGACGTCCTGATCTCACGTCCTCCCCCCGAACCCCGACCAGATCGCCCGTTCGATACGCCCCGCCCTGCCCGCATTGCCCAACCGCATTCCCCAGCCCCGGCCCCGGCCCGCTCCACTTGTCCTCCACAGGAGCACGTGGAGGCTGCGTTCACACAGGGTATTCCCTGGTCAGAAGCCGTTTTTCGACGCGCGAATGTCAGTGGGTGGGTGCAGACTCGGAGCATGGAAGAGACCCTCCGCCAGCTCGAGCGAGACGTCGCGGCACTTCGCACGGCGTGGGCCGCTGCAATGCCGGCGTTCGGAGCGATCGCCGGTTCGACGCAAGCCGAGGTCGAGCAGATGGGCGACGCCGGCCTCATGCGTGTCACCGACGTGCTCGTTCGGGTGCGGCGCGATACCGATGCCCTTCTGGCCCGCGTGGCAGCAGAGGTGGCGAAGCGCTCGGGCCCCGAGCTCGGCGAGGCAAGCCTCGCGAAGTCGCATGGCTTCCAGAACCCGGTCCGGCTCCTCGCCGCGGCAACCGGCGGCTCCCGGAGCGAGGCCGCGAAGCTCCTCGCAGTGGGTGCCGCCACCGCGGAGCGCCGCACCTTCGGCGGCGAGGCGCTGCCGTCGCGACATCCGCACGTCGCAGCAGCGCTCGCCTCTGCCGACATCTGCCTCGAGGCCGCATCCGCGATCACCTCGATGCTCGACCGCGTGGCGATGCGGGCCGACGCAGAACTGGCCGACCTGACGGAGGCGGCGCTTGTCGGGCTCGCCGCGCAGGTTTCGCTCGACCTCCTCCTACGAGGGGTCCGCGAGGCCGAGGCGCGACTCGATCACGACGGGGTCGAGCCCCGTGAAGAGGCTCTCCGGCAGGATCGCTCGCTCACGATGCGCGAAGACGGCAGCGGCATGCTGCACCTGCACGCTCGCCTCGACCCCGAGAGCGCCGCACCCGTGAAGGCAGCGGTGGAGGCACTCGTGAGCGATGCGCTGCGTCGCCGCGAGGGCACATCGGGTGACGGCGGGCCCGTGATCGTCGACACCCGATCGATTCCGCAGATCCAGGCCGATGCGCTCGCAGCGCTCGCCCGTCACTCGCTCGGCTGCAGCGAGTCTCCCGCGCCGCTCGCGAAGACCACCGTCGTGGTGCGCATGAGCCTCGAGGCGCTCGTCGACGGTCTCGGCCACGCCCGCATCGACGGCATCGACCAGCCGATCTCGGCGGCGACGGCGCGACGAATGGCGGCCGACGCCGAGCTCATCCCGGCGGTCTTCGGCGGCGGCAGCCTTCCGCTCGACCTCGGACGCGCCGCACGACTCTTCACGCGGGCGCAACGACTGGCGCTCGCCGAGCGCGACGGCGGCTGTTCGTCGTGCGGTCAGAACATCGGCTACGTCGAGGCCCACCACATCGACTGGTGGGAGCGCGACGCCGGCCCGACCGACCTCGCGAACGGAGTGATGCTCTGCAGCTTCTGCCACCACACGGTGCATCGCGAGGGCTGGCAGATCCGGATCGCGCAGGGGAAGGTGTGGTTCATCCCGCCTCCGCATATCGATCCGGAGCGTGTGCCGAAGCTCGGGGGCCGCGCGCGCTTCGAGCTGGGTTCCGTGGGCGTGGCAGCGTGAGCGGATGCCGCCGGGGCAGTCGCCCACGTCGGTGTGCGATCCGCTGCGCGGGTAGGAGGTATGCGCTGAGCGCCCGGCTGGGGCTGGGTGCACGTGCGGGGCCGGTGCAGGTGCGGGTGGCCGCAAGTGCGGGTGCTGGTCGATGCAGGTAACGGTCTGCAGACAGGGGGAGAGGTGGGTGCGGGTAGCAGTCGGCGGGTAGCGGTCGGTGCTTGGCGGGTAGCGTGGCAGGGTGCGGATCACGGTGCTCGCGGGCGGAGTCGGAGGGGCGCGCTTCGTGCGCGGCGTTCGCGAGGAGTGTGCGCGGCGTTGGCCGGCCACGGGCAGTGGACCGACCGACGGCGGGAGCGGCGGCGACACGCACACAGCCGGCATCGCCAGCACCGGCATCGGCAGCACCGGCACCAACGGCCCCGCGACATCCGCCGACATCACCGTCGTCGTCAACACGGGCGACGACCTCTGGCTCGCGGGCGTGCGGCTCATGCCCGACTTCGACTCGTTGCTCTACTCGCTCGCGGGCGTCAACGACACCGAGCGCGGATGGGGACGCGCCGGCGAGAGCGAGCGGGTGTCCGCCGAGCTGCGCGAGTGGGGCGTCGGCTGGCCGTGGTTCACCCTCGGAGACCTCGACCTCGGCACGCACCTCGCCCGCACCTCGTGGCTGCGCGACGGCCTGCGGCCCAGCGACGTCGCCGAGCGCCTGCAACGGCGCTGGCCGCTCGGCGTGCGGCTCATCCCCGCGACCGACACCGAGGTCGACACCTGGGTTCAGGTCGACCCCGCCGACCCCGCGGTCGACGGCCGCGCCGAACTGCACTTCCAGGAGTGGTGGACGCGCTTCCGCGCCGGCATCACCGCCCGCGCGTTCTCGCAGCGCAATCTCGCCGACGCCCGTCCCGCACCGGGGGTCGCCGAGGCGATCGCCGACGCCGACGTGGTGCTGTTCGCCCCGTCGAACCCGGTCGTGTCGATCGGCACCATCCTGGGCGTGCCCGGCATCCGCGAGGCACTCGCGACGACCCGGGCGCCGATCGTCGGCGTCTCCCCCATCATCGGCGGCTCGGTCGTGCGGGGCATGGCCGACGCCTGCCTCCACACGATCGGCGTCGAGACGGATGCCGCGGCCGTCGGCCTGCACTACGGCTCCCGTCGTCCAGCGCAGGGCGCAGCAGGCGGGGGCCTGCTCGACGGCTGGCTCGTCGACGAGACGGATGCCGCGGCGCTGCCCTCGCTCGAGGAGGCCGGACTGCACGCGACATCCGTGCCGCTGTGGATGCGCGACCTCGATACCTCCGCCGCCCTCGCCGGCGCGGCGATCGACCTCGCGGCGCGCATCCGCGACGAGCGCTAGCGGTCACGTCGGCAGGTTGGTTAAGATTGCGCTGACCGCCGGTCTGTCTTGACCGGTCGTGACGGCCCGGGATTGGGCTGCGTGTCACCGATGCGATCGGTTGCCCCTCACGCCTGCCTCCCGGAGAATCCATGCCCACGTCATCGTCCCCCCGCTCACGCCGCCGCGCCGTCCGCCGCGCACCCGCGATGCGCACTGCATCCCTGCTCGCCGGGGTCGCCGTCACCGTCCTGCTCGCCGGGTGCGCGCAGACCGCCACGGCCGGAGCCGGCACCGACGCCGCCGATGCGACCGCGGGCGCCGCGGCATCCGCGTACCCCCTGACCATCGACAACTGCGGCACCGAGGTGACCTTCGACCGCGCGCCCGAACGCGTCGTGACCATCAAGTCGTCGACCCTCGAGCTGCTGCTCGCGCTCGGCCTCGGCGACCGCGTCGTGGGCACCGCCTTCAGCGACGGACCCGTGCCCGACGCGTACGCCGACGCGGCCGACGGCCTCGAGGTGCTGAGCGACAAGGTGCCGTCGCAGGAGGTCACGCTCGCCGCCGAGCCCGACCTCGTGTTCGCGGGCTGGGAGTCGAACCTCACGGCCGAGGGCGCCGGCGACCGCGCCACCCTCGACAAGCTCGGCGTGGACACCTACGTCGCGCCCGCCGCGTGCAAGGAGGAGGGCTACATGCCCGACCCCCTGACCTTCGACGAGGTGTTCGGCGAGTTCGAGCAGGCCGGTGCGATCTTCGACGTTCCGGATGCCGCGGCCGCCCTCGTCGCGAAGCAGCGCGCCGCCCTCGATGCGATCGAGCCGAACGACGATGGCCTCACCGCGCTCTGGTACTCCTCGGGCGACGACCAGCCGTTCGTGGGCGCCGGCATCGGCGCACCGCAGATGATCATGGATGCCGCGGGGCTCGAGAACGTCGTCGCCGATGTGCACGACACCTGGACGTCGCTCTCGTGGGAGGCCGTCGTCGAGGCGAACCCCGACGTTATCGTGCTCGTCGACGCGCCGTGGAACACCGCCGACGCGAAGATCGCCGCGCTCGAGGCGAACGCCGCGACCGCAGCGCTGCCCGCGGTGCAGCAGCACCGGTACGTGATCGTCGACTTCCCGTCGACCGAGGCCGGCGTGCGCAACGTCGACGCCGTCGCCTCGATCGTGGAGCAGTTGCAGGCGCTCTGATGACGGGCATCGCGGGTCGAGGGGCGGCACCGGAAGCCGCCGGTCGAGTGGCGCCGGAGCCGCCCGTCGCCGGTCGAGTGGCGCCGGAGCCGCCCGTCGCCGGTCGAGGAGCGGCGGAGCCGCGTATCGAGACCGACGGCGCGGCGTCTCGGGGTCTCGACACGCGCGCGGGGCGCCCTCCTCGACCCGCACAGGGCGGCGCGGGGAATCCTCCTCGGCCCGCGCCGGGGCCGCGCCGCACGGCGACCGCGGTCACCGCGGGCGTGCTGCTCGCGGTGCTGCTCGCGGCATCCGTCGTCGTGGCCGTGACGATCGGGCCGGCCGGACTCGCCCCCGCCGACGTGTTCGCGAGCGTGCTCGCGCACCTCGGACTCGGCGAGCCGACCCTCTCGCCGCTGCGCGACGGCATCGTGTGGGAGTTGCGGATGCCGCGCGTGCTCACCGCCGCCGCCGTCGGCGCGGGACTCGCGATCTGCGGCGTCGTCATGCAGGCGCTCACACGCAACCCGCTCGCCGACCCGTACCTGCTCGGACTCTCGTCGGGCGCATCGGTCGGGGCGGTGCTCGTGCTCGTGCTCGGCATCGCCGTGGCGCTGCCGCTCGCGGCGTTCGCGGGCGCGCTCGCGGCACTCGCCGTGACGTTCGGCCTGGCCCGAGCCGCTGGCGGCCTGAGCCCCACGACGACGGTGCTCGCCGGTCTTGCGGTCTCGGCGGTGTTCGGCGCGGTCACGAGCCTCGTGATCTTCTGGAGCGCCACGAACGACAGCTACCGGGAGATCCTCAACTGGTTGCTCGGGTCGCTCTCGGGCGCCGACTGGGCGTCGGCCGCACTCGCGGGCGGCGCGCTCCTCGTCGTCGGCGTGCCGCTCATCGCGACGGGGCGCACGCTCGATGCCTTCGCGTTCGGTGACGCCGCGGCATCCGCCCTGGGCGTGCACGTCACGCGCACCCGCACGCTGCTGCTCATCGCCACAGCGCTCCTCACGGGCGCGCTCGTCGCCGTGAGTGGCGCCATCGGGTTCGTCGGTCTCATCCTGCCGCACGCGGTGCGTCTGGTCGTCGGCACGCGGCACCGGGCGCTGCTGCCGCTCTCGGCGCTCGCGGGCGCGCTCTTCCTCGTGTGGGTCGACACGGGAGCGCGCACGCTGTTCGACCCGCGGGAGCTGCCGGTCGGCATCCTCACGGCGCTCGTCGGCGGCCCGGTGTTCGCGGCGCTCATGCTCCGGAACCGGAGGCTGTCGTGAGCGGCGAGGTCCGCGTGCGTGCCGGCGGCGTCGGCGCCACGGGTTCCGGCGGCGGCGTCGCCACGGATTCCGGCGGCTTCGGCACGGCCCGGAGCGATGACCCGACCGGTTCCGGCGCGCTCGGGGGGCTGCGCGGCTCGCGCGTGCGCTTCAGCCGCGCATCGCGCCTCATCGTCGACGACGTCGACATCACCGTGCCGCGCGGGGCCGTCGGTGCGCTCCTCGGCCCGAACGGAGCGGGCAAGAGCACGCTGCTGCACCTCGTCGCAGGTGTCGAGCGAGCGGATGCCGGTGCGCTCGCGCTCGGCGACGACGACCTCGCCGCGCTGCGCCGTCGCGACCGTGCGCGGCGCATCGCCCTCGCCGAGCAGGAAGTGCACGGCGCGCAGGGACTCCGCGTCGACGACGTGGTCGCCCTCGGACGCATCCCCCACCAGTCGGCGTGGGCGTCCGCGAGCGCTCACGACCGCGCGGTCGTGGCGCGCAGCCTCGTGGCGGCGGGAGCGGCGGAGTTCGCCGACCGCCCCTACGATGAGCTCTCGGGCGGCGAGCGCCAGCGCGTGAACCTCGCCCGCGCACTTGCGCAGGAGCCCGAACTGCTGCTGCTCGACGAGCCGACGAACCACCTCGACATCCACGCGCAGCTCACGATGCTCGCGCTCCTGCGCCGGCTCGCCGACGACGGCATCACGGTGCTCGCGGCCCTGCACGACCTGTCGCTCGCCGCGGGCTACGCCGACCACGTGGTGGTGCTCGCCGCGGGCCGGGTGGTCGCCGCCGGCGCGCCGGGGGAGGTGCTCACGACGGAGCTCATCCGCGAGGTGTGGGGCGTCGAGGCATCCGTGCTCGAGCACCCCAGGAGCGGGCGCCCGCTCATCGCGTTCTCCGAGGTGACCGCGGACGCCGCTCCCCCCGCCCCAGCACCGGTCGAGTAGGCCGCAGGCCGTATCGAGACCACCCAGGATCTCGATACGCGCTACGCGCTTCTCGATCGACGAGGGCCGCCGGTCGAGTAGGCCGCAGGCCGTATCGAGACCACCCTCCCCAGCCCCGTTCGACCGGGCGTAGCGTTGACCGCATGAGTGAGCCGAACGAGCCGAACGAGCCGAGCGGGCCGGGCGCCGAACGACAGGCCCTCCTCGAGTGGATCGCCGACGAGTTCCTGCACAACTCGCGCGTCGGCCGGCGGCTCGTCGCCGTCGAGGGCGCCTCCCCGGAGCACGCGGCGCGCTTCGCCGACGACTTCGCCGCGGTGCTCGCCGAGCGGGGCCAATCCGTCACGCGCGTCTCGACCGGCGACGTCGACGAGGCCACGCTGCGCCGGGACACCGTCGAGCCCTTCCGCGCGGGCACGCTCGCGGGTGCCGAGCGGGCAGACACCGTGCTGGTCGTCGACGGCCTCCGCCTGCTCAACGACGCGGTACGTGGCATCTGGCACTTCTCGGTGTGGACGCTCGCGGGCGACGAACTGCCGCACATCGGCGTGAACGTCAACGTCGACGTCACCGACGAGTCGGCGCCCACCCGGTTCTTCTACGACTACTGCAAGCTGCCGCCGAACTTCGGTGAACGGCGCGCATCGGATGCCACGACGAGCTGACCGTGCCGCCGTGCGCCGCGATACTGGGTGGGTGCACGTCGACCCTGCCACCATCCGCCCTGAGCGACCCAGCGACGCCGTGGCCGTGCGCGCGCTGCACCTCGCGGCGTTCGGCGAGCACGGCCACGTGGTCAACGCGATCGTCGACGACCTGCGGCCCACGATTCCCGAGCGCGGCGGCTCCGCGTTCGTCGCCGAGGCCGGCGGCGAGGTCGTGGGCCATGTGCTGGTGAGCTCGAGCCTGCTCGACACGGCCGAGCGCCTCATCGACGCGCCCGTCCTGAGTCCGCTCGCCGTGGCACCGGCTCGGCAGGGCGCCGGCCTCGGCGGCGCGCTCGTGCGCCGAGCGCTGGAGGCGGCCGAGGCGGCGGGCGCCCCGTTCGTCGTGCTCGAGGGCGACCCCGGCTACTACGCACGGCTCGGGTTCCGGCCGGCGGGTGAAGTCGGGTTCCGGCGGCCGTCGCTGCGGATCCCCGAGGCCGCGTTCCAGGTGTTCCTCCTCCCCGCCTACGAGCCGTGGATGACCGGGACCCTCGTCTACGCGTGGCCGTTCTGGGCGCACGACGCGGTGGGGCTGCGCGAGTGAGCCCGACAGACGCCGTCCCCGGGCGGGTGCGCTGGGCGGTCGAGGTGCTCGATCCCCGTCGCGGCGAGCGCGTGCTCGACATCGGGTCGGGCACGGGGGTGTCGGTCGAGCTCGTGCTCGCGGCACTCGGCGGTGCGGATGCCGCATCCGCGCCCCGCCCCGCCGTGGTCGCGATCGACCGCTCCGCCACGGCGGTGGCGCGCATCCGTGCGCGCGCGGCATCCGCCGTCCACCGTGGCGTCGTGGACGTGCGCGCGTCGAGCCTCGCCGCGCTGGACCCCGACCTGGGTCCGTTCGACGCCGCGCTCAGCGTGAACGTGAACGTCTTCTGGACGACGGATGCCACGCCGGAACTCGCCGCGCTCGCGCGGGTGCTCCGGGCCGGTGGCCGCATGCTGCTCGCCTACGGGATCGGCCCCGTGCCGCTCGCCGATGCGGGACACCTCGACGGGGTCGCTGCCGCGATCGCCACGACGCCCTGGTTCGAGGTGCGGACGCGGCTCGCGTCGGAGCACGGATCCGCCGTGCTGGCCACGCGCACCACCGCGCCCGCGCCGGCACGCTGAGCCGCGGCATCCGCTCGCCCCACCGCGCCCCCTGCTCCTACACGGCGAACACAGGTCGCAGAAGATGTCGCTTCAGCGTGGGAAACGGGCCGTAGCTGCGACCTGTCGTGACCGGCGATTCAGGACAGCACGTCCTTCGTGGTGAAGCGCAGGGCAGCGAGCGCGCCGAAGACGACGATGTAGGCGAACTGCAGCAGCGCGTTGGCGCCGAACGAATCCCACAGCGGCGGCGAGCGCAGCAGGTCGGCGAAGTCGAGCCAGCGGTCGGTGAAGAGCCACGGATGCAGCCACTCCAGCTGGGGCAGCGCGCCCGCGATCTGGGCCGCGACCGCGATGATCGCCGTGGCCGCCATGGCCCCGACCGGAACCGTGGTCATCGTCGAGAGGAAGAGCCCGATCGCCGACAGGCCGAGCATCGACACCGTCACGTACGCGCCGATCGCGAGGAACCGCAGCAGGCCCTCGCCGACGGTGAGCTGCCCGCCAGACAGCGTCGTCACGGGGCCGATCGGGAACAGCGCCCAGCCGATGAGCGAGCCGACGACCACCACGGTGAGCGCCGCGGCAGCGCAGAACACGGCCGCGACGACGTACTTCACGACGAGCAGGCGGATGCGTCCCGCCGGGGCCACGAGCAGGTAGCGCAGCGTGCCCAGGCTGGCCTCGCCGGCGATCGAGTCGCCCGCGACGACGCCGATCGTGAGGGGGAGGAAGAGCGGCGTCGCGACGACGAGCGCCGTCATGCCCACGAACAGCCCGTTGCCGGTGATCTGGTCGAGGAACGCAGGCCCGCGGCCCGCGGAGGCGCCGCCCGACACCCGGATCGCGATCGCGATGAGGATCGGGATGAGCGCGAGCGCGCCGAGCATCGCCCACGTGCGCCAGCGGCGGAACAGCGTGACGACCTCGGAGCCGAGGAGGGACAGCGTGCCGCCGCCGCCGCCCGCCGCCGGTCGGGGAGGCAGCGCAGCCCCCGCCGGTCGAGTAGGCAGCGCAGCAGCCGTATCGAGACCCGCACCGTCCGAGCTCCCGGGTCTCGATACGCCTCCTTCGTCGGCTACTCGACCGGCGGAAGGTCTCGATACGCCTCCTTCGTCGGCTACTCGACCGGCGGGAGGTCCCGACGCGCCGTCGACTACTCGACCGGCGGCCGGGTCGGGCTCAGGCGACGACATCGAACCCCTCCCCCGTGAGCTCGACGAAGCGCTGCTCGAGGCTCGTGCGACGCACCGCGAATCCGCGCACGCGCACGCCGTCGCGCACGAGTGCCGCGACGATCGCGTCGGGTGCGGGCGAGTCCCCGGACAGGCGAGCGGTGACGAGCGCCGCGTCATCCGCCCCCGCCCCCTGCGCGGGTCGAGGAGCCGACGCAAGAAGCGTCTCGAGACCCGCCGTGCCGGCAACCCCATCGACGACGAGCCCCAGCCGCACGAGCACCGCCCGCGCCGCCCCCGGGTCGGCCGTCAGCACCTCCACGCGCTCCTCGCCCGTGCTGCGGAACTCCTCGAGCGTGCCCTGCGTCACGAGCCGCCCGGCGCTCATGACCCCCACGTGCGTGCAGAGCTGCTCGACCTCGGCGAGCAGGTGGCTCGACACGAACACGGTCGTGCCGTCGGCCGCGAGCGAGCGCACGAGGGCGCGCACCTCGCGCGTGCCCTGCGGGTCGAGTCCGTTCGTGGGCTCATCGAGCACGAGGAGCTCCCGGGGCATGAGTAGCGCGTTCGCGAGTCCGAGGCGCTGCTTCATGCCGAGCGAGTAGGCGTGCGCCTTCTTGCGGGCCGCGTGCGAGAGCCCCACGCGGTCGAGCGCCGCGGCGACCCGGGCGTCGCGGGTACGGCTCGGCGCGTGCCGGTCGGCGGCGTCGAAGCGGCGCAGGTTCTGCTCCCCCGAGAGGTAGGGCGAGAACGCCGGCCCCTCCACGAGCGCGCCGACCCGCGGCAGCACCGCGTCGAGGCGGCGCGGCATCTCGTCGCCGAGCACGCGCGCCGATCCGGCGGTCGCGCCGACGAGGCCGAGCAGCATCCGGATCGTCGTGGTCTTGCCCGAGCCGTTCGGCCCGAGGAATCCGTACACCGCGCCCCGGGGCACGGCGAGGTCGATGCCGTCGACGGCGACCTGCGTGCGGAAGCGCTTGGTGAGCCCGTGCGTCTCGATCGCGAGGTCGGCCGAGTCGACGGCGGCGCTCACCGGGCGCCCGTCAGCTTCCCGCCGTGGCGACGTCGAGCAGGGTCGCGACGGGCACCGAGCCCGCGAACACCCGGCCGTCGTCGGTGAAGAGCACCGTGAGCAGCGAGGTCTGCAGCACCCGGCCGCCGTCGACCGGTTGCGTCAGCGTCTCGAGCATCGCGGATGCCTCGGCGGCCTGCTCTGCGGATGCCGCAGCGTCGCCCGAGCCCGAGCCCTCGCCCGAGCCCGTGCTGTCGCCCTCGGCGGCGGCCTGCTCGCCGAGCGCCGCCATCGCCGCCTGCGCGTCGAGCTCGACGACCGTGGTCCAGCCCTCGCCGTGCACGATCGGCTGCGGGACGTCGGGGACGGTCGCACCCTCGGCCGCGTCGGCCTTCGCCTGGGCGTCGGCCTTCCACTGCGCGATCTCGTCGGCGGTGGAGATCGGCGCGACCTGCTCGGTCACGGTCATGCCGTCGGCGGGCTCGAACGCGAACACCGAGGCATCCGGAGCTTGGAACGACACCTCGCTGTAGCCGATCGAGTACGCCGGGTCGCTCGCGCCGCGGGCCGTGATCGACGCGGCGAGGGCCGCACCGTTCTCGCCGTCGATCGCGACCCGGATCTCGCCCACGAGCGTGTCCGACGTGCGCGGTTCGAGCACGAGCTCGTACGCCTCGCGGCCGGCCACACGACCGTCGGTGCCGACCGACACCGCGGTGGTCTCGTCGAGCCGGGCGAGCGCCTGGTCGAGCACCTCCTGCGGCGTGGGCAGCGACTGGCCGTCGGGCAGTCGCGCCTCGGCCTCGGCCTTCGCCTCGTCGGCGAGTCGCTGGGCCTCGGCCTGCGCGTCGGCCTTGAGCTGCTCGACGTCGGTGCCCTCGGGCAGCGTCAGGTGGGTCGCGGCCTGCGTCTCGGAGTCGACGTACCAGGCCTCGGTCGGGCTGAGGTACACGTTGCGCTCGGCCATGCGGTCGAGCACCTGCAGACGAGCGTGCTCGCCGTCGAGGTACACACGCGCGTCGTAGCTGCCGGTGGCGAGCGCGAGCAGTTCGTCGAGCCCGGCCGAGGCCGCGGCATCCGTGCCACCCGTACCGCCGCCGCTCGACGAGCCTCCCATGGCACCGCCCGCGCCCGTGAGCCCCGAGAGGTCGGGCAGCCCGAGCTCGGACCGCTGCTCGATCGTGCCGCTGAGCGCGGAGACGTCGCTCGACCGCGCGAACTGCAGGAGCTGCTCGACGGTCTTGTCGGGCAGGTCGACGGCGGCGTTCGCCTGCATCGGCACGATCACCGCCAACGCGACGGCCACGGGCACGCCGATGGCGGGGATGAGGATGCGGACGGAGCGTCGAGTCGGCCCGGGGGTGCGTGGGCTCATGGATTCAGGCTACGCCCGCTCGTGCACCTCGGGTCCGATCCGGGGAGAACGCTCAGGATGCCGACGCTCCGGCTCGGTCGTGCGCGGAGCCCGGCCGACGGGTTGCCGCTGGAGCCCGCCGGGTCTACCGTGTGGGGATCGAGCCGTTGTACCCAGTTCGGGGGGGAACCATGTCCAACGTCGTACGTCGTCACCGCTCCGCGCTCCGTCGCACGGCGCTGCGCCGCACTGCACTCGGGGTCGCTGCAGCGCTCGCGCTCGGGGCCGTCGCTGCGGCTGCGCCGGCGTCCGCGCACACGATCGCCGCCGCACCGGGATCGAGCGTCGCTGCCGGGCGGCCTGCGCCGCCGGCGCCGTCGACGTCGACCGGATACGGCGGCGCCGTGGCCTCGGTCGACGCCGAGGCGAGCCGCATCGGCCTCGAGGTGCTCCGCGACGGCGGAAACGCGGCGGATGCAGCGGTCGCCACGGCGGCGGCACTCGGCGTGACCGAGCCCTACAGCTCCGGCATCGGCGGCGGAGGCTACTTCGTGTACTTCGACGCAGCCACCGGCGAGGTCACGACGATCGACGGTCGCGAGACGGCGCCTGCGGCGATGCCGAGCACCGCCTTCGACGGGTGGACGTTCCAGCAACTCGTCTCGTCCGGCCGCTCCGTCGGCGTGCCCGGCACGTTGGCCACGTGGGAGGCCGCACTCGACGAGTTCGGCACCGAATCGCTGCGGGATGTCTTGCAGCCCTCGATCCTGCTCGCCACGCGGGGATTCCGGGTGGACGAGACGTTCCGCCAGCAGACCCTCGACAACGAGGCGCGGTTCTCGGTGTTCCCCGAGACCGCCGAGCTGTTCCTGCCGAACGGCGACGCACCCCAGGTCGGATCGACGTTCCGCAACCTCGACCTCGCGAAGACGCTGCGGCAGATCGCGCTCTTCGGCACCGACGAGTTCTACGGTGGCCCGATCGCCGACGACATCGCCGCGATCGTGCAGGACCCCGATGCACTCGGCAGCACCACGTATCCCGCTCCGGCCGGCTTCATGACGGCGGACGACCTCGCAGACTACGAAGTGCTCCAGCAGGATCCGACGCACGTCGAGTACCGCGGCCTCGACGTCTACGGGATGGCCCCGTCGTCGTCGGGCGGCACGACGGTGGGCGAGTCGCTCAACATCCTCGAGGACTTCGGCCTCTCGCCCGAGGACGTCGGGCAGAGCCTCCACCTCTACTTCGAGGCCACGGCCCACGCGTTCGCCGACCGGAACGCCTACGTCGGCGACCCCGCGTTCGCGGACGTGCCGACGCAGACGCTGCTCAGCCAGGAGTTCGCCGACGCACGGGCGTGCGAGATCGATCCCGACCTCGCCGCGACGAAGCCGGTCGCCGCCGGCGACCTGGCCGCCACCGGCTGCGAGGCGGCCGCCGCGGCGGTTGCGCCCGCCGACACGGAGGGGCTCTCCACCACGCACCTGTCGGTCGTGGACCGGTGGGGCAACGCCGTCGCCTACACGCTCACGATCGAGCAGACCGGCGGGTCGGGCATGACCGTGCCCGGCCGTGGCTTCCTGCTCAACAACGAGCTGACCGACTTCAGCCTGACCTGCTCCGGCACCGACCCCAATTGCCTCGAGGCCGGCAAGCGTCCGCGCTCCTCGATGTCGCCGACGATCGTGCTCGACGGGGGCGAGGTCCGGTACGTCGTCGGCTCACCGGGCGGCGCCACCATCATCACGACCGTCGTGCAGATCCTGCTGAATCGGATCGACCTCGGGATGACGCTGCCCGAAGCCGTTGCTGCGCCGCGGGCATCGCAGCGCAATACGGCCAACAATGCACCGACCCCAGCCGAGGCCGAGTTCATCGCCGCCTACGCCGACGACCTCGCGCCCTTCGCCCAGTTCCTCTCGCAGGTCGGCGGTCCGAACGCGCCGGGCACGCTGGCCGGCGAGATCGGCGCGGCAGCCGCGATCGAGGTCGCTCCCGATGGCCTCATGATCGCGGCGGCGGAGCCGGTGCGCAGGGGCGGGGGCACGGGAGTCGTGGTCGAGCCGGCGGACTGACGACGCCGCCCGCCGGTCGAGGAGGCCGAAGGCCGCACCGAGACCCGCCCGGCCCGGATCTCGATACGCGCTCCGCGCTCCTCGACCGACGACACCGCCGGTCGAGGAGGCCGGAGGCCGCATCGAGACCCGTCCGGCGGGAGCAGCCGCGCTACTCGACCGCCGGAGCGATGCGGGTCGCCCGCGCCCGCAGCCGCGGCGCGAGGTCGCGCTCGAAGAGCTCGAGGAAGCGCCGCTGGTCGTTCCCCGGTGCGTGGAACACGAGGTGGTTGAAGCCCCAGTCGACGTACTGCCCGATCTCGTCGACGACCTTGTCGGGGTCGGTGCCCACGATCCAGCGACCGGCGATCTCCTCGATCGGCAGGGCGTCGGCCGCCTGCTCCATCTCGACGGGGTCGGTGATGTCGTGCTTCTGCTCCTTGGAGAGCGAGAGCGGCGACCAGAAGCGGCAGTTGTCGAGGGCGGCCTCCTCGGTCTCCTCGTACGACAGCTTGACCTCGATCATGCGATCGAGCGCATCGTACGAGCGGTCGCCCGCTGCGGCGCCCTCCCGCACGGCGGGGAGCAGCTGCTCGACGTAGAGCTCGGCGCCCTTGCCCGAGGTGCAGATGAAGCCGTCGCCCGCGCGGCCCGCGTACTTCGCGACCGTGGGGCCGCCGGCGGCGATGTAGATCGGCACGCCGCCCTCGGGGCGGTCGTAGATGGATGCGTCGTGGGTCGAGTAGTACTCGCCCTCGAAGTTCACCCGCTCGCCGCTCCACAGCGCGCGCATGAGCCGCACCGACTCGCGCAGCCGCGCGAACCGCTCGCGGAACTCCGGCCAGTCCTGCTCGCCCGGGCCGCGGAACCCGGTGGCCACCTCGTTGAGCGCCTCGCCGGTGCCGAAGCCGGCGATGACCCGGTCGGGGTAGAGGCATCCGAGGCTCGCGAACGCCTGCGCGAGCACCGCCGGGTTGTACCGGAACGTGGGCGTCATGACGCTCGTGCCGATGCGGATCGTGGAGGTGCGCTCGCCGACCGCGGCCATCCAGGTGAGCGAGAACGGCGCGTGGCCGCCCGTGTGCCGCCACGGCTGGAAGTGGTCGCTCGTCCACACGGACTCCATGCCGTGCGCCTCCGCGGCGACGGAGATCTCGACGAGCTCGCGGGGGTCGAACTGCTCGGCGCTGGCCTTGTATCCGAGGGTGAGGGTCACGATGGTCCCTTTCTGTGGGGGTCGGTGATCGGTACGTGGGATGCCGGCGCGTGCGGCAGGGGCCCGTCGGCGAGCGCGGCGACCGCCTCGGCCGTGTGCGGCCCGACACCGGCCTGCAGGGCGCCCTCGAGCGCCTCGACGGTGTCGACGTCTCGACGCAGGCCCGCAGAGATCGCGCCCGGCTCGACCACGACGAGGTCGGCGAACCCGGCGGTCGCGTGACGCCCCGCCGAGCCGTCGCCGAACGCGGGAGCGAAGGGCTCGCCCGTGCGGGCGGTCGCGAGGGTGGTGCCCGAGCCGTCGGCGTCGCGTACGAAGGCGAGCGGATGCCGCGCCGCGGCCTCGAGCGCCGCGTCGAGCTCGTGCGCCCGCACCGCGGGCAGGTCCCCGAGCAGCACGGCGACGGCCCCGTCTCCTCCGACGCGCACGGAGGCGACCCCGAGCTCGATCGCCGAGCCGAGCCCCGCCCCGGGCGTCTCCGGCAGCAGCTCCACGCCCGCGGGCAGGTGCGCACCGAGCTCGACCTCGCCGGTGACCACGACGATGCGGCCGACCGAGCGCGCCGCACGGGCGGCGTCGATCGTGTCGAGCGCGAAGGCCCGAGCGAGCGCGAGCCGCGCGGTCGGCGACACGGTCGGCGCGAGGCGCGACTTGGCTGCGGCGAGCGCCTTCACGGGGATCACGACCGCCCAGCCGCCCGGCGCGGCATCCGCTCGCCCGCTCACGCGCGCAGCCCCGGGAGCACCTCGCGGCCGAAGGCCTCGATCCAGTCGGCCTGGTTGCGGCCCACGTTGTGCAGGTAGATGCGGTCGAAGCCGAGGTCGAGGTGGCGCTGGATCTCGGCGCGGTGCCGCTCGGGGTCGGCCGAGACGACCATGCTGCCCGTGAAGTCCTCGGGGCGCACCGTGCGCGCGAGCTGCTCGAACTCGAAGGGCGAGCGGATGTCGCTGCGCCCGAAGCGCATCCCCCCGATGGGCCACTCGAGGAGGGCGTTGCGCATCGCCTCCTCGTCGGTGGCCGCCCACGAGAGGTGCAGCTGCAGCACCTTCGGCATCCGCGTGGCATCGCGGCCGGACTCGCGCGCGCCCTCGCGGAAGCGCGCGAGCAGCGCCTCGATCCGCTCGATGGGCCCGCTCGTGGTGATGAGGCCGTCGGCGACGGCGCCCGCCCGTCGGGCCGTGACGGGACCGGCCGTCGCGACGAGGATCTCGGGCGCCTTCGCCGGCATCGTCCAGAGCCGGGTGGACTCGAGCTTGAAGTTCGGCCCCGCGTGCCGCACGTCGCGGCCCGCGAGCGACGCCGTGAAGAGCTTGCGGATCACGTCGATCGCCTCGAACATGCGGTTGATGCGCTCGGGCGCCTCGGGCCAGTACTGCCCCACGATGTGCTCGTTGAGCGCCTCGCCCGAGCCGATGCCGAGCCAGTGCCGCCCCGGGTGCATGGCGGCGAGCGTCGCGCTCGCCTGCGCCACCACGGCCGGATGCGTGCGGAAGGTCGGGGTCGTGGCGCCCGGGCCGAAGTCGCCGCGGGTGCGCTCGCCGATCGCGCCGAGCACGCTCCAGACGTGCGACGACTGACCCTGACGCGGCACCCACGGCTGGAAGTGGTCGGTCGCCATCACCCCCGAGAAGCCGTGCCGCTCCGCGAGCGCCGCGAACCCGACCGCGTCCGACGGGGGGAACTGCTCGAGCATCGCGGCATAGCCGATGTGGGCTGACACCCCTCCATCCTGCCCCTTCCTGCGCCGGGTCCGGCCGGCGGGCCGGCCGGGCGGCCGCTCGGCGGAGTCAGGACGGCGAGGAGTCCTCGACCTGCGCCTCCTCGAAGCCCGCGCGGTAGCCCTCCTCGTACGCCTCGTCGGCGCCCTGGCGGAACATGTCGCGGTCGGCCGGGCGCACGATCGAGCGCGCCCCGGGCAGGTCGAGGTCGCCGACGAAGCGCCCCAGTCCGCGCACGATCGCGACGGGCACGCCCGCGGCCTTGCCCTTCACGAGCTCGGCTGCGCCGGCGAGCTCGTCGGCCACGCACGGCATCGTGACGGCGAGCGGCTTGCCCGCGGCATCCGCCTGTCCGCGCAGGTCGTCGAAGACGTGCACTCCGGCCGCGCCGATCGCGATGTCGGTCTGGCCCTCGCGCCACGGGCGTCCGAGCGTGTCGGAGACGATCACGCCCACGTCGGCCCCGGTGCGCGAGCGGATGCCGGCCGCGAGCGCCCGCGCCGAGGCATCCGGATCGAGCGGCAGCAGCAGCACCGTGCCCTCGGGTGCGTTGGACGCGTCGACCCCGGCCGCGGCGCCGATGATGCCGAGCCGGTTCTCGACGATGCGCGTGGTGGCCCCGCCCGGGTTCTCGCGGGTCGCGACGACCCGCACCGTCTCGTCGGTGATCGCCTGCTCGCGGTCGTCGGCCCGCACGGACCGCCCCTCGGCCTTCGACACGACCTTCGACGTGACCACGAGGATGTCGCCGTGCTCGAGCGGCGCACCGGCCGCGTCGATCGCATCGGCGATGAGCGCCGCGAGGTCGCTCCCCTCGACCACTTCGGGGATGCCCGCGACGCCCTCGATGCTGAACCTCACGTGACCCGTCCCCTCGCCGTTCCCCGAGTATCTTCGCAGTATCCGCGGCCGCGCTGCCAGAACGCGCGGCGGCGCACGCGATCGGGGGAGACGACATGGATGAGGCACGCGTGAGGCGACCGGTGATCGTGTGGGACCTCGTGCTCACGATCGTGCTGCTGCTCCTGATGGTCGGCGCCGGGTTCGTGCTGTTCTTCCTCGCCTTCTTCCTCGCGTTCGCGAGCGACTCGTGCGGCGCGTCGTCGGTCTGCGACAGCGACCGCATCGCCACGGGCATGCTCCTCGCGATCGTGCTGCCGGTGGCGCTCGGGCTGATCGCCCTCGTGGCGGCCGTCGTGATGCTCGTCCTGCGGCGCCTGGCGTTCTGGATCCCGCTCGTCGGCATCGGGCTCATGGTCGGCGGGTGGTTCCTCGGCGCGTGGGTCACGAGCACGGGCGTGCAGCCCATGGCACCCTGAGCCGCTCCGGCGCAAGGGCGTGAACCGGCGGATGCCGCGGCGATAGCATCGCGTATGGCCACGGATCCGACGTCAGCATCCCCAGCAGCCGAAGACGAGGGCGACCCGCGCGAGGTCCGCGACGAGACCTACGGCGAGCGGCTCGACCGCAAGTGGAACGACATCCTGCAGGAGCTGCGCTCGGTGCAGGCGGGTTCGCAGCTCATCACGGGCTTCCTGCTCTCGGTCGCGTTCCAGCCCAAGTTCTCCGAGCTCGAGCCGTACGAGCGCAACCTCTACCTCGTGCTCGTCGTGCTCGCGGCGTTCGCGACGCTCGTCTCGCTCGCCCCGGTCATCCTGCACCGCCAGCTGAGCGGCCAGAAGCACAAGGACCGCGTGGTGCGCGTGGCGAACGGGCTGCTGCTCACCCTGCTCGTCGTCGTCTCGATGCTCGCCGCCGGGGTGACGAGCCTCATCTTCGACATCACCGTGAACCGGGAGACCGGCTGGGGCGCCCTCGCCATCGCCCTCGCCGTGCTCATCGTGTTCTGGGCGGTGGTGCCCCGACTGGGGCGGCGTGCGGGACGCCCCGATCGCATCCGCGCCTGAGCACGCCACGGGGCGATCCGATACGGAATCGATACTCCGTTTCGCGCGCGCGTCGTCCTACGATGTGCTGACGGTCTGCGACGTGCGGGCCGCGAATCGACCCGAAACGGACCCCCATGGCCCCTCACACCATGGCGGGGTTGCGACGTGCCGCAGTGCTCGCCGCAACCCTCGCCCTCCTCGGCACCGGCATGGCCCCCGCCTACGCCGCCGACCCGACGCCCGACCTGATCCCGCCGGCGTCGACGACCGAACCCGATCCCTCGGCATCCGATGTTCCCGTCGGGCTGCTGGCGAAGGCGCCCGCGGGCTCGCCGGCCTCGTACCTCGCCGCGAACGGCGCCGACGGCGCGGCCACCGCATCGCGATCGTTCGCCGTGGGCGAGTCGGACCTGGCCGCCGGCACGGGCTCGATTAGCGGCACGATCACCGCACTCGCGTACACCGGAGTCAGCAGTCCGCTGACCTCGGCGTGGGTCGCGGCACTCGTCTGGGACGACGCCGCGGGCGACTACGTCGTCGCCGCCAGCGCCTACGGCGACCCGGTGACCGGCGCGTACACGATCCCCGACCTGGCCGCGGGCGACTACGTCGTCGTCGTGTTCGACGAGGCCCCGGGCAGCCCGCTCATCGCGGAGTTCTACGAGGACGCCCAGTACATCGAGCAGGCGACGGTCATCTCGCTCGCCGACGGCGAGGTCGTCACGGGAATCGACGAGCAGTTGGAGCCGCTCCTCAAGGGTCGCATCGCCGGCGCCGACCGCTACGCGACCGCCGTCGCGGTGTCGCAGAGCTTCGCGGCCGGCGTGCCGTGCGTCTTCGTCGCCAACGGCCTCAACTTCCCCGACGCCCTGAGCGCCGGACCGGCCGCAGCGCATTGCGGCGGTCCACTGCTCCTCGTGCCCGGCACGTCCATCCCGCAGGTCGTGAAGGACGAGATCGCGCGACTCGCCCCCGAGCGCATCGTGGTCGCAGGCGGCACCGGCGCGGTCTCGGCGGGTGTCGAGGCCACGCTGCGCACCCTTGCTCCGCAGTTCGCACGGTACGCGGGCGCCGACCGCTACGACACCTCGCGCAAGATCGTCGCCGGCGAGTTCGGCACGACCGGCGCGCTGTGGGTCGCATCGGGCGCGAACTTCCCCGACGCGCTCTCCGCCAGCGCGGCGGCGTCCGCGGCCGACATCCCCGTGCTGATCGTGCCGGGCAGCAGCTCCGCCCTCGATTCGGCTTCGGCCAATCTGCTCACGTCGCTCGGAGCGGACCTCGTTGCGATCGCGGGCGGGACGGGCGCGGTGTCGACCGGCATCGAGTCGTCCATCGCGAAGCTCCCGCTGGTCGCCGACGTCCTGCGCGTCGGCGGGGCGACTCGCTATGACACGGCGTTCAAGATCATGGACCTCGCGTGGGGCTACGACGGCGCCACCGCGGTCTACGCCTTCTTCGCGAGCGGCGAGAACTTCCCCGATGCCCTGGCGGGGGCGCCGTTCGCCGGGCTCATCGGCGCGCCGCTGTACGTGACGCCCGCGAGCTGCACGAGCCTCAGCGTGCAGCAGCAGATCTCCGACCTGGTCGTCGCCGAGGCCTATGTGCTGGGGTACTACCAGTCGCAGCTGTACTACGAGGGCGGAAAGCCGTTCCGCACCTGCTGAGCGGTCGACCGGCGAACGGGCGCGCACCCCTGCGGTGCGCGCCCGTTCGCGTTCGCGCGTCGGCCCTCCCGAATAGGCTGGTCGCATGCGCATCGCCACCTGGAACGTCAACTCGATCCGTGCCCGATCCGGCCGCGTCGTCGACTGGATGGTGCGGGAAGACGTGGACGTGCTCGCGATGCAGGAGATCAAGTGCAAGCCCGAGCAGTTCCCGGCGGAGGCGTTCGAAGAGGCCGGCTACGAGCTCGCGATCCACGGCTTCAGCCAGTGGAACGGGGTGGCGATCGCGAGCCGCTCCCCCATCACCGATGTCGAGACGGAGTTCCCCGGCATGCCCGGGTTCCTGAAGGGCCAGGAGGGGCCAGACCTCCCGCGTGAGGCGCGGGCGATCGGCGCCACGGTCGACGGAGTGCGGGTGTGGAGCCTGTACGTGCCCAACGGCCGCGCGCTCGGCGACCCGCACTACACCTACAAGCTCGACTGGCTCGCGGCGCTCACCGACTACACGCGCGCCGAGACATCCGCTCGCCCCGAGGTGCCGTTCGCGCTCATGGGCGACTTCAACATCGCGCCGTTCGACCAGGACAACGGCGACCCCGCCGTCGTCGAGGGCGTCACCACGCACGTGTCACCGCCCGAGCGACAGGCCTTCTTCACCCTCGAGGACGCGGGCGTCGCCGACGTCGTGCGCCCGCGCGTGCCCGAGGGCTACACCTACTGGGACTACAAGCAGCTGAAGTTCCCCCGCAACGAGGGGCTGCGCATCGACTTCATCCTCGGCTCCACGGCGTTCGCCGAGGCGGTGACCGCGGCGTCGATCCACCGCAACGAGCGCAAGGGCGTCGCGCCGAGCGACCACGTGCCGGTGCTCGTCGACCTCGACCTGGGCGAGTCCGACGACGACCTGCCCATGATCTTCGGCTGAGCGCAACCCGGGGCGCTCACATCCGGATGCGGTTACCCTCGATCCGATGACGTCGGAAACCGGCCGCGACTCCGTGGCAGACACGTTCGTCGGGGCGATCCTCGACGGTCGCTACCGCATCGACGGCCTGATCGGCCGCGGCGGGATGGCGGCCGTCTACCGCGCCGACGACCTCGTGCTCGGCCGCCGCGTCGCCGTCAAGGTGTTCGGGGCCTCGGCCGAGGGCATCGACGACGCCGACCGGCGCCGCTCCGAGACCGCGCTGCTCGCAAGCCTCACGCACCCTGCGCTCGTGACCCTGTACGACGCCGCGAAGGACGAGGCCACCGACCGCGAGTTCCTCGTGATGGAGCTCGTCGACGGCCGCGACCTCCGCGAGGTGCTCCTGGCGGGACCGATCCCGTCCGCCGACGCCGCCGACGTGCTCGCCGAGCTCGCCGAGGGGCTGCACGTGATCCACTCCCGCGGCATCGTGCACCGCGACGTGAAGCCCGCCAACGTGCTGCTCTCGACGGCGCACCTGCCGACCCGCCGCTGGAACGCGAAGCTCGCCGACTTCGGCATCGCGCGACTGCTCGACGAGTCGCGCCTCACCTCGACGGGGCACATCATCGGCACGCCGGGCTACCTCAGCCCCGAGCAGGTGCGCGGGGAACGCGTCGGTTCGGCGGCCGACGTCTACGCGCTCGGCCTCGTCATGATCGAGGCCCTCACCGGGCAGCAGTCCTTCCCCGGGCCCGCGCTCGAGTCGGCGAGCGCCCGGCTCGTGCGCGACCCCGAGATCCCCGCGTCGCTCGGGCCGCACTGGTGCGCCCTGCTCGCCGCCATGACGGCACGGGACCCGGCGGGACGCCCGAGCGCGCTCGACGTGGCCGTGACGGCCCACACGCTCGCGGTCGAGGCGCGCGAGGCGGCCGCGACGTCGATCCTCTCCGGCGACCCCGTCGGTGACTCCGACGACGGCACCCGCCTGCTCGCCGCGCCGATGCCCGTCGCGACGGGCGACGGCGCCCCGGGCGACGGTACGGCCGGCGCCACTCGGGCCGACGACGACGTGGTCGACGCGACTCGCGTGCTGCCCGCGCAGCCGACTGCGGCGACCCGGCTGCTCACAGCGCCGGCCGCCCTGCCGGGCGTCGCGGCATCCGCACCGCCCGTTGGTGCCGACGCGACCCGGCCGAGCGCGCCGGCCCGGCGACGCATGCCGCGGTGGCTGCTGCCCGCGGGCCTCGTCGCGCTCGCCCTCGCCCTCGTCGTGATGATCGTGCCGACGATCGCGAGCAGCGTGGCCGGCGAGCCCGCGCCGAGCGAGACGCCGCTGCCGAGCGTCCCGGGCGAGCTCGGCACGCACCTCGAACAGCTGGAGGAGGCGGTGACGCCTTGACCGCGAAGACGTACCGGCTGCGGCGCACGCTGGTCGCGGCATCCGTCGCGCTCGGCCTCATCGGCGGACTCGCGTCGTGCGCCGCCGACCCCGAGATCGGCGCCGACACCTCGGCGGCGTTCCGCGCGCAGGTCGCGACGATCGCGACGCATTCGGTCGCCGAGGACTACGCCGGGGCGCTCGCCCAGCTCGACGCCCTGGCCGCGGAGGTCGACGCCGCCGTGGCGGCCGGCACGGTCGACCCCGCTCGCGCCGACCAGATCCGCGAGGCGATCGCCCTCGTGCGCGCCGACCTCGAGGCATCCATCGCCGCCGCGACGCCGCCGCCCACCGCCGAGCCGACGCCGACGGAGGAGCCGGCCGACGACGCCCCGGGCAACAGCGACGGCAAGGGCAACAAGGACGACAAGGGCGGGAAGGGCAAGGACAAGGGAGGCGGCTGACGACGTGTGCCGGCCTCCGGAGACCGCGTCCGGTCAGAGCGCGCTCGGCAGCACGATGCCGCCGACCGCGAGCCACGCGAAGGTTCCGGTGCCGAGCAGCGCCACGCCCAGGTAGGTCACCTCGTCGGCCACCCCGGATGCCGCCACCGGCCGTCGACCCGCCCGCCAGACGAACGCCCACACGGCGACGGCGATCGCGAGCATCGCGAGGGTGATGATGCGCACCGTCACCGCGGGTGCGCCGCTCGTGACGGTCGCGCCGATCTGGGCGAACGCGATCACGCCCCACGGCACGATGCCGACGACCGCCGCGACCGCGGCGAGGCGACGCCCGGCCGCGCCGCCGCCCGACCGTTCCTGCAGGGCCAGGAGCAGCACCGCGGACGCGGTCATCGCGTAGACGGGCACGAGCGACGTGACCTCCGTGATGCCGTTCAGCTGGGCCACGAGGAAGACCGTGACGGCCGAGACCTGCGACCACTCCGCCCACCGCACCGTGTTGCGCCCCACGGCGGTCGCCTCGCTGCGGCGCACGGCGAGCGCCGGCACGAGGAGGGCGAAGCGCACGATCGCGCCCGCCGCGAGGAGCACGAGCACCGCGACTCCGAGGTCGACGGCGGCGATGTCGACGTGCACGCGCTGCTCCGACGACGCACCGGTCGGGCCGGCTGTGAACGTGGCCGTGACGGGCAGCAGCACCCGCGCCCCGACGGTGGACACCACGACGCCCACGATGACCGCCTGCACGGCGTACGCGATGCCGACGAGCGCGTCGACCGTGCGGAGCCGGCGACCTGCATCCGCGTCGTCGCCCACCACCGTGGAACCCGTGTCCTGCATCGCGGTCCTCCCGGGCTCACGCTACCGGGACCACCGCGTGCGGGTCACGCCCCTCGCAGAGATCGCCACCCCGTGCGCATCGCGGCGCCGGAGCGTCGCGGCGCGTCATCCGCGCCCGGTGTACTCCTCCATCGAGCGGTAGATGCCGAGGCCGTGTCCGATGAGGCGGTCGAACGTTCGAGTGGGCAGGATGCCGCGCAGCACCCGCGAGAGCCGCACGCTCGCTGGGAGCTCCACGAGGGCGCGACCGTCGAGCATCGCCCGCCACACCTTGTCGATGACGTAGGCCGGCTCGAGCACGGGCGCGAGCACCGGGCCCCGGGCCCCCGCGAACATGCCCGTGGCGATGTAGCTCGGCGTGACGGTCGTGACACGCACGTGGTCGTGCCCGGCCTGCTCGAGCTCGATGCGCAGCGAGTCGCTCCAGCCGATCATCGCGGCCTTCGACGCGGCGTAGACCGCCATGCGCGGGTTGCCCAGCGTGCCCGCCGCACTCGCGATGTTCACGATGCGCGCGGGGCGGCCCGAGGCGACCATGGCGGGCAGGAACTCGCGGGTCACGTACATCGGCGCGAGCGCGTTGACCTGCATCGTCGCGCGGGTGTCGTCGCCCGAGTCGGTCTCCCAGAAGTAGCGATTGCCGCGGACGATGCCGGCGTTGTTGATGAGCACGTCGGGGTCGCCGATGTCGCGGCGCACCTTGTGCGCGGTCTTCGCGATCGCGCCCAGCTCCGACACGTCGACGACGTACGAGCGCACCTGCGTGCGGCCGCGCGAGGCGGCCCCCAGCTCGTCGGCCGTGCGGGCGAGCGCCCCCGCGTCGCGGTCCCAGAGCACGACGGATGCCGCGCCCTCGGCCACCGCCCGCTCCGCGTACATGCGTCCCATGCCGCCTGCGCCGCCGGTGATGAGGATGTGCGCTCCGCGCGCCGTGTTGGCCATGCGTCCATTCTCGCAGCGCCGGACTCGGCATCCGCCGTCTCGGACAGCCTGCGGCGTGCCGATCCGTGACAGCAGCGCCGGATGCTGCCAGCATGGTCGGATGCCCGAGGAGACGCCGACGCCGCACGTGGAGCTCGTACCGAAGACCGACGCCGAGGTGGCCGCCTGGCTGCCCGTGGCGATGGGCCTCTACGAGGCGGCGCGCCAGGAGGCCGGCGACACCCCCGAGGCGGCGGCCGCGGGCCGCGCCGCGTCCGAGGAGCGGTTCTTCCCCGACGGGCGCCTCGCCGAGGGGCAGCTCCTCTCCACGGTCCTCGCCGACGGCGAGGAGGCCGGCTGGCTGTGGCTCGGCCCGTGGGGCGAGGGCTCGGAGTGGTGGGTCTGGGACATCCGGGTGCACGACGACTTCCGCCGCCGCGGCATCGCCCGTGCGGCGCTCGAGCAGGGCGAGCGCGTGGCCCGCGACCACGGCGCGAGCGCGCTCGGTCTCAACGTCTTCGGCTACAACGACGGCGCGATCGCCCTCTATCGTGCGCTCGGCTATCGCACCACGGCGCTGCACATGATGAAGGAGCTCTGAGCGCCGCCCCTGGGCGCCGCCCCTGGCGCCGGCCCTGGGCGCCGGCTCAGTCCGCGACGCGGCGCCGCCGCGCGAGCTCCGCGCTGACCCGCGTGATGAGGTCGTAGGGGATGGGGTCCGCGTAGCGGAAGTGCACCGAGTCCTTCTCGGCCCGATAGGGCGCGATCTCGGCCTCGAGCGCGCCGTCGAGCGGGCCCACCGGATACAGGCCCACGTGCCGCTTCCAGCCGGCGAAGTGGATGGCGTACCGCCCGCCGAGCATGAACGCCGCGATGCCGTAGCGCACCTTCTCCTCGGCGTCGGGCACGCCCGCGCGGATCGCAGCCCGCACGCGCTCGAGTACGCCCCGCACGTCGGGTGGGAACGACGCGACGTACTCGTCCACGGTCTCGGCCGCCATGCGCGCCAGTGTAGGAGCGCGCGGCCGGGTGCGCCAGTCACTCAGCGCGCCGGCCACTCAGTGCGCCGGCCGTTCACTGGGCCAGCGGCACGACCTCGATCCGATCCCCGGGGCCGGCGAGCACGAGCACGCGCCGCGCGGTGACGCCCTCGAGCGCCGCCGCGAGCGCCGCGGCATCCGGACCGCCATCCGGCTCGGCCGCGCTCCGCCAGACGGTCACGGATGCCCGCGTGGCCGCCTCGACGGCCTTCCCGAGTGCCTCGCCGTCGCCGGCCGTGACGAGGATGACGCGCCCGATGCGTCGCGCAGGGGTCAGGCCCTCGGCGGCGATCACCGACCGATCGTGCCGCCAGACCGCGAAGTGGTAGCCGAACACGAGCGCGGTGGCGACGAGGAGCCCGAACGGCGCGCGGATGCGGTCGACGAGGCTCGCGCCCGTCGCGGGCTCGAGGAAGAACTCGAACAGCCGGTAGCCCACCACGAGCAAGGCGATGAGGGCCACGATCGCGCTCACGCCGAACACGGCGATGAGGTAGACCCGGCGGCCGGTGTACCCGATCTCCGTCGACTCGACACGCCGCGTGGGCTTCCAGCTGAGCCACCACACCGGTCCGCCCACGACGAGCGCGCTGATGCCGCCGAGGAGCACGGTGCGGGTGTCGGATGCCGCGAGCGGGCTGACGAGCGCCGCGAGCGCCGCGTTCAGGATGACGCCGATGCCCGTTGCGGCCGCCGCGAGGCCGAGGGCCGACATGACGAGCCCGCTCGCCCGGCGCGTGTCGTCGGATCGCCGGGCGGCGACACGGCGATGGTAGGCCCAGACGAGCGCGCCGACGGATGCCGCGGCGAGCGCCGTGCCCAGCGGGCCGAGCACCTGCGTCGCGGAGTCGCCCGGGTCGAAGGCGAGCCGCAATGCGACGAAGATGGCCGTGCCCAGTCCGCCGAGCATGACGGCACCGGCGCCCAGGACGCCCACGCCCACGAGCGCCACCGCGGCGAGGCCGGTGGTGAGGTGCACCGCGCCATCGCGGAACCAGTGCCACCACCAGATCGCCCCGCCGACCACGACCCAGATGAGCGACCCGAGCGGCGCGACCCACCACGGGCTGCCCGCGATCGACTGCTGGGACGCGCCGAGGATGGCCGTGTCGAGCAGGCCGCCGAGTGCGTCGATCGCGCCGCCGACGGCCACGACGAGTCCATACACCGAGCCGGCCACGGCGGGCACGGTCGCGAGCCGCGTCGGACGCTTGACCCGATGGCGCCACATCCAGCGGTGCCAGACCCAGACGAGGGCCCAGACGACCCCGGTCGCGAAGTCGCCGGGCAGCCACAGCCCCCTGATGAGCGAGGACGCCGTTCCCACGAGCGCCGCGGTCGACACGATCAGCGAGACCGTGTACATCGCCGTCAGGTAGAGCCCCCACGCGAGCGACGACCGCTCGGACTCGTCGGCGAGGCGACGCCAGACGACCCACCAGAGCACCGCCGCGAGCGGGCCGCCGATGAGTGCGAACGCGAGCGACAGCGCGAGGTCGGTCGTCCCGCCGAACGCGAGCGGCGCGCCGACGTCGAGCAGTCGCTCCAGCAGCCCGGCGATGCCGATGGCGGCGATCGTGACCAGGGCGAAGAGGATCGTGTAGACGATGATGCGCCGCACGGTGCGCTGCGCGCCGCCGGTCACCGGGGCGATGGTGGCGCTCATCACTTCACCGTGCCCGGGTCGCAGACGGTGAGGGGCCACGGGGCGGACTCGATGAGCCATCCGCCATCCGCCGCGACGAGATCGAACACGCCCTGCTCCTCGTACTCCGACGATCCGAACATCCCCCCGTCGTAGGACGTGACGATGAGCACCTCGACGTCGGCGGTGTCGGCCCGCTCGGTCGTCGAGACGAGCGTGACCCGCATGCCGTCCACGGGGCCCGTCTCGATGCGACGGCAGGAGTCGGCGAGCTCGGGCACCAGGTACTCCTCGGCCGCGGCCTCGTCGCCGTCGATCACCGCCGCCGAGTATCGCTGCACGACGCCCTCGGGTGTCGTCTCGTCGAGCTGCGCCGGTTCGCCGCGCGTGAACACGACGACGAGCGCCACGATCACGAGGACCGCGATCACGCCGAGGATCACGATGAGGGTTCGGTCGGGTCTCGCGGCCGGTGCGTCCATGTCGCTCATCATGGCGTGCTGCGCGCCGCAGGGCCATGGGGCGAAGGTCATGCCGCGTGTCGCGCCGCGGCGCGCCGGCGTCGTCGGGGACACGAGAGGGGCGCTGCGCCGGCGGTTCCACCGCTTCGGCGAGCGCCCCTCGGGGTGGGCGGCCCGTGCCGTCACTGCTCGGACTCGGCCTGCTTGACCGAGCGGACGAGCTCCTGCACGCTCACGTCGCCGGAGCGAGCCGCCAGCGACTCGCGCACGGCCTCCTGCTCGAGCGTCTGGGCGCGCATGACGTCGCCCGATGCGCGGGACTCCAGCGACTCGCGCACGGCTTCCTCCTGGAGCGTGATCGAACGCATCCGATCGCCCGGCATGCGCGACGCCAACGACTCGCGCACGGCAGCCTCCTGCAGCACCTGGGCCCGTGTCAGGTTCCCCGATGCGCGGGACTCGGCCTGCTTGGCGACACGGATCCGCTCCTGCGCCGTCATGTCGACGGTGCCGCGCGTGGTGGATGCGGATGTTCGCGACTCGGCGGCCTTGACGCCGCGCACGAGCTCCGCGACCTCGGCCGCGGCGGCCGCACGCTGCTGGCTGAGCCGCAGCTCGACGCGGGCCTGGCTCGCGTCGGCATGCGCCGTGTCGGCGAAGCGTCCGTCGACTCCGGCGCATCCGCTCAGCACGAGCAGCAGCGCCGCCACCCCGACCACCGGGGCGATTCGTTTGGTGTTCATGATCCTCTCCCTCCGAGAGCTGTGATGTGTCGAAGCGTAGGAATCCTCAGGTTGCGCGGAATCCGGACCAGCCCCGTGATCGCGAGGTGCCACCACCGAACTCGCAGCGGGTGCTGGCTCGGAGGACCCCCCACGCCTGCACCGGTCCGTCCGGAGGGACGGTCTCAGTGGAGGTGCTGAGCGTCGTCGTGCCTGGTGCGGCCCGGCAACGTGAACGGGCGCGGTGGCCGATGCCACCGCGCCCGTTCACCGGATCGCGAATTCCCCTCCATCGTTCAGCGGCCGCCCCGCATGGGCGAGAGGTCGTCGTCGATGGTGCCGCCCGAGCGTTCGGATGCGTGCGACCGTGCCTCGGCGTACTGCTGCAGTCGCACGCCCTGGGCCTCGCTGGGGGAGAGTCGCACGGCAGCGCCCGCTTCCGCCTGCTTGACCGAACGGATCGCCTCCGTGCGCGCGAACGAGACGTCCCCCGTGGCGGCGGCATAGGCGGCTGCGTACTGCGACAGTCGCGCCCCCTGCACCTCCGCCGCGGTCGGGCCGGTGTCGATCACGACCTGCTCGGGCCGCGCTGACGCTCCGGTGACCCCCGTGAGCACCATCACGAGCGACACGATGCCGATCACGGGTGCTGTCGTCCTTGTGTTCATGGCTCCATTCCTTTCCTGAGTGGATGCCCCGAAGCTACGACCGGGGCGCGGCCGCGGAATCCGGGGTGCCACCCGCCCCGACACCCGGTTTTCCTGAGCGTTCCTCAGGGCTGCTGAGTCGATCGCCCCTCCGATCGGCGCGCCCGGTGGATCCAGCGGTCCGGGGTCGGTGTGCGCGGACGGCGAGACGCGCACAGCGAGCGACGCGGACACAGAGATCGGACGCGGGAGGCCTGGTGGGCCCCACCGCGTCCGCGCTCGGATCGGGTGCTCCGCGGCCGCCATCTAGCGACCACCTCGCAGCGGGGACAGGTCGTCGACGATGTCCGGCGTCGCCGTGGGCGTCGTGGTCGGCGTCTCCGTCGGCACGAGCACGGGCGTCGTGGCACGCAGCGGCGAGAGGTCGTCGCGCACGCCGGCGAAGCTGTCGCGCCACATGACCGAACCTCGAGCGAGTCCCACGATCGCCGCATTCGCGACGGGGCTCAGGTTGTCGCGAACGCCGCGATCCTGGGCCGCTGCCCCGATGGTGCCGCCGAGCAGCAGCATGAGCGACACGGTGAGGATCACCGGCGTCGCCGTCTTGTGGTTCATGGCTCCGTTCCTTTCCTCGATGGGGATGGCCTGAAGCTAGGACGGGGAGGCCGCCGCGGCATCGGTGGTGCCACTCGTCGGCCCGGGGGCTGACACTGAGTTTTCCTCACCGCTCGACGTCGCCGGTCGAGTAGGGCGACGCCCGTATCGAGACCACCGCCGGTCGAGTAGGGCGAAGCCCGTATCGAGACCACCGCCGGTCGAGTAGGGCGAAGCCCGTATCGAGACCCACCGCCGGTCGAGTAGGGCGAAGCCCGTATCGAGACCCACCGCCGGGTCTCGATACGGCCTGCGGCCACTCGACCGACGCCGCCACCGGGTCTCGATACGGCCTGCGGCCACTCGACCGACGCCACCGCCGGGTCTCGATACGGCCTGCGGCCTACTCGACCGACGCCGCCCGCGCCGCGACGGCGCGCGCCTCGAGCAGCTCGCGCTCGCGTGCGTTCTCGGTCATCGCGGCGGCACGGGTGAACTCCGCCGCCGCCTCGGCGTGCCGCCCCAGGCGCTCGAGCAGGTCGCCGCGCACGCTCGGCACGAGGTGGTAGCCGGTGAGTGCCGGATGGTCGACGAGCTGATCGGCGAGCGCGAGCCCCGCCTCCGGTCCGTAGGCGCGGCCCAGCGCCACGGCGCGGTTGAGCTCCGCGACGGGCGAGCCGGTGCGGCGCACGAGCTGCTCGTAGAGCGCGGCGATGCGCATCCAGTCGGTGTCGGCGGATGCCGCGGCGCGGGCGTGGCACGCGGCGAGCTCGGCCTGCAGCAGGTACTGGCCGGGCTCGTCGCCCGCGACCGCCTCGGCTTCGGCGAGCGCGTCGAGCCCGCGGCGGATGCGCGCGGCATCCCACCGGCTTCGATCCTGGTCGTCGAGCAGCACCGGGGTCCCGTCGGCGCCGACGCGGGCGCGGAGGCGCGAGGACTGCAGCTCCATGAGCGCCGTCAGCCCGAGCACCTCGGCATCGCCGGGCACGATCGCCGCGAGGATGCGCCCGAGACGCAGGGCCTCGTCGCAGAGCGGCGGACGCATCCAGTCGGCCCCCTCGGTCGCCGAGTAGCCCTCGTTGAAGAGCAGGTAGACGACGCCGAGCACCGCCGCCAGCCGTTCCGCGCGTTCGGCGCCGCTCGGCTCCTCGATCGCGGCGTTCGCCTCGGCGAGGGTGCGCTTGGCCCGCGACACGCGCTGCGCGACCGTCGCCTCGGAAGCGAGGTAGGCGCGCGCGATCTCACGCGTCGAGAGGCCGGCGACGAGCTTGAGCGTGAGCGTCGTCTGCGCCTCGGCGCTCAGCGCCGGGTGGCAGCAGATGAACATGAGCCGCAGCACGTCATCCTCGACGTGGTCGATGCCCGCACCGGGGTCGTCGTCGACCGCCTCGGCGAGCTCGTTCGCGAGCAGCTCCGCCGCCCGGTCGTGCCGGGCGCGTGCGCGGAACACGTCGATCGCCCGCCGCTTCGCGGTCGTCATGAGCCAGGCGCCGGGGTTGTCGGGGATCCCGTCGGCGGGCCAGGTCGCGAGCGCCGCCACGACCGCGTCCTGGGCGACGTCCTCGGCGAGCGCGACGTCCCGCAGCATCCGCACGAGCGCCGCGATGAGCCTCGTGGACTCGAGTCGCCACACCGCCTCGATCGCGGCGCGCGTGGTCACGTCACCCACGGGTGCGATCAGACCACACGCGCCGCGATCACGGCAAGGGCGAGCGGCGCGTCGTTCAGAACTCCGCGATCTGGCGGATCTCCACGGTGCCGTTCCAGGTCGGCCAGTTGTCGAGGTGCAGCTGCACGAGGCGGCGCCCCAGTTCGACCGCCTCCGCGCGGGAGTGCACGTCGACCACTGCGTAGCCGCCAACGAGCTCCTTCGCCTCGGCGAACGGCCCGTCGATCGCCTTCGCGCGCCCGTCTGCCACGGTCACGATCGCGCCGGCGGCGCTCGGCAGCAGCCCCTGGCTCTCGACGAGCGTGCCGTTCGCGCGGCCCTCCTGCTCGTACGCACCCATCGCCTGGTAGATGGCGGGCGGCGCCTCGGCCGCCTGGGCCTCGTCCATCCTCACCATGCACAGAAATCGCATCGGGTCCTCCTTCGGTTCCGGCACGCCCCAGTGGTGTGCCCTCACCATAGCGACGGCGGCAACGGTCGGTTCTCGACATCCGCACGCGAAATTCCTCGAGCGGATGTCGAGAATCGGCGTCGGACGACGTCGCTCTGGTGAAGGACCGTTCCAGCACACGCGAAAGGACACGTCATGGACACCTCCACCTCTCCCCGTTCCACCGCACCCGAGACGGGCGCCACCGCCCGTCCCGACACGCTCACGCGCAACCTGCTCACCGGCGGCATCATCGCCGGACCGGTCTTCGTCGTGACCGTGGCCGTGCAGGCGCTCACGCGCGAGGGCTTCGACCTGACGCGGCATCCGCTGAGCCTCCTCGCCGTCGGCGAGGGAGGCTGGGTGCAGACCGCGAACTTCCTGCTCGCCGGCGTGCTCAGCCTGGGCTTCGCCGTCGGCGTCGGCCGAACACTGCGCAGCGGCGCCGCGCACATCGCAGGGCCGTGGCTGCTCGCGGTGTTCGGCCTCGGCCTCGTGATCGGCGGCCTGTTCAGCGCCGACCCCGGGATGGGCTTCCCGGCCGGCGCGCCCGCCGGGATCCCCGAGACGCTCACCGTGCACGGCATGATCCACGCCATCGCCCCGCCGCTCGCCTTCCTCGCGCTCATCGCCGCGTGCATCGTGTTCGCCCGCCGCTTCGCTCGCGAGGGACGCCGCGGGGCCGCAGCGTGGTCGGTCGCAGCGGCGATCGGATGCCTCGTGCTCACCGCTCCCGTCGGGCCGGGCACGAGCGTGCGGCTCTTCCTCGGCATCGCCCTCGCGTTCGCATGGCTGAGCTGGCTCGGGGTGCGCCTGCTGCGGCGCGCCTGAGCGGCGCGGCGCAGCAGGGCGGCTCCTCGGTGCGAATGCGCCGCCCGAGGAGCCCCCGGCACGGCGATGCGTGGCGTGGCGAAGACCACCACGGAATCTTGCGTTCACGCACGAATCCCGCGTCGGCCCGCAATCAATCGCGGAGGTCCGCCACGTAGCCTTGGATGGCGCGCTGAATCCCGGCGTGCACACGCGCCGCTCTGGCCCCGAGATCCGAGAACGGAGGTTCCGATGTCACAGAACACCTTGACTGCAATCGTTGGCGAACCCGAGGTTCTCGAGGACGAGACCCGTCTCGTGACGGCCGAGCAGATCGCGCTCGCGCACGGCGTCGAGACCGACCCGGCGTGGCTCCGGCTCAAGGACTCCGCGACGCGGCTCCAGTCCCTGCAGGTGAAGGACGGTTCGGTCCCCGACGACGGCGACCGGCCCGAGGCATCCGCCCTCGTCGACGCGATCGTCGAGTCGATCGAGGCGCTCGCGCCGCGGTTCCCGCACGAGGCCGCGTACCTCGCGGCATCCGTCGTCGACTTCCGCCGCTGGCAGGCCGAGGGCTTCGGCGTGCCCGACTTCCTCGACTCGCTCGTGGAGTTCCAGCCGCAGCAGCAGCGCGTCGACGGCGTGCGCCACCTCGTGGTGTTCCCGATGGTGACGCAGAACGGCTCGCAGGACCGGCACGTCGAGGCGCTCGTCGTCGAGACGATCTGGCCCGAGTTCATCGCCCACCTCGAGGCCGGCGAGTACTCGAACAAGCTGTTCGTGAGCCTGCGGCTCGTCGACTTCACGCCGGGCTACGACACCAACTCGGCGGTGCTCTTCCCCGAGACGGTCGCGATGCGCGAGATCCCGCCGTTCACGTGGGGCGCGATCTTCCAGGACCGCGAGGCGGCACGCTACCGCCGGGTCGTGCGCGCGGCATCCGAGATCACGAAGCTCGAGCTGCCGGATGACGCGGCCGCGCTGCTCGACGACCAGGACCTCGCCGAGCGCACCTTCGTGATGTGGGACATCATCCACGACCGCACCCACATGCGCGGCGACCTGCCGTTCGACCCCTTCATGATCAAGCAGCGCATGCCGTTCTTCCTCTACTCGCTCGAGGAGCTGCGGTGCGACCTCACCGCGTTCCGCGAGTCGGTGAAGATCACCCGAGCGCTGCGGGCACGCGTCGCCGCCGGTGAGACGCTCAGCGACGTGAACGCCGAGACGCTGCACCACGCCACCCTGGTGCAGTACGCGGTGATCTTCGACCGCATCTTCCGCTTCGCGATCACGGGCTCGCGCGTGCGCAACTACGACGGGCTCGGCGGCCAGCTGCTGTTCGCGTGGCTCCACCAGAAGCACGTGCTCGAGTGGACCGACGTGCAGCTGAGCTTCGACTGGGCCGCCGTGCCCGACGCGGTCGTCGAGCTCGGCGACGCGATCGACGAGCTCTACTGGAAGTCGATCGACCGCCCGAAGACGGTGCACTGGCTCGCCGCGTACGACCTCGTGCGCAGCGTGCTCACGCCGAACCCCGCGTCGGTGTGGGCCCAGGGCCTCCCCCGCGAGGTGCTGGCCGGCCCGCCCAAGGGCTACACCGACCTCGTGATGGACGACGAGTTCCCGCTGTCGATGTTCTACGAGGCCCTCGACAAGAAGATGAAGCCGGTCATCGAGTCGACGGTCGGCATCACTGCGGCCGACGCCTGACGGCCCGTCGGTCGAGCAGCGACGACGGAGCGTATCGGGGCCCGTAGCGTGGTCTCGATACGCTTCGCTGCTCGACCGACTGGTTCGACAGCCGAATCTCGAAGAGGAGCAGGACATGACCGATCTCGCGAATCGCACCGTGCTCATCGCCGGCGCGACGAGCGCCTCGGGCCGGGCCGTGGCACGCGCCCTGCTCGACGCGGGCGCTCGCGTCGTGGCCGTCGGCAGCGACCAGGAGCGCCTCGACGCACTTGAGGCGGAGCTGCCCGAACTGGTCGGCGAGCGCGCCGACCTGACGGACGGCGACGACGTGCTCGAGCTCGCCATGCGGGTGCACGCCCGCGTGGGCGACGTCGACGGCGTCATCCACCTCGTCGGCGGCTGGCGCGGCGGCGGGGGCCTCGCCGGGCAGACCGAGGAGGACTACCGGGTGCTCGAACGCTCGTTCACGGCGCTGCGGTACGTGAGCCGGGCGTTCTACGACGACCTCGTGGCGTCGCCCGCGGGTCGCATCGCGATCGTCTCGTCGACCACCGTCGAGCGTCCCACCGCGGGCGGCGCGAACTACACGGCGGTCAAGGCCGCGAGCGAGTCGTGGATGCGGTCGGTCGCGCAGGGGTTCGCGAAGTCCGGGTCGCCGGCGGCGGCGGTCACGTTCCGCGTGCAGTCGCTCGCGGGCCTGGAGGAGCGGCTCGCGGCATCCGTCGTCGACCTGTGGCGAGCGGATGCCGCGGAGCTGAACGGATCGGTCACCGAGCTCACCGCCTGAGCGCGCTCCGGCCCGACCGCGGCGACGAGTCGCGTGGATCGCGGCGGGTCAGCCCACCGCGCCGATGCGGTGGCCCGCGAAGCCCCAGCAGCCGGCCCTCTCCCAGCGGTACTGGTCACCGCCCCGGGAGGTGCCGTTGAGGGCGAGCTCCCATGCCGCCGCCTCGCGGTGGGTGAGGTCGGCCGGCATGGCCGGGTAGCGGTTCGAGCCGTCGCCCTGGTAGTTCCACCACTCCCAGTAGAGGTACTCCTGGCCCTGGGCGGACATGCACTCGCGCACGATCTGCTGGAAGGCGAGCCACGCGTGCTGGTCCTCGGGCGTGGGCGGCCCGCCGGGAGCATCGTCGGGTGCCGGGCCGCCCGGCACGCCGAACTCGCCCGAGGGGGTGCCGCGGCGGGGCGCCTGCGGCGGCTCGTCCGTCGGCGTCGGGGCGGTGGCACGACCGTCGGGCTGCTCGGCATCCGGAGCCTGCGCGACGGGCGTCTCCTGCGGCGCGGGCGCTGCGTCGCCGCCGTCGGCCCCGGCGGGCACGTCGCCCTCGCGCTCGGCGACGGCGCCGGGCGGGGCGGGCGTCGACTCGGCGGCGCTCGCCTCGTAGCCGTCGACCGCGGGCGAGGCCTCCTGGGGGTACCGCGCGTCGTAGAAGACCGGTGCTCCCGTCATCGCGGCGGCGGCGCCCATGAAGAAGGCGGCCGCGGAGACCACGGTGACGCCGGCTGCCAGCCAGAGCACCTTCCGCATCCGAACCCCCAGTCGTCCGCCGCGCCGTCGTGATCGTCGTGTGCGGACATGCTAGCCGCAACGCTGCCCCCCGAACAGGGAAATCCTCATGTTCCATCGCCCGGCGGCGCGCGGCGGCGCGTCCCCCATTCTGCGGGGCTCGCGGTGGGCGGTCGTCAGTGGTGGCCCTGACGTGTCAGTCGGCCGAGGGCGGGGTCGCGGCATCCGTCGATGAGGAGGCCGGCGACGCACTCCCCGACGGGGCCGGCGTGACCTCGTTCGCGGTGTCGGCCGGCGAGCGCTGTGCGCGGCTGAGCAGCACGAACGGCGTCGCGATCGCCGAGATGAGTCCGCTCCACAGGAGCGACGCCCCGTAGCCGCCGAGGTCGGCCGAGCGCCCGAGGATCGGCTGGAACACGACGCCGCCGGCGCTGCCCAGGAGCGAGTCGAACGAGAGCACGGTCGCGCGCTGCTTCGAGGGGATCATGTCGTTGAGGTACGCCCGGTGCACGGGGTCGTCGATCGACGACGCGATGCCCCAGCCGGCGAGGAGCACGATGGCCACCCAGAAGTTCGTCGTGAACGCGAGCGCGACGAGGATCACGGCCGACGCGATCGTGGCGAGCAGGATCGCCGAGGTGCGCTTGCGGAACCGGCGCCGCACGAACGGCGCGATCGCCCCGCCGACGATCGACGCGGCCGAGAGGATCGCCGCGGCGAGGCCGGCGATCGAGTAGGCGCCCTCATCGCCCCAGAGCTCGAGCAGGTACGGCTGCAGGGCGTAGAAGACGTAGATGCCGACGCCCGCGGTGAACGGGCTCGCGAGCATGAGCCAGCGCACCGGCGGGTCGCCCAGTCCGTACTTCAGGGAGGCCCGCAGCACGTTGCGTGTGGCCCGGATCGGCCCGGCGCCGCGCTCGGGCGTGAAGCCGAGGTCGCGCATGAGGAGGGCCGCCACGACGAGCGTGACCGCGAGGATCCCCGCCCGGATCAGGAACGGCACCCCGAGGTCGGTCAGCTGCGCCACGACGCCGCCGAGCACCGAACCCGAGAACATCGCAATGCCGCCCACGATCTGCGCACGACCGAACACCGCCTCGAGGGTGCCCCGGTACTCCGTCGCGCGCAGCGCGTCGACGAGCCAGGCGTCGACCGCTCCGGAGAAGAACGTGAACCCGAGGCCGAGCAGCACCGACACCACCGCCCACGCCCAGAACGGCGAGTGCCAGAGCCAGAGCAGCCAGTACATCACCGTGGTGACGGCGAGCGTCGCGGTGCCGAGCAGGTACGAGGCGCGGCGGCCCACCGTGTCGGCGACGACGCCCGTGGGGATCTCGAAGATCACCATGCCCGCGGTGAAGAACGCGTTCGCCGCGAACGCCTCGAGGTTCGTGAGTCCCGCATCGAGCAGGAACAGGGTGTTGATGCCCCAGATGAACGAGGCAGCCACGGTGTTGCCGAGGATGAGCGTGTAGTACACGCCCTGAACCCGTCGAGCCGCACGGTTCGGCTCGGCGACGGCGGTCATGCCCGGTCTCGCGCTCGTCTCATCCGTTCATCATGCGCGCTGCGGCGGCCGGGGCCAAGAGCCGATCGTTTGACCCGTTCCCGACGGCACCGATAGCCTCCGGGCATGGTGCGCTTCCTCATCCGCGCGGCGATCTACCTCGTGACCGCCGCCCTCGGACTCCTCGTCGCCTCGTGGATCCTCCCCGACTTCCACATCGAGTGGGGCGGATTCCTCGTGGCGGTGGCGGTGTTCGCCATCGCGCAGAGCGTGCTCTCGCCGTTCATCTTCAACGTCGCGCGAAAGTACGCGTCGGCGATCCTGGGCGGCATCGGTCTCGTCTCGACCTTCGTGGCGCTGCTCATCGCGTCGCTGTTCCCGGGCGGCATCCGCATCGAGGGCGCCGTGACGTGGGTGCTCGCGACCCTCATCGTGTGGATCGTGACCGCGCTCGGCGGCTGGGTGCTCCCGCTCATCTTCCTCAAGCGGCGGGCAGGCGACCGCAACGCGGCTGCGGCCTGAGTCGCCGGGCGCCTGCGGTCAGTTCGCCGACTGCCGGTGCAGCCGCGACTTCCAGTCGGCGGGCACGCGGTCGCGCGGCGCCGGAGAGCCCTGCTCGACGGGGCGGCTGTCGGGCGGCGCGAGCCGCGGTCCGTCGACGGCCTCGTGGGTGGCGTAGTTCCAGAACCAGTCCTCGCCCGGCTCGAACGACTGGGCGATCGGATGCCCCTGCTCGCGCGCGTGGCGCGAGGCGTGCTGCTCGGGCGAGCTGTCGCAGCATCCGACATGGCCGCAGTGCGCGCAGCGGCGGAGGTGCAGCCACCAGCCGCCGCCGTCGAGGCATTCGACGCACCCCTCGCCCGAGGGCGGCACGTCGGGATCGATCGGGGGCGTCGCGTCGGTCATGCGAGCCACACTAGCCGCGCCCCCGGCAGAAGGGGAGGAACCGGCGTCGAGGCCGTGCGTGCCGAGGCGGGTCAGCCGTGGCGCTCTCCCGTCGTGGACCCGGTGAGCGCCGTGGCGGCCGCCTCGGCGATCGCATCCGGCTCGAGCGCCACGTCGTAGTCGAGGCCGTCCTCGTCGTCGGCGAGCGGCTCCCACGCCGCGAACTGCGACGCGAGCAGCTGCGGCGGCATGAAGTGGTCGGCGCGCTGCTCGAGTCGCGAGCGCAACAGCGTCAGGGTGCCGCGCAGCTCGACGAATCGGGTGCCCGGCGCCCCGGCGCGCACCCGGTCGCGATAGCGCCGCTTGAGCACGGATGCCGCGACCACGGCGCCGCCCGGCCGGGCGAGCACCTCGGCGACCGCGTCGAGCCAGCCCCAGCGGTCGTCGTCGTCGAGCGGGATGCCCGCCGCCATCTTCGCGATGTTCGCCGCGGGATGCAGGTCGTCGCCGTCGACGAACGGCAGCCCGAGGCGCGCCGCGAGCAGGGCGCCGACCGTGGACTTGCCCGCTCCCGAGACGCCCATCACGACGACGCGGAGGCCGTGCGCGGACGCCCGCACGGGCGCCGGCACAGTGCGTGCCTCGGCCTCGTTCGTCATCGGTGGTTCGCCTCTCATCGTGTCGTGCCGTGTCGTGAGCCCGGGGCGGGGCCGGGGGCGGGCCCGTGGCCCCGGCCTGACCCTGGGCCCGGCGTCATCGTACGGCGTTCCGGGCCATCGGGCCGAGTGGTGCAGGCGATTCCGCTCCCTGGGTGCGCACCGGCGCACCATCCGACCGGGTCCCGTGCGTTGCGGCCCCGGCGCAGCGCGGGCGGGATCGAATCCCCGGGCACCCCTTGACGCGGCATCCGCTCGGGCGTAACGTAAGCGAATCATTAATTAAGGAGTTGCTTACGCAGTGGCAGCGGCGACCGACGAGCTCAGCCTCGTCTTCCAGGCCCTCGCCGATCCGACGCGGCGCGCGATCCTCTCGCGCCTCCACGCCGGGCCGACGACCGTCGGGGAGCTGGCGGAGCCGTTCGCGATGAGCCGACCGGCGATCTCGCAGCACCTCAAGGTGCTCGAGCGCGCGGGCCTCATCGAGCGCACGGCCACGGCGCAGTGGCGCACGTGCACCCTGCGCACCGAGCCCCTCGACGAGGCATCCGCCTGGGTCGAACGGCACCGCGGCGAGTGGAACGAGCGGTTCGACCTGCTCGACGAGCACCTCCGATCGATGAAGGAGCAATCATGACCGAGCAACGCGCGTCGGTGGCCGAGGCCACGAGCGACGCGACCGCACCCCAGTTCACGATCACCCGCATCTTCGATGCGCCTCGCCCGCTCGTCTGGCGGGCCTGGACCGAGCAGGCGGATGCCGCGGCCTGGTGGCATCCGCGCGGCATCTCGATCCGGCCCGGCAGCGTCGCGATCGACCTGCGCATCGGCGGTCGCTACGCGTACACCATGGTGAACGACGCCGACGGTTCGGAGTACCCGACGGCCGGCGTCTACCGCGAGATCGTGGAGCCCGAGCGGCTCGTGTACACCTGGGGGAATCCCGACGACCGCGACGCGCCCGTCATCACCGTGACGCTGCGCGAGCTCGACGGCGACCGCACCGAGATGCTGTTCCACCTGCTCGGCATCGCGGCGGCGCCCGGCGACGCGGACGTCTACGACGGCTGGGACTCCGCCTTCGACGTGCTCGCCGAGCACCTCGCCACGGTCGGCACGGGCGGCGACGCCGACGGCGCGCACGAGGGCCGCTGATGGGCATCCTCACCGTCGAGCAGATCGTCTCGGCCGACGGCTACGCGGCCGACGCCTCGGGCGGCATCGACTTCTTCACAGCCGTCGACGAGCCTGCGGCCACCGACGCCGAGCAACTCGAGTGGCTCACGGGGGTCGACGCGATCCTGCTCGGCGGGAACACCTATCGCATGTTCGCCGGGTACTGGCCGGGCGCCGACCCCGCCGTCGAGCCGGTCGCCGAGGTGATCGCGCGCCTGCCGAAGTACGTGTTCTCGAACGCGATCGACCACGCGCCCTGGGGCGACGACGCGCTCGAGGTGCTGCACGGCGACGTCGCCACCTCCATCGCCGAACTCAAGGGCCGCCACGCGTCGATCGTCGTCTGGGCAGCCTCATGCTCTGCGACGAGCTGTTCCGCTCGGGTCTCGTCGACGACCTGCACCTGCGCGTCGTGCCCGTGCTCATCGGCGCGGGCCGGCCGTTCACCCCGGCCGACCTCGGCGAGCAGCGCCTCGCGCTCGACCACGCCGTGTCGCACCCGAGCGGGCACGTGGGCCTGCACTACCGGTTGCGCTGAGCTCAGCCGAGCTTGCGGATGACGCGGTCGAGCGTCTCGGCGAGGCCCGCATCGGGTGCGGCGCCCGGCGGGAGCGCGCCCGTGGCGGACAGGCGCGCCCACCGCATTCCGACGTAGCGCATGACGCCGGCCAGCATGTGGGTGATGAGCTCGGCCTGCTCCTCGAGCTCCTCGGGGCTCTCGGCGGAGCCGGCGGCATCCGCCCCGTCGGCAGCCCGGCGACGCAGTCGGAGTGCGATGATCTCGCGGAGCTCGCCCTCGATGGCGCCGAGGCGCTCCATCTGTCGCAGGAGCAGCGCCGGGTGGGCGGACACGGCGCGGATGCGATCGGAGAAGAGCTTCGGGTCGACCGGGAGGTGCTCGGGCGCGACCCGGATGAGCCCCACCGCCTCCGCGAGCAGCGGCCCGTCGGAGACGATGAACTCCCGGGCCGCCCGCTCGTCGATGGTGGGCAGCTCGGGGCCGAGCAGCGCGGCATCCTTCGTCTTGAAGTGGTTGAAGAACGTGCGCTGGCTGACCCCGGCCGCCTCGCAGATCATGTCGACCGTCACCTGGTCGAAGCCGTGCTGCAGCACGAGCTCGACGGCGGCGCGCTCGATCGCGACGGTCGTCTCGGCCGCGTTGCGGCGGCGCGAGGCCGCGGGCCGGTCGGATGCGGTCGACATGGTCTGCGCTCCTTCTCTCACTCGTACCGTAGCGACTCGATGGGGTCCTGGCGGGCTGCGCGCCGTGCGGGCAGCACACCCGAGAGGAATGCGACGAGCATGATCACGAGGATCACCACAGCGACGCTCACCGGATCGAAGAGCAGCAGGGTGAGCCCGGGCAGGTCGGCGAGGGGACCGGCGGCGGCCACCGACGAGATCGCGGAGCCCAGCCCGATCGCCGCGAGCGCACCGAGGCCCGCGCCGAGGAAGCCGATGACGACCGCCTCGAGGCTGAAGAGGCCGAACACCCTGCCGTTCGACATGCCCATGGCCTTCATGAGCCCGATCTCGCGGGTGCGCTCCTGCACGCTCATGAGGAGGGTGTTCACGATGCCGAAGGATGCCGCGACGAGGGCGACGATCGAGAAGGCCGTGAGCACGCCGATGATGCCGTTGATGACCGTCTGGATGACCCCGAGCTGGTCCTCGACGGTCTGGCCGGCGAGGTCGGCGTCGGCGAGACCGGCCTTCACCACGGTGACGTCGGCGTCGGTCACCGCGCCGTCGGCGCCCGAGCCGGTGAGGTACGCGACCGCGATGGCATAGGCGTCAGGCTGGCCCGGTACCGCCTGCGCGTCGGCGATCTCGGCCGTGAGCTGCTGGTTGGCGCCGGCACCCGAGGCGAGCAGGCTCGCGCGGGCCACGCCCACGATGGTGGCCTCGGCGACCTGCTCGGTGCGGTCGGCCGCGGTGTAGCCGAGCTCGACGGACTGCCCGATCGCCTCGTCGGCGCTGGCGAACCCGAGCGCGTCGAGGTAGTCCTCGGGGAGGATGAGCTGCGCCTCGTCGGCCTGCTGGTCGAGCTGCTCGCCGGCGGCGAGGTCGCTGCGGCCGATCGACGACGTCGGGTTCACGGAGAGCTCGAACTTCGCCGGGTCGTCGGAGCCCGGCGCGGCGATCCAGTCGACGGAGACCTGGCGGATGGGGTCGACCCGGTCGACCCCGTCGATCGCGGCGATCGCGGCGAGGTCGTCGTCGTTCAGCAGCGTGCCCGCGCCGAGCGGGTTCGCCTGGCTCGACTGCTGGCGCCCGTTCGGGTCGTACTCGTTCGGGCCCTCGGTGGTGTCGGTCGACGCGGCCGGCGAGACGAGCAGCACGTCGCCCGTGCTGAGCGACGACACCTGCTTGGTCACGTAATCGCTCACGCCGGCACCGAGCGCGGTCGTGAGCGTGAGGGTGAAGGCGCCGACGAACAGCGAGAGCACCGTGAGGGTGGTGCGCAGCTTGCTGCGGAAGGCGTTGCGCGTGGCACTGCGCACGATGTCGGTGGTCCTCATCGGTCCGCTCCGTCCGTGACGACGGATGGCGCGGCATCCGCTCGGCCGACGAGCAGCCCGTCGGCGATGGTGATGCGCCGGTCGCAGCGCTCGGCGAGCTCCTCGTCATGGGTGACGACGACGAGGGTGATGCCCCGATCGCGCTGCAGGCCGAACAGGATGTCCTCCACCTGGTGCCCGGTGACGGTGTCGAGGTTGCCCGTGGGCTCGTCGGCGAAGATGACGTCGGGTTCGTTCACGAGTGCCCGGGCGATGACGACCCGCTGCTTCTGACCGCCCGAGAGGTCGGTGGCCTTGTTGCCCGCCTTGTCGGCGAGGCCGAGCAGGTCGAGCGTCGCGAGCGCACGGCGCTTGCGCTCACGCGGCGGGACGCCGGCGATCATGAGCGGCAGGCTCACGTTCTCGAGCACGGTCTGGCCCGCGGTGAGGAAGAACTGCTGGAACACGAAGCCGAACCGCTGGTTCCGCAGGGTGTTGATCTCACGGGCGGCAGCGCGGCTCACGTCGCCGCCGTCGACCTCGATGCGACCGGCGTCGGGGCGGTCGAGGAGCGCGAGCAGGTGCATGAGCGTGGACTTCCCCGAGCCGCTCCGGCCGACGATCGCGAGTGACTCCCCGCGCCGCACGTCGAGGGTGACGCCCTTGAGGGCGTCGAATCGGGCCTGGCCCTTGCCGTAGCTGCGGGTGAGGTCGACGGCGCGCAGGACCGGGGCGGACCCGGGCGGCGCCGTCAGGAGGGGGATGGTCATCGCGTTGCCCTTTCAGTCGATGCATGTCATAAGTGCAGTTACTGCACAATAGGATGCAGTTGCTGAATGAGTGCCGTGAATCTGGGAGAATCGCTGGGTGACCCACAAGTTCCGACCCCTGCACGACGCCGCCATCCGCGGCTTCGCCTCCGACAACTACTCCGGCGTGCACCCCGAGGTGCTCGCCGCGATCGCCGCGGCCAACGACGGACACCAGGTCGCCTACGGCGACGACGTCTACACCGAGCACCTGCAGCAGGTGTTCGCACGGCACTTCGGCGCGGGTGCGGAGGCGTTCCCCGTCTTCAACGGCACGGGGGCGAACGTCACCGCGCTGCAGTCGATGCTGCCGCGCTGGGGCGCCGTCATCGCCGCCGGCACCGCGCACATCAACGTCGACGAGGGCGGAGCGCCCGAGCGCGTCGGCGGGATCAAGATCCTCACCGTGCCCACCGACGACGGCAAGCTCACCCCCGAGCTCGTCGACCGCGAGGCCTGGGGCTGGGGCGACGAGCACCGCGCGCAGCCGCTCGTCGTCTCGATCACGCAGACCACCGAGCTCGGCACCGCGTACACCGTCGAGGAGATCCGCGCCCTCGCCGACCACGCGCACGAGCGCGGCATGAAGCTGCACATGGACGGCGCGCGCATCTCGAACGCGGCGGCGTCGCTCGGCCTGCCGCTGCGTGCGTTCACCCGCGACGCGGGCGTTGACGTGCTGAGCTTCGGCGGCACCAAGAACGGCGCCATGCTCGGCGAGGCCATCGTGGTGCTGAACCCCGCGGCATCCGACGGGCTCAAGTTCCTGCGCAAGCTCAACATGCAGCTCTCGTCGAAGATGCGCTTCGTGTCGGCACAGCTCATCGCGCTGCTCGACGACGACCTCTACCTGCGCAACGCCTCGCACTCGAACGCGATGGCCCGCCGCCTGCGCGACGCGCTCGACGCGGGCATCGCCGCGGGCGAGCTACCCGGGCTCGCGTTCACGCAGCGGACCCAGTCGAACGGCGTCTTCGCGACGCTGCCCGCGGGCGTCGCCGACCGACTGCGCGACCGCGGCTTCAAGTTCTACGACTGGGATGCCGCCCGCAACGAGGTGCGCTGGATGTGCTCGTTCGACACGTCGGAGGCCGACATCGACGCGTTCGTCGAGGGCATCCGCGAGGAGCTCGCGCGCGCGGCTGCCTAGCGGGGCGACGCTCCCGCCGGCTCAGGCGGACGCGTCGGGAGCGGCCGGTGCGGCCGGGATCGCGAGCTCGTCGGCGATCCGGTGCGCCCAATCGTCGATCGCCTTCCAGTCGCGGAAGTCCCCCGAGGGCATCACGTCGTGGATCGCCGGCATCCACGCGACGATCCGATCGACGCCGCGCACCTGCTCGGGATCGAACGCGCCGAAGAAGACCTGCATGCCGCGCGGGCCGACGAGGTCGTCGAACTCGGCGAACTGCTTCGGCTCGGCCCCGGCGAGCACGTCGTTGCCGTCCTTGTCGACCGTGTCGGTGCCGAGCGGCCCGCTGCTGAACAGCCACACCGGGCGTTCGGCGAGCAGTTCCGCATTGCGCCGCACGAACTTCCGCGCGTCCTTGCGCCAGTTGAACATGTACGCCGCGGAGCCGACGACGAACGCGTCGTACCCCGACGGGTCCCGCACGTCCTTGCATCGCGCGACGACGACGTCGAGGCCGGGCCGTCGCATCGCCGACCCGATTCGTTCGGCGATCCCCTTCGTCGCTCCGTACTTGCTCGAGTACGCCACCAGCACCTTCATCACGATCCCCTCCGCCCGAGCGCGGCGCACGGGCGACGACGCCTCGAACGCTATGCCCCTCGCGGCCCGGCCATCGAGGCGAAGGTCCCCCGGCGTCGTCGACGCCCATCGCGGGCTCCGTTCCTGCGAATATGCGATTGCATGGAATAGCGGAGGCCCCAGCATCCGTTGAGTCATCTGGGCCGATGGAGTCCCGACATCCGCTCACTGGAAGTCAGGAATCATCATGACCCTCATCACCGACCTCACCTCGCGCAACGCCGACACCGACGCCCCGCTCATCAGCGCGCTCGTCGAGCGCTGGAGCCCGCGCGCCTTCGACCCCACGGCCGAGATCGGCGCCGACACCCTGCGCACCGTGCTCGAGGCCGCCCGGTGGGCGCCGTCGGCGAACAACGTGCAGCCCTGGCGGTTCATCGTCGCCCGCCGCGGCACCCCCGAGTTCACGACCGTGCACGACGCGCTCCTCGGCTTCAACCAGGCCTGGGCCGACTCGGCCGCCGTGCTCATCGTGAACGTCGCCGAGGTCGCCGACGAGCAGGGGACGCCCCGCCGCTGGGCCCTCTACGACCTGGGACAGGCCGTCGCGCACCTCTCGGTGCAGGCGCAGCACGAGGGCCTGCACACCCACCAGATGGGCGGTTTCGACGTCGCACGCCTGAGCGAGGCGTTCGGGCTCGGCGACGGCCTCGAGCCCGTCTCGATCACCGCACTCGGCAGCCTCGGCGACGTCGACGCGCTCCCCGAGCAGCTGCGCCAGCGCGAGGTCGCGCCCCGCTCGCGCAAGCCGCTCGGCGAGCTCGTGATCACCGCGGCCTGAGCCGGCGTCCGCACGCGGAACGACCCGCCCCCGGTCTCGGCGGCGGGTCGTTCGTCATCGCGTGGACGGATGCCGCGGCATCCGCCGGCCGCTACGGGCGCAGCAGCACCTTGGTGGCCCGGCGCTCGTCCATCGCGGCGTACGCCTCCGCGGCCTCGGCGAGCGGCAGCTCGAGATCGAACACGAGGCCGGGCCTGATCGCCCCCGAGCGCACGTCGGGCAGCAGTTCCTCGATGTAGCCGCGCACCGGTGCGACGCCGCCGTTGACGCCGACGTTGCGGTTGAACAGCGGACGCACCGGCAGCTCGGGGCCGCCGTTCGGCACGCCGACGTAGCCGACCATGCCGCCCGGGCGCGCCGACCGGATCGCCTGGTCCATCGACTCCCTCGTGCCCACGCACTCGAGCACCCGGTCGGCGCCGATACCGCCGGTGAGCTCCTGCACCCGGGCCACGCCCTCGTCGCCGCGTTCCTCGACGATGTGCGTCGCGCCGAACTCGCGGGCGAGGGCCTGGCGCTGCGGATGCCGCGACATCGCGATGATCGTCGTGGCGCCGAGTCGCTTTGCCGCGATGATGGCGCAGAGGCCGACCGCGCCGTCGCCGACCACGGCGACCGTGTCGCCCGGGCCGACGCCCGCGGAGACCGCCGCGTGGTGCCCGGTGCCCATGACGTCGCTCAGCGTGAGGAGCCCGGGGATCTCGTCGTCGGCGACCGGGCCGGGCACGACCGCGAGGGTGCCGTCGGCGAGCGGCACGCGCACGCGCTCGCCCTGCCCGCCGTCGGCGAACCCGCCGAGCCGGTCGTCGCTCCCCCACCAGCTGCCGTTGAGGCACGAGGTGCTCACGCCGTTGGCGCAGTTCACGCACGTGTTGTCGCACACGTAGAACGGGGCGATCACGAAGTCGCCCTCCCGCACGCGGCGCACGTCGGGACCGACGGCCTCGACGACGCCGACGAACTCGTGGCCGATGCGGTGCGGTTCGTTCGTGGGCGTGACCCCGCGGTAGGGCCAGAGGTCGGACCCGCAGACGCAGGCGGCGACGACGCGCACGATCGCGTCGCTCCCGGCGCTGAGGGCCGGGTCCGGCACCTCTTCGACGCGGATGTCACGGGCAGCATGGATGACGGTGGCGAGCATGCGTCCGAGCATACGTGCGCTCGCCACCCCGGCCCGAACGGGGGGTGACCGTCGAGGCACGTCGGGAGTAGCGTGCGGTTCGTCCCATCCGCGAGGATTCCTCAGTTGTGACGTGGCGGGGAGAGAGCGAGCCGGGCGCACAACCCGATCCGGAGGAGCAGCAATGAACCTGAAGACATCCATCACGGCGGTGCTCGCCGCCGCCGCCGCACTCTCCCTCGCGGTCGCCGCACCGGCATCCGCAGCGCGCCCCTACCTCGAGCATTGGAGCGACCACATCGAGCACATCGAGCAGGTCGAGCACGACGACTGGTGCACGCGGGACGTCGTTCCGTTCGACGTGCTGTACACCGAGGACGCCTGGGGCACCTTCCGCTTCCAGCAGCGCGGCGATGGCCTGTACTACGGCGGCAGCACCTTCACGTCGAAGTTCTCGTGGACCAACGTGGAGACCGGTGCGACGTTGTCGGGGATCTCGCACGGCGTCGACAAGGACCTGCACGTGACGGACAACGGTGACGGCAAGATCACGATCGAGGTGCTCCACACCGGCCCGACGACGTACTACGACGACAACGGGGATCGCCTCTTCATCGACACGGGGCGCAACTTCTTCTCCATCGTGATCGACACCAACGGCACCCCGTCCAACCCCGACGACGACAAGTTCGTCGAGTTCCTCGGCGCCGACGTGAAGGGTCACTTCGAGACCGAGAACCGCGACTTCTGCGCCGACATCGTGGAGTTCATCGGCTGAGCGGGCCCCGACCGGGCCCACGCGGCATCCGCCCCGGTGAGATGAGCGGGTGCCGCGGCCGGGCGTGCGGGCTGCACTGCGCCGAGCCGGACCCGCTCTCCACAGCGCGGGCCGATGGGTCCGGAGCGTGTCGGTGGGCTCCGGCAGAATGCACTGGTGACCGGCATGACGACGTTCTGGAAGGCCCTTCCGACCGAGGGGCGGTGGCTGCTGTCGACGGTCGCGATCCAGACGCTCGGGCGCGGCCTCACGCTGCCGTTCACGATCATCTACCTGCACGAGGTGCGGGGGTTCGATCTCGGGATCTCCGGCGCGCTCATGAGCCTCATCGCGATCACCGCGCTGGCGGTCACCGGCCCGGGCGGCACCCTCATCGACCGGTACGGCGCGCGAGCGGTGCTCCTCTTCGGCATCAGCTCGATGATCGCGGGCTGCACGCTGCTCGCCTTCGCGACCCACCCCGGAGTCGCGGCGATCGCGATCGTGCTCATCGGCGTCAACTTCGGCCTCTCGTGGCCGGGATTCAACGCACTCATCGCGACGATCGTCGACGGCGAGCTGCGGCAGCAGTACTTCGGGGTGAACTTCGCCCTCGTCAATCTCGGCATCGGCGTGGGCGGCATCATCGGCGGATTCCTCGTCGACGTGCAGAACCCGGCGACGTTCACGGCGATCTTCCTCGCCGACGCGGCGAGCGGGTTCATCCCCATGGCGCTGCTGCTCGGCCCGCTGCGGCACGTGCGCACGCAGGGAGAACCGGGCACCGACGACGAGGCGGGCGGGAGCTACCGCGAGATCCTGCGCCGGCCGGCGGTGCTGTGGCTGACGCTCGTCACGTTCATCTCGGTGTTCATCGGCTACGGGCAGATGGAGGCGGGCTTCCCGGCGTTCGCGCGGCAGGTCTCGGAGGTGTCGACGCGGGTCGTCGGCCTCTCGTTCGCGGTCAACACCGCCGTGATCGTGCTGCTGCAGTTCGCGGTGCTCAAGCTCATCGCGGGCCGACGCCGCACCCGCGTGATGCAGGTCATGGCGCTCGTGTGGGCCGCATCATGGCTCGTGCTCGGCGCGACCGGCCTGCTGCCCGACTCGGTCGCCGCCGCGATCGGCGTGCTCGCGTTCATGGGCATCTTCGCGTTCGGCGAGACGATGCTCCAGCCGACTGTGCCGGCCATGTACAACGACCTCGCCACCGACCGCAACCGCGGCCGGGTCAACGCCGTGAGCGCGGCGGCGTTCCAGGGCGGCGCGATCACGGGCCCGATCGCCGCGGGCCTGCTGCTCGCGAACGGCTGGGACGCCGCCTACATCATCACGATGCTGGCCGGCTGCGCGAGCGTCCTCGTGCTCGCCCTCGTGCTCGAGCGCCGGGTGCCCGCCTCGGCCAACGGGGTGGCCGAGGCGTCGCAGACCGTGGGCGGATGACGGCTACTCGATGATCTCGGCGTCGATCACGTCGTGGTCGCCGCCCTCTGGCCCGTCGCCCGGCTCCGGGGCGCGCATCACGCTCAGGTGCTCGCCGCTCGGGTCGAGCCCCACCACGACCTGGTCGCCGTCGCGGATCTCGCCCGCGAGCAGGGCCCGTGCGAGCCGATCGGCGACCTCGACCTGCATGAGCCGGCGCAGCGGCCGGGCGCCGTACAGCGGGTCGTAGCCGCGCTCGCTGAGCCACGCGCGTGCGTCGGGGGTGACGCCGAGCTCGAGGCGCCGCTCGTGCAGCCGGGAGCTCAGGCGGTCGATCGAGATGTTCACGATCTCGCCGAGCTCCTCCTGCGTGAGCGTCGCGAACACCACGAGGTCGTCGAGCCGGTTGACGAACTCCGGCTTGAACGACTGGCGCACGGCCGCCATGACGGCCTCCTCCTTCTCGGGCCACGAGAGGGAGGGGTCCATGAGGTACTGCGACCCGAGGTTCGAGGTGAGCACGAGGATGACGTTGCGGAAGTCGACCGTGCGACCCTGGCCGTCGGTGAGGCGGCCGTCGTCGAGCACCTGCAGCAGCACGTCGAACACCTCGGGGTGCGCCTTCTCGACCTCGTCGAGCAGGATCACCGAGTACGGGCGCCGACGTACGGCCTCGGTGAGCTGGCCGCCCTGCTCGTAGCCGATGTAGCCCGGAGGGGCGCCCACGAGACGGGCGACGGTGTGCTTCTCGCCGTACTCCGACATGTCGATGCGCACCATCGCGTGCTCGTCGTCGAAGAGCGTCGCGGCGAGGGCCTTCGCGAGCTCGGTCTTGCCCACGCCCGTCGGGCCCAGGAACAGGAACGAGCCCGTGGGCCGGTCGGGGTCGCTCACGCCCGCACGGGCGCGGCGCACTGCGTCGGCGACGGCGGCGACGGCGCGCCGCTGGCCGATGACGCGCTTGCCGAGTTCCTGCTCGAGGTGCAGCAGCTTCTCGGTCTCGCCCTGCATGAGCCGGCCGACGGGGATGCCGGTCCACTGCGCGATCACCGCGGCGATGTCCTCCTCGGTGACCTGCTCGTTGACCATGCGGGGCTCGTCGGGCGCCTCCTCGGCCCGCTCGGCCGCCTCGAGGTCGCGCTGCAGTCGCGCGATGGTCTCGTACTCGAGACGTGACGCCGTGGCGTAGTCCGCCTCGCGCATGGCGCGGTCGCGCTGCGTGACCGCCTCGTCGAGCTGCTTCTTGAGCTCGCCGACCCGGTTGAGGCTCATCCGCTCGCGCGACCACCGCTCCTCGAGCTGCACGAGCTCGCGCTCGAGGTCGACGAGGGTCTCCTGCAGGGTGACGAGGCGCTCCTTCGAGGCCTCGTCCTTCTCCTTCTTGAGCGCGAGCTCCTCGAGGCGCAACCGGTCGACGCGCCGCTTGAGCTGGTCGATCTCGACCGGGCTCGAGTCGATCTCCATCTTGAGCCGCGACATGGCCTCGTCGATGAGGTCGATCGCCTTGTCGGGCAGCTGGCGCGCCGTGATGTAGCGGTTCGACATGGATGCCGCGGCCACGAGCGCCGCGTCGGTGATCGTCACCCCGTGGTGCGCCTCGTAGCGGCCCTTGAGCCCGCGGAGGATCGCGATCGTGTCCTCGACGCTCGGCTCGCCCACGTAGACCTGCTGGAAGCGGCGCTCGAGTGCGGCATCCTTCTCGATGTACTGGCGGTACTCGTCGAGCGTGGTCGCGCCGATGAGCCGCAGCTCGCCGCGCGCGAGCATGGGCTTGAGCATGTTGGACGCCGCGACGGAGCCCTCGCCGCCGCCGGCTCCCATGAGCAGGTGCAGCTCGTCGACGAAGGTGATGATCTTGCCCTCGGCGTCGTTGATCTCCTTGAGCACGGCCTTGAGCCGCTCCTCGAACTGGCCGCGGTACATGGCACCGGCGACGAGCGCCGAGATGTCGAGTGCCACGAGCTGCTTGTCCTTCAGGGAGTCGGCCACGTCGCCCGCGACGATGCGCTGCGCGAGGCCCTCGACCACGGCGGTCTTGCCGACGCCGGGCTCGCCGATGAGCACGGGGTTGTTCTTGGTGCGACGCGTGAGCACCTGGCTGACCCGGCGGATCTCGGCGTCACGGCCGATCACGGGGTCGAGCTTGCCCTGCTTGGCGATCTCGGTGAGGTTCACGCCGTACTGTTCGAGCGCCGACTTCTGCTCCTCCTGCGTGCTCGGCGCGCCCTGCATGTTGGCCACGGGAATCCCTTCTTCAAACTTGAGTCTACTCCACTCAACTTTCCCGAAGAGGTCGGTATTCCGGCTTCGCCGATCTCGTCGGCGCACCGGCCGCTCCCCCGCCTCACACGCTAGACGGATGCCGCGGCGCTGTCGATGCCGGAAGCGGCCGCTGCGCCCCGCCCATGCTGGGCTCCGGCCCGCGTGTGGCGGGATGTCGCGGGCGCGTGGCGTTCCCGGAGGAATCGGCACGCGGCATCCGGCGTTAGCGTGAGGGGAAGCCGATCGAGGAGGAACCATGCCACTGCAGGGCGAGTACGCGCCGAGTTCGTCGAAGTGGGCGCGCGACCAGGCCGAGACGTACGAGGCGACCGGGGGCGCCGAGGCGAACCTGCTGCGCGGCAAGCCCGTGATCGTGCTCACGACCGTGGGCGCGAAGAGCGGCAAGCTGCGCAAGACCGCGCTCATGCGCGTCGAGCACGAGGGCGAGTACGCCGTCGTCGCGTCGCAGGGCGGCCGCCCCGAGCACCCCGCGTGGTACTTCAACCTCAAGGCGCACCCCCACGTCGAGCTGCAGGACGGCCCGGAGAAGCACGACTACGAGGCCCGCGAGGTCACCGGCGCCGAGAAGGCCGAGTGGTGGAAGCGCGCCACCGAGACCTGGCCCGCCTACGACGACTACCAGGCCAAGACCGACCGGCAGATCCCGCTCTTCGTGCTCACGCGCATCACCACCTGAGTGCCGGGCGCGCGGGCGCGGGCGGGGGCGCGCGGCCGGGGCCGGTGCGCCGGCGGCATCCGCTCAGAGCCAGCGCATCGTGAACGCGCTCGCGAGCACGCCGCGGAAGGGCGGCACCGCGAGCACCCGCACCGCGGCGTTGCGGGCCTTCAGGCGCACGCCGGTGGTCGGTCCGCCCATCGCCATGTTGAAGCCCGCCTGGCGGATGGCGCGCGAGGCCGCGGCGCGCCGCGACTGGTCGTAGGCGGCGAACGCGTCGAACGGCGCGCCCGCGGCGAAGGCGTGGGCGAGCTCGCGGTCCAGTTGCACGGCGTCGAGCCAGCCGAGGTTCATGCCCTGTCCGCCGATGGGGCTCACCTCGTGCGCGGCGTCGCCGACGAGGGCGACCCGCCCCACGGCCATGCGCCGCACCAGGTGCTGGCGCGCCTCGAACGCGGTCGGCGCGCCGGCGGCATCCGTGTCGAACGTGCCCCCGGTTCGCGTCGCCACGATCGTCGCGAGCGACTCGGCCGTGGGCGATTCGAGCGGTCGCCGAACCCACGCCACCCAGCGCCGCTCGCCGCCCGGCAGCGGGAACGACTCGACGACACCGGCCCGCTCGAAGTGCAGCAGCGCGACGTCGGGCTCCCCCGTGTCGTCGCGCGTGTCGCACATCACGTAGTGCGCCCGCCCGCGCCGCGGCAGCCAGCCGGCGTCGATGAGCTCGCGGATGCCGCTGCGCACTCCGTCGGCCCCGACTGCGTAGCGCGCCGCCACCGTCACGGGTCCCTCGGCCGTCGTCGCATCGAGGTCGACGTGCGTGCCCCGGTCGTGGACGCCCCGCACCTCGACTCCGCGGCGGAGCTCCGCGCTGGGCGACTCCCGCAGCCGCGCCTCGAGCAGCGCCTCGGTCTCGCGTTGCGGCAGCGAGCGCACCGCGCCGGTGCGGCGGAACTCGAGGGCGCCGAGCACCCGTCCGTCGCACGTCACCCGGCCGCCGCGGATCGCGACCGCCCGCGCCCGCACCTCGTCGCCGACCCCGGCGGCGTCGAGCGCGCGGAGTCCCGGCGGGTGGATGCCGATCGCGCGTGTGCGTCCGGCGGGTTCGGTGCGGCGCTCGAGCACGACCACGTCGAGTCCGCGCTTCGCGAGGAGGCAGCCGAGCAGGAGGCCGACGGCGCCCGCCCCGACGATCGCGACGTCGTGCATGCGGGGGCCGCCCGCTGCATCCGCACGGCTCGCCGGCTCGGGGCCCGCGGCATCCGCACGCCCCGCCGGCTCGCGCCGCGCCGGCTCACGCGTCGCCATCGTCGCCCCACACGAGCTCGAGCCGTGACGGAAACGCCCGCCGCACCCGCCATCCCGCCGGCACGGCCACGGCGAGCTCGCCGGGGGTGAAGGAGCGGCGGATCGACGTGAGCCCGTCGGCGCGGATGAACGATCCGGCGAGCAGGTTCCACGCGAACGGCAGCGTGCCGAGCCAGAACCCCGCGTAGGCGAACGGGCCTCGGGCGATGTCGCCGTGCACCGCGACCCCGCCGGGCGCGACGAGCCGCTCGGAGTCGGCGAGGAGCGCACCGAGCTCCTCGGGCGAGAGATGGTGCAGCACGTGGTTCGACAGCACCACGTCGAAGCGCTCGCCCGCGTCGGCGAGCTCGCGGCTCATCGCCCGCCGGAACTCGAGCCCCGGCACGGGCGGCTGCGACGCGACCCAGGCCGCCGCCCGCTCGTCGGGGTCGATCGCCACGACCTCGAGCGGGAGGCCGTCGCGACGCGCCCGCGCCAGGAGCGCGCGTGGCAGGTCCGCGCCGCCCGCGCCGACGTCGAGCAGCCGGGTCGTGTGCGCGACCGACAGTCGCGGCCGCACCCAGTCGCGGTACACGGCGGCGGGGTTCGATACGACCGCGTTGACGAGCCGGAAGCGGTCATAGGTGCGGTCGAGGGTCACGGGGTCGGCGGCGGGGTCGTCCATGAGCTCGACCGCGTCGACGTCACGGTGGGCCAGGTCGACCGGCCGTCGGGTCGGCCGCCGGGCCGGCCGCCGGGCCGGCCGCCGAGCCCGACCGCGGTCCACGACGCCGGCGCCTCCCGTCACGCCTGCACGGTCATGAGCGCGGACTCGACGGTGAGCCCCGGGCCGAACGCCATCGCCGCGACGCGGTCGCCGTCGGCGGCGGCATCCGACAGCAGGATGTTGCGCAGCACGAACAGCACCGTCGCGCTCGACATGTTGCCGAAGTCGCGCAGGGTCTCACGGGCGGGCACGAGCTGTGCCTCGGTGAGCGCGAGGCGGGACTCGACCTTGTCGAGGATGCTGCGGCCGCCGGGGTGGATCGCCCAGTGCGCCACCGCGTCGCTCGCGGCATCCGTCGCCAGCGCTTCGGCCAGGTCGGCCTCGGGGGCGAAGAGCGGCTCGAGCGCGCCCGTGATGTGGTCGTCGATGATCGAGGGCACGGCGTTCGAGAGCACCATCTCGAAGCCGTGGTCGCCGATCTTCCACGCCATGTCGCCCTCGCCCACCGGCGTCACGCGCGTCTCGAAGCGGTCGAGCGCGAACGCCCGCTCGCCCGGCTCGAGCGGACGCGCGGTCACGATGCCGGCGCCGGCGCCGTCGGCGAAGAGCGACGACGCCACGATCGTGTCGGGATCGTTCGAGGAGCGCAGGTGCAGCGTGCACAGCTCGACGCTGATCACGAGCACGACCGCGTCGGGGTCGGCCGCGCAGAACTGCGCCGCCTGCCGCAGCGCCGGCATCGACGCGTAGCACCCCATGAAGCCCAGGTGGTAGCGCTGCACGGCCGCGCCCAGGCCGAGGTCGCGCACGACCATGAAGTCGGGCCCGGGCGCGTAGAAGCCCGTGCACGACACGGTGATGACGTGCGTGATGTCGGATGCCTCGATGCCCGGCGTCGCCGCGATCGCCGCCCTGCCCGCCTCGACGTAGAGCGGCGTCGCCTCCTCGGCGTAGATCTCGTTGCGGGCCTTCGTGCCGGGAAGGAGGAGCTCACCGGTCGCCTGGTCGAAGAACACCGGCTCGCCCTCGCGCGCCTCGTACGTGAGCTCCTCGAGCACGGTGTAGCGCCGCTCGATGCCCGACACGTTGAACGAGGTCGCGACGATGCGCTGCGCGAGCCGGTTGAGGCCCGGCTGGGCGGCGAACACGTCGCGCACCTCCTCCTGGATGAGCACGGTCGACGGCACCACCGTCGAGAGCCCCCGGAGCGAGATCGCGGCGCTCATGCCGTTCCCCCGGCTTCGATCGGTCGGAACTGCGGCATGGCGACCCCCCTTTTCTCGCAGACCGACCCGCGAGTTCTCGCAGACTAACCCGCGAGCGTGGCAGGGTCCAGAGTGCCACGGGCTCCGGATGCGTCGTGGTTCAGCCGGGCGCGACGAACGCGGCGTCCCGGTCGCCCGACAGCCACCGCCACCAGCGGGCGGCGGTGGGTTCGCCGATCAGGAGTTCCCGCGCGAGGAGGGTGAACGGGATCGAGAGGATGGCGCCGAGCGGGCCGATCACGAACGTCCAGAAGATCACCGAGAAGAAGCTCAGCGTCAGCGAGATGCTCACCGCGTCGCTCACGAACTTGGGCTGCACGAGCACCTGGAGCACCACGTTGACCACGCAGTAGACGGCGACGACCGCGAGCATGAGCGGCACGCCGCCGATGACGAAGGCGAGCACCGCCGGCGGCACGAGCCCGATCACGAACCCGATGTTCGGGATGAAGTTCGTGACGAACGCGAGGATCGCCCAGACCGCCGGTGCCGGGATGCCGAGCGCCCACAGGGCGAGGCCGTCGATGACCGCGACGACGGCGCCGAACGACGCGTTCACGACGTAGTACCGGCGCACCGCGGAGTTGACGGAGCGGATCCGCTCGACCGTGCGCGCGTGGCCTGGGAACCGGCGGTCGGCCCCGCTGTAGCGCCCGCCGTCGGCGGCCATGAAGATCACGTAGCCGAGCACGAAGAAGAACGCCGTGGCGAAGCCGAGCAGCCAGCCGGTCACCCCTTGGGCGAGCTCGAGCAGCCGGGCTGGATCGAACGCGGCCACGACGCTCTCGGCCGTCGCCGGGTCGAGCCCGACCGACGACAGCCAGGCGGCGGTCGCGTCGGCGACGCCGCCGATCTGCTCGACGTAGTCGCCTACGAGCACCGTGAAGCGCCCCGCGGCGAACACGAGCAGTGCGGCGAGCACGGCGAGGATCAGGTAGACCACGACGATCACGACCGTGTTCGCGGCCCACCGGGGCCAGCCACGGCGTTCGAGCGGATGCCGCAGCGGGTGCACGATGACCACGAGCACCGCGGCGAGCGCGAGCGGCGCGACGATCTCGCGCGCGAACGACAGTGCGGCGAGCACGAGGATCGTCGCGATGACGACGAGGGGCGCGCGTGGAAGCCACGCGCGCCCCTGCACCGTCGGATCGACTCCGCTCACGTCACCCCGTCAGGCGAGGAGCTTGGCCTTCGCCGCGGCGAACTCGTCCTCGCTGAGGATCCCCTGATCGCGCAGCCCGGCGAGTTTCTGCAGCTCGGCGACCACGTCGGTTCCGCCCGCGGGCGCCGCTGCCGGCGGCGGGGGCGGCGGCGCGTACGCCGCCTGCGCTGCCGCTGCCTGCTGCGCCTCGTACTGCTGCGCCTCGTACGCCTGCTGCTCTGCGGCGGCCTGCTCGTCGGCCTTGCCCTGGGCCCGCGCGTTCTGGCGGCGGGCGACGTTGCCGCTCACCGCCGTCGCGGTACCGGCCACGACCGCGGTGCGCGCGGCCATGCCGATGAGTCCCGGTCGTCCCATTCTGCGAAGTGGCATGATCTCCCCTTACTCCTCGTCGCTCGCCTCGGCGAGCACGTCGTTGACGACCTGCGCGGGAATGCGCTCGACCTGCAGCACCTCGCCGCCCGAGGCGGCGAAGCTCGACGCCAGCCGCTTCGCGAACAGGAGCTCGAGAGCGAGCAGCGCACCCGACGAGCCCGGCGGGATCGATGCGCCGAGTTCCTCGACGTCCTCGTCGCCGAGGAGGCCCGATGCCTCGAGTTCGACGACCGTGAACCCGTACTCGTCGCGGAACTCCTCGAACTCCCGCACCGTGACCTCGCCGTCGTCGCCGCGCGACACGATGAGCATGTCGAGCAGGCGCACCGCCTCCCCGATCATCAGTTCGCCGAGCGCCTCGAGCGTCGCGTCGTCGAGCCTCGATCCCGGGAATGCGATCAGATAGATGTCGACCGGACCGTATTCGAATTCCGCCATTGGTTCCCCCCTGAGGCCGTTGTGTGTGCAGACTATCCGCGCGGCCCCGCGGCCGCCAGAACCGATTCAAGCCGTGGGGGCCTGGCGCCGACGCGACGAAGGTCCCGTATCGTTCGGGCTGCTACGGCGTCACGATCGCGAACGACGGGTCGCCGGCGTCGAGCACGCCGAGCAGGGCCTGCAGCACGCCGGCGTCGCCCGCGACGTCGAGTCCGGGCGAGGCGAGGTCGCCGCCGACGAGGGCGATGAGGCGCGGCTTGGTGGTCGTGACGGTGGCGTCGGCGGATGCGGCATCCGCTGCCCGTTCGACGGAGATGAACACGCCGTTGTGGAGGGTCGCCCGGTAGTTGGCATCGAGGTCGGTGAGGGTCACGTCGAGCGCGATCGTGAGGTCCCACGCCCTCGGTCCGTCGACCGAGATGGCGATCGCGTCGAAGAGCTGCTCCGGCGTGAGCTGCGCGACGATCGCGGGAGCACTCGTGGCCGTCGGCGTGCCGAAGGCGCCCTCGCGCAGCTCCGTCGCCCCCGAGAGGAAGAAGTTGCGCCACGTGCCGTTCTCGGCGCCGTAGGCGAGCTGCTCGAGCGTGTCGGCGTACAGCGCCCGCGCGCCGGAATGCGCCTCGTCGGCGAACACGGCGTGGTCGAGGAGCGTGGCCGCCCAGCGGAAGTCCCCCGCGTCGAACGCCGCCTGCGCGAGCTCGACGACCCGGTCCGGGCCGCCCATCGCGTCGACGTAGCGGGTGGCGAGCTCGGCCGGCGGGTGCGGCCAGAGCCGCGCCGGGTTGCCGTCGAACCAGCCCATGTAGCGCTGGTAGACGGCCTTCACGTTGTGGCTGACGGATCCGTAGTAGCCGCGGGCGTTCCAGGCGTGTTCGAGTGCCGGCGGCAGCTCGATCAGCTCGGCGATCTCGGCGCCCGTGAAGCCCCGGTTGAGCAGCCGCAGGGTCTGGTCGTGCAGGTAGGCGTAGAGGTCGCGCTGGGTGCCGAGGAACTCGACGATGCGGTCGCCGCCCCACGTCGGCCAGTGGTGCGACGCGAAGGCCACGTCGGCCCGGTCGCCGAAGGTCTCGATCGCCTCGGTGAGGTAGGTCGACCACACGTGCGGGTCGCGCACGAGTGCGCCGCGGAGGGTGAGCAGGTTGTGCAGGGTGTGGGTGGCGTTCTCGGCCATGCAGAGCGCCCGGCGACCGGGGAAGTAGAAGTGCATCTCGGCGGGCGCCTCGGTGCCCGGCGCCATCTGGAACTCGATCTCGACGCCGTCGATCACGTGCGTCTCGCCCGTGGTCGAGATCTCGAGGGTCGGCACGATGAGGCCGACCTCGCCCGCCGAGGTGGTCTGCCCGAGCCCGGCGCCGACCTGGTCGCGTGGGCCGCGCTCGAGCGCCGCCCCGTACATGTAGCCCGCGCGCCGTGCCATCGCCGTGCCCGCGTAGACGTTCTCGGAGACGGCGTGGCCGACGAAGCCCTCGGGGGCGAGCACGGCGACGCGTCCCGCGTCGACGTCGGCCTGCGAGGTCACGCCGAAGACGCCGCCGAAGTGGTCGACGTGGCTGTGCGTGTAGATCACCGCGACGACGGGCCGGTCGCCGCGGTGCGTGCGGTAGAGCCCGAGCGCGGCCGCCGCGGTCTCGGTCGAGATGAGCGGATCGATGACGATCACGCCCGTGTCGCCCTCGACGAAGGTGACGTTCGAGAGGTCGAGCCCACGCACCTGGTAGATGCCCTCGACGACCTCGTAGAGCCCCTGCCGCGCGGCCAGCTGCGACTGACGCCAGAGGCTCGGATGCACCGTGGTCGGCGCGTCGCCCGCGAGGAACCCGTAGGCGTCGTTGTCCCAGACGACCCGGCCGTCGGCCGCGTGCACGACCCCGGGGTCGAGCGCGCCGAGGAATCCGCGGTCCGCGTCCTCGAAGTCCTGGCGATCGGCGAAAGGCAGGCTCCCGAGCAGTGCAGCGTGCGCGGCCTCGATCGACGGGGTGGCCGGCTTGTGGTCCATGGTGTCCTCGTTTCGTTCGGAAGTGGTGATGACTGACGTCAGTGGCCGAGAAGCCCGAGCCGTGGTCACGTCGATGCGGCTCAGAAGTCGGCGATGCCCTTCCCGATCACGACGACGCCGATCACGAGCAACAGCACCGACATGACCGCCGCGTTGTTGTGCACGAGCCAGGTGCGCAGCGACTCGAGCGGCGCCGCCATGCGCTTCGACGCCACGAGGTAGGCGATCACCGGGATCGCGACCGAGCTCGCGGCGACGATCACGAACACGAGGATCGCGAGCGCCGCCTCGCCCGCCGTGAGCCCCGCGGTGCCGACGACCACGCCGGCCGCCGCCCCGAGCAGCAGGTTCTTGGGGTTCACGGCCGCAAGCAGGAATCCGAGCCCGAAGCCGCGCCCTGCGGTCATCGTGTCGATCGCGGCCATCCACTTGGGCAGCGCGGGCTCCTCGCCCGGCTTCGGGCGGTTGCGCCATTGCCGCAGGGCGAGGAACAGCAGGGCCGTCCCGAGCAGGATCTTGATCGTGCCGGCGACGGGTTTCGCGGCATCCGGCTCGCCCTCGGGAATGACGGCGGCGAGCAGCGTGAACAGCACGACCGCCACGACGATGCCGAGCACCCAGCCGAGCAGGAACCCGACGCTCGTGCCGCGCGCCTTCGGCGAGAGCAGCATGAGGATCGCCGCGATGATCGGGATCGGGCTGATCGCGATCCCGAGCGCGAGCGGCAGGACCTCGCCGATGGCCTCACCCATGCCGGTAGCCTCCTTCCGGTGCGCCTGGCGCCCCTGGCGCCCCGACGGCCAGTGCGGTGATCGCAGCCCGGTTCGTGTCGAAGACCTGATGGTCGCCGAGGAGACCGAGGTGCGCGAGTCGGGCCCGCGCATCCTCGCGCACTCGCGAGAAGCTCACGGCGATGCCGTGCTGCACGAGCCACTGCTCGAGCGCATCGAAGCTCTCGGCGCCGGTCACGTCGACATCGGTCACGGCCTCCATGTCGATGACGAGGTGGCGCACGGATTCCTCGGGTGCGGCCCGCACGGCACGCTTCACCGCGTCGTCGAACACGCTGCCGTTCGCGAAGAACAGCGGCGCCGCAAGGCGCACGACGATGATCCCGGGCGCGCTCAGCTCGCCCCGCGGCGCCTCCACGAGCAACGAATCGGTCGGTTCTCCGGTCGACGCGAGCACGTCGATCGCCGGATTGGCAGCCCGACGGGCGAGGTTGACGAGCGCGAGCACGAACGCGACGAGGATGCCGGGGATCGCACCGACGAAGAGGGTCACGAGGAAGCACGCCGCACCCACGACGAACTCGCCACGATCGGCGCGCCAGAGCGCGACGAACTCCCGCACGCCGAGCAGCGGCAGGATGGCAACGCCCACGATCGCGCCGATGGCCGGCGAGGGGATGTCGGCGAGGAGGGCCGTCCCGACGAGCAGCAGCAACAGCGAGCCCACGGCCAGCACGAGCGAGGGGAGCTGCGTGCGCGAACCCGCCTGGTCCATGGCTGCGGTGCGGGAGGTCGACGAGCCCATCGCGAAGCTTCCGCTCGCTCCGGCCGCGACGTTGCCCAGCCCGAACGCGAGGAGATCGCGGTTGGGGTCGGTGCGGTATCCACGGCGCTCGCCGTACGACCGGGACACGAGGAGCCCCTCGGCCGTGGTCACCAGTGTGAGGGCGATCGCGGATGGGACGAGCGCCAGCCACATGGTCCAGTCGATGATCGGCCAGGTGAGCGCGGGCGGCCCCGGGGGCACCTCTCCCAGAACGTCGACCCCTTCGGCATCCAGTCCGCCGAGCACGACCGCTGCGGTGGCGGCGATCAGCACGACGAGCGCCCATGGCACCGCCGGGGCCAGCCGCCGTCCGCCGAGCAGCACCGCGACGGATGCCGCGGCGATCGCCACGGACCATGCGTTCGCCGTGCCGAGGCCGGCGATGAGCTCGGAGACTTTGTCGACGAACTCGCCGCCGGAGTCGATGGAGACTCCGAGCATCTTCGCGACCTGACTCACGAGGATGTCGAGCGCGAGGCCGCCGACGAATCCGATGAGGATCGGCTTCGAGAGGAAGTTGGCGAGGAACCCGAGCTTGAACACCGCAAGCAGCACGAACATCCCGCCGCACAGAATCGCCTGTGCGAGGGCGAGCGTCGCGTAGTCGGCGCTGCCCGCGACGGCGAGACCGCCGATCGACGACGCCACGAGCGCCGCAGCCGCGGCATCCGGCGACGCGACCACCTGGCGGGACGACACAACGACGGCGTACACCACCGTGGGCAGCACGAGCGCGTAGAGCCCGGCCGTCGCCGGCAGCCCGGCGATCTGCGCGTAGCCGATGTTCAGCGGGATCGCGATCGCCAGCAGCGTGACACCCGCGAGAAGCTCGCGGAGCAGGTTGCGCCGGGTCAGTCCGGCGAATGGACGCTGCATGGGCCCCCCTCCCATCGACGACCCTAGCGAGCGGAGGTCGCCTCGGGCGGCCCGGGCGGCGCGTGAGTCGCGGACGGGTCCGCCGGCGCGGGCGCCGGCGGCTGGATGCGGAACTCGGGCGCGCCGGTGACCATCAACCACACCGGCAGCACGACGACGCACAGCACGGGCAGCAGTGTGATGTCGCCGCCGATCGCGACGCCGAGGAAGATGGCGACCCAGCCGTCACGGGTTACGACGAGCGTCAGCCCCAGCACGCCGCATGCGACGGCGAGGCCGAGCGGGAGCCCCGGGATGAGCACGTGCCCGAGCATGCCGAGGGCGACCCCGATGAACGTGGCGGGGAAGACCCGGCCGCCGCGGAACAGCGCGCTCGCCGCGACGAGCAGCGCGACCGTCTTGATTCCGGCGATCGCGGCGAGCTGCGCGCCGTCGTAGTCGTCGGCGTTCTGGAGCAGTTCGCCCATCTGCTCGAGGCCCTTGAACATCGTGATGGGGCCGCCGATCAGCCCGAGGAGGCCGAGCACGAGGCCGCCGACAGTCGTGACGATGATCGGATGCCGCATCGCGTGGAACGCGCGGTACACCCACGGGAACGCGGCGAGGGCGGCGAGGCCGACGAGCGCGGCCCCGATCGCGACGGCCGATCCCGTGAGGAGGTCGATCGCCTGCGGCGAGTCGTAGGGCGGCACGTCGAACGCGAACACGGCCGCGCCCAGCAGGTGCATCGTCATCGCCCCGGCGCCGGCCGAGACGAGCGGCAGGAAGAGCCGGTCCCACAGCGAGCCGCCCGCCTTCACGGCCGCGACGACCCCCGTGAAGATGAGCGCCGCCGCCACCGGGGTGTCGAACAGTGCGCCGATCGTGGCCGAGGTGGCGAGCAGCATGGCGAGTTGCCCGGGGACCTGCGGCAGCAGGCGTGCGAGGATCGCGGCGATGAGCGTCGCGTTGATCGCGATGACCGGGTTCTCGGGGCCGAGGCTCACGCCGCCGGCGAGCGCGAGGATCGTGACGAGCGCGAGCCCCGGCAGCGCGCTGAGCTTCATCGGGGGCGGCGTGAGCTCGGTGGTCGCCGAGTCGGGACCGCCGTGCCCCGGCACGAACGTGAGCGCGAGCCCCACGGCGAGTCCGGTGGTCGTGAGCACGAGCACGATCCACCACCCCGACGGGTCGACGCCGAGGGCGTCGGGCCACGTGGTCCACAGGAGGCCGTCGAGCGCGCCCGCGATGGCGTCGACGCTCCAGAGCACGAGGGCGGCGAGGATGCCGACCGCGATCGCGGGGATCGCGAGCAGGAGCAGGCGCCGCGGCGTGGCGTTCGGATCTCGCTCCGGGACGGCGAGCTTCATTTCCTCGAGCCGTCGTGGCTGATTCGGCGAGTCTCCCACTGCGCACCCCCAGTGACCGTGTTGTCGCGAACATAGCGGCTCGCCGCGGCCACGTCACGCGCGCAACGGCTGGGCGAACGTATCGCGCCGCCGAGCGACGCGCTGAAGTCGAAAGTCCCGCGCGCCCCAGTGGTGCCGAGTACCCTGACCACCGGGGGACGGTCATCGACCCTCGTCAAGAGTTGATGAAAGGCTCAATCGTGGGATTCTTGGACAACTTCTGGAACATCATCTGGCTCTTCTTCTGGAGCTTCGCGTTCATCGCCTACCTGTTCGCGCTCTTCGCGATCGTCGGCGACCTGTTCCGCGACCACAAGCTCAGCGGATGGTGGAAGGCGGTGTGGATCATCTTCCTGATCTTCGTGCCGTTCCTGACCGCGCTGGTCTACCTCATCGCACGCGGCAACGGCATGGCCGAGCGCTCGGCGCGCGACGCGAAGCAGGCGCAGGCGGCGACCGAGGCGTACATCCGCCAGACGGCCGGCAGCGCCAGCCCGTCCGACGAGATCGCCAAGGCCAAGGCGCTGCTCGACTCGGGCACGATCACGCAGCAGGAGTACGACGTCATCAAGGCGAAGGCGCTCTCGCAGGCCTGATCCGGCGCTGGATCGCGAACGGCCGGGTGCGCAGGCGCCCGGCCGTTCGGCGTTCCGCAGGGGTCAGGCGACGGATGCCTCCGGCGCGAGCGCCGGCTCCGCGGCATCCGCCTGCACCGCGGCATCCGCTCGCCTTGCCGTGCCGGTGTTGCGCAGGAACACGATGATCCAGCTGAAGATCAGCACGCCGGCCACGAGTTCGACCGCGGTGAGGTTGTAGTACCCGGTGACGAAGAAGACCGCGAGCACGACGATCACGCCGACGTACACGTAGCCGAGGATCAGGAAGACGCGGGGCATCGACGGCACGAACCACGGCAGCCCGATCACGAGCACCGCGAAGGCCACCGCCATGCCCGTCGCCACCGTGTTGTGCACGGCGAAGAACTCGTCGACCGGGAAGATCCCGACGCAGGCGAGGAAGACGCCGATGAGCACGAGCCCGTAGCGCACCAGCCGGCGGCCGCGGATCTCCTCGTGCGTGCGGCCGGGCAGGCCCGCCGTGGCGTAGCGCGCGATGATGGTGACCAGCAGCCCCGCGACGATCAGCGTGAGGTTGAAGGCGAGCGCGGAGACGTCGTCGGTCATGCCGAGTGCGCTGAGGTTCTTCTCCCACCAGAGCGGATCGGTCGAGCTCAGCATCGCCGCGAGCGCTCCGAAGACGAGGAACACGGCGAGCACGAGCGAGAGCAGCATCGGCGTCATCCGCACGGCCGAGAGGAAGCACACGTACGCCGTGAGCGCGAGGGCGACGCCGGCGAGCATCGACGCGGGCAGCGGGTAGACCACCGCCCCCTGGAACGACAGTTCGAGCACCGCGGCGGTGCCCACCCAGCCGAGCAGGGCGATGAGGCCGTGCGCCACCGCGAGCGCGACGACGTCGAACCAGTGCAAGCGGGCGCCGGGATTCTCGAGGCGGTCGAACAGCGCGCCCTCTGCGGCCGCACGCCCGAGGAGGAGACGGCCGAACAGGAAGGCGAGGACCGCTGCGATCGCGCCGCCGAGCGCCGCGAAGTCGCCGAGCGAACCCCGGCCCGCGATCTCGAGCGGCTCGTTCCAGTGCACGAGCGCCTCGGCGATCGCCCCGATCACGAAGGCGACCGCACCGACCACGAGCGCCGATGACTCGAGCGATTCCACGGTGTCCACCGGATGCCGCAGCAGGTACCGCAGTGTCACCGGCCGGCCTCCGCGCGCGACGTTCGACGTGCTGGTCATGGCTCCTCGTTCCCGCGCCCGCCGCGCCCCCCGGCGCTCGGAGCGGGTCGTCGGGATCAGACTGCCAGCTACCCCTGCATCGGGTCGAGCACTTCGAGCATCGATCCCTGCACGATGCCCGCCCACTCGTAGGCCGCGCGCAGGTAGTCGTCGCGCTGCTCGTCGGCCTCGTCGGCGTCCTCGTCGACCACGCCGACCCGCTCCGCGAGGATCAGCCGCAGGTCGGTGAGGAACGTGAGCCAGTCCCACGCCTGCGCCTGGTCGAGCTCGATCTCGACGATCCCGGAACCGCGCTCGGTCGCGGTCGCGTCGCGCACCGACTGCGCGGCCTGCCGCTTGCCGTCGACGAGGCTCTCGCGCGTGTAGCGGGCGAAGTCGCGTGCGTTGGTCGCGTCGTCGGGGTAGGCGTTCGGCAGCAGCCTGCCCAGCGCCGGGTCGTCGTCTCCGCCGAGCAGCAGCACCGAATCGACCTGGTCGGCGAGCTCGGAGAGCAGCATGGCCTCCTCCGTCTCGAGCACGATGCGCACGCCGTCGGCGCCGCCCTCGCGGCCCGCGACGATCACGAGGCGGCCCTCACGCCTCGGCCCTCGCGACGGTGGCCTGCAGGCCGTAGCCGTGCATGGCCTGCGCGTGCCGCTCCATCGCCTCGCGATTGCCGGATGCCACGACCGCACGCCCGTCGTGGTGCACCTGCAGCATGAGCCGCTCGGCCTCCTCGCGGGGGTAGCCGAAGTAGCTGCGGAAGACGTAGGTGACGTAGGTCATGAGGTTGACCGGGTCGTCCCACACGATCGTCTGCCACGGCAGGTCGGGACGCACTGCCTCGTCGGTGACGAGGTCGGCGTCGAGCTGCTCGATCGTGGACGTCACCTCCCCAGCCTGACACGCTCGCGGCTCGCTCGCACCTCCCCCGTCGGTCCGTTCACGCCGGATCGCCTGCCGGGCCGGCCCCGCCCAGGGTGTACGCGACGGCGGCGTCGAAGTCCATCTCCGTGCCCTCGCGATAGGCCGCCGCGAGTTCCCCGGTGAGGTGCTCCGGATCGCCCAGGGTGAAGTCGGGGAGGCGGTTCATCCCGTGATCGACGACATTGGTGCCCGACGCGTCGCGCAGTGCTCGGGAGGCGCCCGCCAGCCGGGCGGCGCGCGAATCGTCGCCCATCGCCTGGGCGAGGCCCGCTGCCAGGGCGATCAGGAGCACCACGGCCGACACGTCCCGGTGCCGCGCGAAGAGCTCGAGGCCCTCCGCGAGGTACTGCCGCGCGGTTTCGTGGTCGTCATGGCGCACCGCGAAGTTCGCGACCTCGAACATCCCCCAGCCGGTGCCGAAGTCGTTGCCGGCCCGACGATAGTGCTCGATGCTGCTGCGCCATTGCTCGAGGGCCGCCGGCGCGTAGTCCTCGAAATAGGAGATGGCGATGCCGCGGCCCCAGGCCACGTTGCCGAGGCCGTTCTCGTCACCCCGTCTGCGGGAGATCTCCTCGGCCTCGTCCAGGAGGGCGTACACGTCCCGGCGGGCATCGTCCGCTCCCGCGGTGCCGGGCCCGACGACCGACTCGGCGAGCGCGAGGTTGTAGAGGGCATTCGCGATCTCCGCAGGGTCGCCGAGTTCGCGCTGGATCCGCAGGGCCTCCCGATAGGGCGCCACGCACGCGTCGATCTCCCCCTGCCACCAGCAGACCCCGGCGAGCGCCTCGAGCGCCCTGGCGCGGTTCGCCGGGGCGCCGCCGGCCAGTCCCAGGGCGGACTCGAGGCGGCGGCGGCCCTCGAGCAGGTGACCGCGGCTCTGCCAGAAGCGCCACGAGGCGGAGGCCAGCCGGAGCGCGAGATCGGCTTCGCCGTGCGCGGATGCCCAGTCCAGCGCGGACCGCACGTTGTCATGGTCGGCGTCGAAGCGGTCGAGCCAGTCCTTGCGGTCCGCACCCAGCAGGTGGGGTGCGATCTCCTCGGCCCACTCGACGAAGGCCTCGAGATGCCAGCGCTGCACCGCGTCGGCCGACCCGCTCGCGGACAGGCGGCGCAGCGCCACCTCGCGGATCACGTGCAGGGTCCGGAAGCGGGCCCGCGGTCCCCCCGGGACCTGCCGCAGCAGGCCCTGGTCCACCAGCTCCGCCAGTCCGGTCAGCACGTCGACGTCGACATCGGAGCACACCCGCTCGATCTGGGCGAGGTCGGCGCCGCCCGCGAAGACCCCGAGCCGGGCGAAGAGGCCCTGCACGGGGGCGGACAGGAGGTCGTGGCTCCACGCGATCGCGCCCTCGATCGTGCGCTGCCGCTCCGGGAGGTCGACGGAGCCCGACCCGAGTGAGGCGAGATCGAGCCGCGCGAGGATCTCCGGCACCGGAAGCAGGCGCACCCGCGAGGCGACGAGCTCGATGGCGAGCGGCAGCCCGTCGAGCCCCCGCACGAGCTCGGCGACGGCCGAGGCGTTCTCGGGGGTCAGCGCGAAGTCGGGGCGCACCGCCATGGCGCGCTCGATGAAGAGCGCGACGGCGTCGAATCCCGCCGCAGATTCGGGATCGAGCCGCTCGGGCACCCCCAGCGGTTCGAGGGGCATCTCCTGCTCGGCCGTGATCCGCAACGGCCCTCGCGACGTCACGACGAACCTCGACCCGGGCGACACGCGGACGAGCTCGGCCACGAGCGGCGCGGCCGCCATCACCTGCTCGAAGTTGTCGAGGATGAGGAGCACCTCGCGTTCTCCCAGTCGCTCGAGGAGCGCGTCGCGCGGCGGTCGCCTGCCCGAGGCAGCCGCACCGCCGAGCGCCTTGAGCACCTGCGAGGCGACGAGGGCGGCGTCACGGGTCGGCGAGAGGTCGACGAAGAACACACCGTCGCGGAACCTGCCGCCGACCTCGGCACCGACCTGGAGGGCGAGCCGGGTCTTCCCCGTGCCGCCGGTGCCGGTGATCGTGAGCACGCGGGACGCCTCGAGCAGGGACAGGGCGCGCGCGAGGTCCTCCCGGCGGCCGACGAAGCTCGTGACCTGCAGCGGAAGGTTGTTCGGCACCGCGTCGAGCGTGCGCAGGGGCGGGAACTCGGCGTCGAGTCCTGCGATGTCGAGCTGGAAGATGGTCTCGGACTGCGCGAGGTCCTTGAGCCGGTGCGCGCCGAGGTCGCGGAGCGCCAGCCCGGCGGGCAGGTCGCGCTCGACGAGCACCGCGGTCGTCTCCGAGAGCACGACCTGTCCGCCGTGGCCGGCAGCCGCGATGCGCGCGGCCCGGTGCACGTCGATGCCCACGTAGTCGTCGCCGCCGAGCATGCCGAGTCCGGTGTGGAGGCCGATGCGGATCGTGAGGCGCCGGCCGTCCGGCCAGACGTGGGAGGCGAAGCTCCGCTGGGCGTCCGCCGCCGCGGCCACCGCGTCGCGCGCCGAGGGGAAGACCGCGAAGAACCCGTCACCCTCCGTCTTCACCACGGTGCCGGCGTTGCCGGTGATCGCGTCGCGGAGCAGGCGATCGTGCTGCGACAGCAGGCCGGGCCACGCGTCACCGGCGGCCTGCACCATGCGGGTCGACGCCTCGACATCCGTGAACAGGAAGGTGACGGTCCCCGTCGGCAGACGGGACGACGTGGTCATGCCACCAATTCAACCAGTGGCGGTCGATGCCGTGACGGTGAACTTCGGGTTGCGCGCGATCTGGCGCGTCGGGCCGACGATGCGCTCGAGCAGCGGGCGGTAGCGCAGGTGCGAGTTCCAGACGCACCACAGCTCGCCGCCGGGCGCGAGCACGCGGGCCGCGTCGGCGAACAGGTGCGCGGCGATCCCGGTGTGCAGCGCGGCATCCGAGTGGAAGGGCGGGTTGAGCACCACGAGCCGCTCGCTCGCGTCGGCGAGGTGCTCGAGGCCGTCGGCCTGCGTCACGCGCACGCGGTCGGCGACGCCGTTCGCGGCGGCGGTGAGGCGGGCGGATGCCGCGGCAGCGGCACTGCGGTCGGAGGCGTGCACCACGATCCGGGGCCGCTCCCGTGCGAGCCACGCGGCGACGACGCCCGAGCCGCACGCCAGGTCGACGGCGGATGCGGCGTCCGGCATCGCGGCACCGAGCTGTCTGAGCAGGAATCGCGTGCCGATGTCGACGCCCGTGCCCGCGAAGACGCCGCCGTGCGCGACGACGGTGAGCCCGAGCTCCGGGTCGCGCTGCGCGCGCGGCCACGCCGCCCCATCCCGTGCGGGTCGAGGAGCGAGCGTCTCGAGACCCAGCGGCCCCGACGCCGTCAGCACCCGCGACTTCTGGCGCGCGTGCGAGACGTCGACCCGCGCGAACCACGCGCCGAGCACGTCGTTCATCGCGAGCGACATGTGCTTGAGGCGCCCGCCGGCCAGGAGCACCGCATCGGATGCCGCGTGCTGCGCCACGAGCCCCGCGAGTTCGTCGAGCCGGTCGAGCGACCGCGGCAGCCGCAGCAGCACGAGCCGGGCTCCCGCGACGAGTTCGGGCCCGAGCGGGAGGCTCACCGGCAGCTCGTCGCCCGTCAGGCCGAACCGTCGCGCGTTCTCCGCGAGCGCCCGCTCTCCCGTGATCGCGTCCTGGTGCACGCGGATGCCACGAGCCCCCGCCGCGACCGCGCCGAGCGCGAGCGCGCCGTACGCGTCGTCGAGCGCGACGACCTCGCCGGGCACGCTCGCAGCGAGCCGCACGGCGGCCTCGTCGAGGAGCAGCCGGTCCGCGGCATCCGACGCCTCGAGGCCCTCGCCCTCGACGTCGGGGAACCGGCGGAGCGCGCCGAAGTCGAACTGCATCCCCCAAGGCTATGCCGCGGCATCCACAGCCCCGTCGCCCTGCTGCGCGCAGCGCGACACGGCGGCACCCGGCCGGAGCCGGGCACCGCCGTCGCGATGAGCGGCGTCGGGTCAGCCGACGCGGGCCGCGCCCGTGCGCTCCGGCAGCAGCGCGAGCAGGATGCCGAGCGTGACGTAGCCGACGAGCAGGTGCGTCGCGGGGAGCCACGAGCCCACCGCCGGGCCGAAGATCGCGAGCGCGGGCACGCACACGACGGCCCAGCTCTCGGCGATCGCGGGCCAGATGCGCAGCGCCCCCGTCCAGCGGCCCTTCACGAGGATCGCCATGCCGATGACGAACATGCCGACCATCGAGAGCGGCCAGAACAGGTCGAGGATCGGGAGGATCGCCAGCGACGGCCAGAACGCGTGCAGCAGCGACCACGCTGCGGCGAGCGCGAGCAGCACCCGCTCGACGACGAAGGCGACCTTCCAGAAGCGCTTCGGCCCGGTCGCGAACGTGCGCTCCTGCACCGCGAGCAGGCCGAACAGGCCCAACTGGAAGAGGAGGCCGCCGAGGTCGCCCATCATCGTGCCGAAAGCGGATTCGCTCTGCGGGCCGAACAAGGCGAGGGTCGACGCCCACACGAGGCTGCCCACCGCGAGGCCGATGCCGGCCAGGCGCACCCCCTTCGTCGTGACGCGCGGCTGCGGTGCAAGGCGCGGCGCGGGCTTCGGCGCCGGGGTGGAGTGGGTGGAGTCGGTCGTCGCGGTGGTCGAGGCGGCGGTCATGGTCGGTTCCCTTCGAGCGTCGTTCGGCGGATTCGCCGGGAACGATGCTCCTCGCGGCACGATCGCCGCGGCAGGGATTGTCGTCCCCTCGTGTGCCCGGCGATGTCCCGCCGGAACCCGGGACACCGGTCCCTGCCGGCGGCGCCGGGCCGCGTGCGATCATGGCGGGATGACGACGCCGGCCGCCCCCGCGCCGCCCCCGACGCGCGCGGCGGCAGCGGCCCGCGCGACCGCGGTCGCGCTCTTCGTGCTCGCCGCCGCGGCATCCGTGATCGCCGTCGTACTCGACATCGCGCTCTGGGCCGGCGGGGCACCCCAGCCCGTCGCTGCGGGGTGGACCGGCGTGCTGCCGGGGCTCGCGCTCGCGATCCCGGGGGCGCTGCTGCTCGCACGACTGCCGTGGCATCCGATCGCCGTCGCCCTGCTCGGCTACGGCGTGCTCTGGTGCCTCGACGGACTCGCCGCCTCGTGGGTCAACGCGTCGGTCGCGCTGCTGCCCGGGGCACCCGGCGCCGCCGCCGCGTTCTGGTGGTACGGACGGTTCGGGGCCTGGCTGCTCACGGCGATCCCCGTCATCCTCGTGCTGTTCCCCGACGGCCGGCTCCCCCGCGGGGGATGGCGCCGGGTCGCGATCGGATCGATCGCCGCGACGTCGCTGCTGCCGCTCGCGCTCATGGTCGCGCCCGCGGCGGAGCTCGTCGCGCAGGAGGGCGAACCCCTCGACCCGCTGCTCGCCGGCCTCGTCACCGCCCCCGTCGAACTGCAGCTCGCGCCCGGGGTGTGGCCGGTCGCGCTCACGATCGCCCGCATCGCCCTCGTGCCGGGCCTCGCGGCGGCGCTCGCCGTGGTGCTGCACCGGCGGTCGGGCGCCGACGACGCGCTGCGCGCACAGCTGCGCTGGCTGCTCTGGGCGTCGATCGTCGTGGTGTTCGCGGTGCTCAGCTGGGTGGTCCTGCCCTCCGAGGGAGCCAACCTGCTGCTCACCGTGGGCATCGGGGCGTTCTCGGCGTCGATCGTGATCGCGATCACGCGCTACCGGCTCTACGATATCGACGGCCTGCTCGGCTGGACGCTGCTCTCGGCGCTCCTCGTCGCGGCGTTCGTCGTGGCCGACCTGCTGCTCGCCGCGGCGGTCGGCGCCTCGCTCGGCGCCGGCCCGGTGGCGATCGCGGCGGCCGCGATCGTGGCGGCGCTCTACCTGCCGTTCCGTCGGCGGCTGCGTCGCGCGGTGGCCCGGCTCGTCTCGGGCGAGCGCGAGGAGCCGTACGAGGTGATGGCGGGCCTCGCCGAGCACCTCGAGGCCGCCGAGACGAGCGAGGGCCAGCTCGCGGCCGTCGCCGAGACCATCGGGCGGGCCTTCCTGACTCCGTACGTGCGCATCTCGCTCGAGCGCGCGGGCGACGGCGAGCTCGTGGCCGAGCACGGTGCAGCGGATGCCGCGGCCACGGTGGTGGCGGAACCGGTGCGCTACCGCGACCGCACGATCGGCACCCTCGCGATGGCGCCTGCCCGGCGTCCGCGGTTCTCGGCGCGGGACCGGCGCCTTCTCGACGACGTGATCCGCCAGGCCGTCGCCGCGGTGAGCGCGAGCGACGCGAACACGGAGCTGCGCGGCATCCGAACCGGGCTCGTCACGGCTCGCGAGGACGAGCGCCGTCGGATGCGCCGCGAGCTGCACGACGGCCTCGGCCCGATGCTCGCGGGGATCACGCTGCGGCTCGACGCCGCCGCCGTCCGCCTCGACACCGAGCCCGACGAGGCGCGGCGGCTCATCGACGCCGCGGCGGCGGATGCGAGCCGCGCGGTCGACGAGGTGCGCCGCATCGCGCAGGACCTGCGCCCTGCCGCGCTCGCGGAGCTCGGACTCGCGGGCGCCATCGCGCAGCAGTGCGAGCGGCTGTCGGCGGGCAGCGACCTCGAGATCCGCGCCGACCTCGACCTGCCCGACAGCCTGCCCGCGGCGGTCGAGGTCGCCGTGTACCGCATCGCCTCGGAGGCGCTCACGAACGTCGTGCGGCACGCCGACGCCCGCCAGGCGCGCGTCACCGCGCGACTCGGCGATCGGGGCGACGAGGTCGAACTCGTCGTCGCCGACGACGGGCGTGGCACCGGCCGCGGGCACACGGATGCGACGGAGCCGGCCGGATCCGATTCTGGCGCCGGCTCGGGCTCGGGCCTCGGCTCGCAGCGTCGGCGCGCGGTCGAGCTCGGCGGCGCGTGGAGCATCGGGGCGGGGCCGGACGGAGGGACCGAGGTGCGGGCGACGCTGCCGATCGTTCCCGAGGCCGTGGGCGAGGGGCGCGGAGGCATGCAGGGCGACAGTGGCGCCCCGCCCATCCCGACGAAGGAGGTCGCGGCATGACCGAGGCGATCCGCATCGTCGTCGTCGACGACCACCCGCTCTACCGCGACGGACTGGGGCAGGCGCTCTCATCGGTGCCCGACCTCGAGGTCGTCGGCGTCGCCGCCGACGGGGCCGAGGCGATCGTCGTGGTCGACGAGCTCCTGCCCGACGTCGTCGTGATGGACGTGCAGATGCCGGTACTCGACGGCATCGCCGCGACGCGGCAGCTCACGGCGCGACATCCGCATCTCGCCGTGCTCATGCTGACGATGGCCGAGGACGACGACACCGTGTTCCAGGCGATGCGCGCCGGTGCGCGCGGCTACGTGCTCAAGGGGGCGCGCCAGGACGACGTGGCGCGGGCGGTACGCGGCGTGGCAGCGGGGGAGGCGCTCTTCGGTCCGGGCGTCGCCCAGCGGATCGGCGCCTACTTCGCCCGTCTCGCCGTGTCGGAGGATCCCGCGGGCGCGTTCCCGGAGCTCACCCGTCGCGAACGGGAGATCCTCGACCTCGTGGCCGCCGGCCGCAGCAACCCGGCCATCGCGCACGAACTGTTCCTGTCTCCGAAGACCGTGCGCAACAACGTGTCGAACATCTTCGCGAAACTGCAGGTCGCCGACCGGGCGCAGGCGATCGTGAAGGCCCGCGACGCCGGGCTCGGGCGGGGCGAGGCCACCGCCGGCTGACGGTGCGGATGCGGTTCGCAGGCGGGTTTGCTACCCTCGGCCCCGGATGCGGGACACCAGGCGACGACCACGGGGGGCGCGGCGCGCGACACCTCACAGGGTCGCGAGCCGTATGCGTCCTGCCCGCGGCATCCTTCGGCGCATCATCGCCCCGCTCTCCGCGGCGGCCACGTTCGCGATCGTCGCGACCTTCGCGATCGCGCCCCTGCAGCGGCCGGTCGACGTCGCCCATGCCGCCTCGGTGAGCGCATTCGTCGACGGCGACGTGCAGGACGTGCGCGTCGACGGCGACGTGAGCACGCCCGCCCTGTCGCGCGAGTCGTACGTCGCCGAGACGGGCACGCAGACGCTCGTCGCAGGCGGTACCAACTACGACTGGGCGAAGCTCGTGCTCGTGTACGGCGGATGGCCGCTCACCGACGCGAACGTCACCGTCATGGTGCAGTGGATGCGCGAGGAGAACGGCCCCGACAACTGGTTCAACCGCAACAACCCGATGAACAACGGGCAGGGTTCGGGCGGCGGCAGCGGCCTCGGCAGCTACGACACCCTCGACACCGCGGCATACTACGCGGCCGAGAACCTGCAGCGGTCGGTGTACGCCGACATCGCCGCGGGCCTCGCCGACGGCAGCTCCGCCGAGCGCACCGCCCAGGCGATCTGGGCGTCGCCGTGGGCGACGAGCCATTACGGCTACGGCGCCAACTGGACCACCACGCCCGTGCCGGTCGTCGAGGCACCCCCGTCGGCCTGGGGTCGCTAGCAGCGTCTGCCCGATTGTGCAGGTCGAGGAGGGCGCCCGCGCCCGTCTCGAGACCCCGACGCCTCAGCGCCGCAACTCGTCCACGATGATCGGATGCGTGTCGCGCCACGCGTTCGCACCGAAGATCACGTCGAGGTGCCCGTAGCCCGGGATGCGGTGCAGCGCGTGCTTCCCCGGCGCCAGCGCATCGAAGTGGTCGAAGCTGCGCTGCTGGCTCTCGACGAGGAAGCAGCGGTTGTCCTCCCCCGCGATGAAGACGAAGCGCGCGTCGGTCCTCGGGCGCGCCAGGAGGTCGGGGAGCACTCCGGGTGCCGTGCCGGCGGGCACGAGGTGCCCGGCGCGCACGCACTCGCGCATCTGCATGAAGAACGTCATCGGGGCGCCCGCGAACTCGCCGGTGATCCAGTCGTGCGTGGCGGCGTCGATGTTGCGGTGCGCCCACAGCGCGGGGTGACCGCTGCCGTAGGTGAAGCTCACCATGGCGCACACGGGGTTGTCGCACTCCGGATGCGTCGCCGTGACCCACGCCCGCAGGAGCCGCGAGAACGGACCCTCCGACATGTACCCCCACCGCGGCGAGAGCGTCGGCGACATCCGTTCGATGGTGGGCGCGAGCCCGAGGATCTTGAACCGCGACCCGGCGGGCAGCACCGTGTGCAGCGACACCGCGTTCGTGACGATCGTCGACACGTCGGGCAGCAACCCCGAGATGGCCGACATCGTGAACGACGTGGAGCCCTGGCAGTGCACGAAGGCCTTGACCGTGTCGGCGCCCGTGCGCTCGCGCACGAGCCGCACTGCGGCCGGGTAGTCGTACACCGCGGCGTCGTCGAGGGTCCACGCCACGGGCTCGAGGTCGATCGACGCCCGCCAGTTGAGCATCCAGACGTCGAAGCCGTCGTCGAGCAGCGCGTCGACGAGCGTGCGCGGGATCGGCGGGCGGAAGATCTCGGCGCGCACGCCCGCCCCGTGCACGAGCAGCACGGGGCCCCGCGTGGGCGTGATCGCGGGATTCTCGACGTGCAGCATCGTGAGGTACTGGCCGTCGTCGGCCAGGAACGGGATGTGCTCGGTGTGCTGGTCGTCGCGCGTCGTGCGCGGCGTCGGGGTCTCGACGGTCATGCGTCCTCCGCTCGTGCCAGCCGTCCGTAGGTGCTCCAGAGCTTGCCGAGGAAGAGCCCGCCGAACCGGGCGATCGCCTGCGCGCCGCCCGGTCCGGTCGTGGTGAACGTCGTCATCTGCTCGGCGAAGTCGAGCGGCTTGATCCGCAGCACGCCGGCGCCGAGCACGGACGGGTCGTCCGGGTCGAGCAGGCCCGTGGCCGCGACATCCGTGCCGGGCGGCACGTGCCCGTCGAGCACCTGCACGAAGAGCGTGGTGGTGTCCTCCCAGAGGTCGAACCCGGGGTCGTCGCGCACCTCCTTGTAGCCCACGAAGGTGACGGGCGAGCCGCCCTCGGTCGTCAGCCAGAGGCGGTACTTCATGAGGCGGTCCTCTTCGTGGCCCGCCAGCACGAACAGGTTGAACCAGCCGCGCTCGACCTCGAGTCGCCCGCCGAGCGCGTCGGATTCGAGGTATCCGCTCGCGGTGCCCTCGTGCGCGTCGCCCGAGACGAACTCGTCGATGTCGGGCGCCGTGATCGTGAGCTCGAACATCATGCGCTCGTCGCGTACGCGCGCATCCTGCGCGGCGGATCGCGGCTCGCCCTGGCCGAGCACGAAGAACCCCTTCATCTGCTCGGTGAAGGCGACGGATGTCGCGACGGCGCCGTTCCCGCTCGGTCCGCCCGGCCCGGGCTGCTCCGCTGCGTTCGCGTCCATGGGCGACATCCCTCCGGTCGGTTGCGATGCGCCCGTGGCGGGCTGCGTCGCGTCGGTGCGCCGGCGGCGCCGGCGGGACTTCGGCCACTGCTCGAGTGCGTGGTCGGCCGCCCGGTCCGCGAACGCCGCGATCGTGAGCGACGGGTTGGGGCCGACGGGGCCGGGCATCGCCGCGCCGTCGACGACGGAGAGACCCGGATGCCCGAACACCCCGCCCCACTCGTCGACGACGCCCTCGAAGTGGTTGCGCCCCATGGGCGCCCCGCCCAGCGGATGCACCGTGATGACGCGCTTCGCCCACCACAGCGGGTTGTCGACGTACTTCGCGCCGAGCTCCTCGGCGAACTTCGACATCGTCTCGCGCATCGCCGCGAAGTAGTCGATCGACGTCGTCGTGGTCCAGTCGACGGCGAGACGGCCGCGGTCGAGGTACATCTTCCCGTCGGGAACGTCGCGCCCCATGCCGAGCACCGGCAGCGAGCTCGTCGACAGTGCGGTGCGGCCGAGCACGTTCGCGAGGTCGCCCGAGATGTTCGACTCGCCCCGCATGCTCAGTCGGTTCGCGAGCATCCGCAGGGCGACGCGCGTCGACCGGGACACGACCGACTTCAGCTGCGCGGTCTCGATCATCCAGTTGAGGAAGCCCGGGTAGCCGGCCTCCTGCACGTAGTAGCCGCGCCCGGCGCTGCCGTCGCCGTCGACGCGGTCGCCGATGCGGATCGCGCTCGTGATCACGGGTCCGCGGCTGCCCGTGATGCGGCGCGCCCTGGCCACCTTGTCGATCTGCTCCTTCGCGCCCATGAGGAAGCCGAGCAGGTCGCCGTTGCCCGAGAACCGGCTGCCGAGGGCCGGCGAGAGACCGGGCAGCGAGGCGCGGTTCTTCAGCAGCAGGTAGGTGGAACCGAATGTGCCGGCGCCGAGCACCACCCGCGCGGCGCGCACCGTGCCCTCGACGGGGGGACCCTCGTTCGGGCGATGCCGGCGGTACCGCACCTCCCACATGCCGTCGACCGGACGGAAGCCGCGCACCTCGTGCAGCGTGCGAACGTCGGCGCCGTGGTGCGCTGCGGCCGACACGTAGGTGTGGTCGAGCGAGTTCTTCGCGCCGGAGTTGCAGCCGATGTCGCACTCGCCCGACAGGGCGCACGTGTAGCGCATGCGGCCGTGGATGTTGCCGTACGGCTTCGGCTCGATCGGCAGGTACCCGCCGAGCTCGCCGTCCCGGCCGGTGAACGTCACCGCGAGCGGCGGCCGGAACGGCTCGTGCCCCGCGGCCTTCGCGGCGAGGGCGAACGTCTCGGTCTTCGGGGTGTCGTGGTACGGGTACGGCGTCGCATCCAGCATCCGCTCGACGCGGTCGTAGTACGGGTCGAGGTCCTCGCGGCCGATCGGCCAGTTCTCGTACCCCCCGCCCGGGAGGGGCGAGTCGTGCACGAACCACTCCGGGTCCTTGCGCAGCAGCACGTTCGCGTAGATGAGCGAGCCGCCGCCGAGGCCCGACGAGACGAGTCCCTCGAGGCCCCGGAAGCTCCACGTCTCGAAGAGCCCGTAGAGCTCGTCGGCGGGCGACCAGAAGTTCTCGGCGAACTCGATCGGCGTGCGCGCGAACGTGCCCGGCGGGTACGCGTGTCCGCGTTCCATGAGGATGACGGATCGTCCGGCCTCGGCGAGCCGGTACGCGGTCACGGAGCCGCCGAAACCGGAGCCGATCACGACCGCGTCGACGTACTCGGGCGTGCCGGATGCACTCTCGGCGACGGACGTTGCGGGCTCGGACGATGCGGCCATGGACGCTCCCACACAAGACGGATGCTGCGCAGAGGATGCCTCATCGTCCCACCGACCGCCCGGCCGCACAATGCGATCCGGCCCGGTTCGGGGCGGCGCCGGGCCGTTCACCCCCGGACTGGGGCGGCGTCACGGCCCGATCGCGGAGCGCGCTCAGCGTTCGAGCGGACGCCAGACGACGATGGCGTTCTCGCGCCGCACGCGGGTGCCGGCGCGCATCGAGACCACGTCGCCCGCGGCTCCCGCCGCGAACACGCGGCGACCCGGGCGGTTCAGCATCTCGTCGGCGAGCGCGCCCTCGAGCTCGCGGACGCGCTGCTCGAGCTCCGCCACCCGGTCTTCGAGGCCGAGCACGCGGCGGATCCCCTCGAGGCTCACGCCCTCGCTCGAGAGCTGGGCGATCTCGCGCAGCTGCGAGACGTCGCGCATGGAGTACCGGCGCGACTTGCCCGCCGTGCGGGTGGGCGAGACGAGCCCTAGCCGGTCGTACTGCCGCAGGGTCTGCGGATGCATCCCCGCGAGCTCGGCCGCGACCGAGATCACGAACAGCGGGCTCGCCTCGTTCATGCTCACGACGAGCGCCTCGCCTTGGCGAGCAGGTCGTCGCGCGGGTTCTCGTCGGGCAGCTCGGAGACGAACTCGCGCAGCTTCTCCTCGGCGTCCTTCGACAGGTGCGACGGCACGGCGACCTGCACGACGGCGAGCAGGTCGCCCGTGCCCTTGTTGGTGTGCACGCCCCGCCCCTTGACCCGCAGCACGCGGCCGCTCGGGGTTCCCGGTGCGATCTTGAGCTTCACGGGCTCGCCGCCGAGGGTGGGCACCTGGATCGTGGCGCCGAGGGCGGCCTCGGCGAAGGTCACCGGCACCGTGACGCGCAGGTTGAGGCCGTCGCGCTCGAAGACCGGGTGCTTGCGCACCGTGACGGTGAGCACGATGTCGCCGGGCTCGCCGCCGTCGGGCGAGGGGTGGCCCTTGCCGCGCAGCCGGATCTTCTGCCCGTCGGCGACGCCGGCGGGCACGTTCACGGTGATCTCGCGACCCTCGGAGGTCTGCAGCGTGATGCGGTCGCCCTGGGTGGCGGTGAGGAAGTCGAGCGTCGTCGACGCCGTGACGTCGCGCCCCCTCGTCGGCCCGCCGAAGCCGCGGTAGCCGCCCGTGGTCTGGCCGAAGCGGCCGCTGCCGAACAGGCCGCCGAGCAGGTCGTCGTAGTCGCCGCCTCCGCCCTGGCGGAACGTGTACTGGGTTCCGCCGCCGCGACCCGCGCCGCCGCCGAACATGTTGCCGAAGACGTCCTCGAAGCCGCCGGCCCCGCCGCCGCCGCCGGGCGCGGTGAAGCGGGCGCCCGAGCCCATGGCGCGGATGGCGTCGTACTCCTTGCGCTCCTCGGGGTCGGCGAGCACGGAGTGCGCCTCGCTCAGCTCCTTGAACTTCGCCTCGGAAGCCGCGTCGCCGGGGTTCTGGTCGGGGTGGTACTTGCGGGCGAGCTTGCGGTAGGCCTTCTTGATGTCGGCGTCGCTCGCGTCCTTCGAGACGCCGAGGATCGCGTAGAAGTCCTTGTCGAACCAATCCTGACTGGCCATCGGCGCCTCCTTTCTCGAGTCTGCCGGATATGTCGCCGGTCGAGTAGCGCCCGGCGGAGCCGGACGCGTATCGGGACCTCGTGTCGGGTCTCGATGCGCGTCACCCTGCGGGCGGCGCTACTCGATCGGCGGAGTCGTCACTGCGGGGTCTTCACGACCACCTTCGCGACGCGCAGCATGGTGCCGCCGAGCAGGTAGCCCGTCTCGACGACGTCGGCGACCGTCTCGACCTCGACCTCGTCGGACGGCTGCTGGAAGATCGCCTCGTGCCGCTGCGGATCGAACGGCTCGCCGATCTCGCCGAACGGCGTGAGCCCGAGCTTGGCCGTGGCCGCGCGCAGCTTGGCCGCGATCGTGGCGAACGGGGCGTCGCCCTCGAGGTCGCCGTGCTTCTCGGCACGGTCGAGGTCGTCGAGCACCGGCAGCAGCACGGCGACGGCCGCGCCGACCGCGCGCTCGCGCTCGATCTCGCGGTTCGCCTCGGTGCGGCGGCGGTAGTTCGCGTACTCGGCGGTGACCCGCTTGAGGTCCGCGAGGTGCTCGTCGCTCGGCTCCTGCACCTCGGCCTGGGCCGCGTTCAGGATGTCGTCGACGGTGAGCACGTCCTCGTCGTCGGTGCCGGATGCCGCGGCATCCGCAGCCCCGCCGGCCTCGGGGGCCTCGGGGGCGCCCTCCGCGGGCGCCCCTTCGGCCTCAGGCGTCGGCTGGCGAACCTCACCCGTCTCGGGGTCGATCCGCCGCTTGTCGCGGATGACCGGCTCCTCGTTGTTCCGGTTCTCGTCGGAGGCCATGATTACTTCTTCTCGTCCTCGTCGTCGATCACCTCGGCGTCGACCACGTCCTCATCGGACTCGGCCCCGCCCTCGGCGCCCGACGGGGTGGCGTCCTCGCCCGCGGCGGCTGCGGCCTCGGCCTGCTGCCCCTGGGCGTAGATCGCCTCGCCGAGCTTGCCCTGCGACTGCGAGAGCTTGTCGAACGCGGTCTTCACGGCCTCGTCGTCGTCTCCGGCGAGCGCGGTCTTCAGCGCGTCGACGTCGCCCTGCACCTCGGACTTCACGTCGCCCGGGAGCTTCTCGTCGTTCTCGCGGATGAGCTTCTCGATCGAGTAGACGAGCTGCTCGGCCTGGTTGCGCGTCTCCGCGGACTCACGGCGCTTCTTGTCGTCGGCCGCGTGCTCCTCGGCGTCGCGCACCATGCGCTCGATGTCCTCCTTCGCGAGCGACGAGCCGCCCGTGATGGTCATCGACTGCTCCTTGCCGGTGCCCTTGTCCTTGGCGGACACGTGCACGATGCCGTTCGCGTCGATGTCGAAGGTGACCTCGATCTGCGGGATGCCGCGGGGCGCCGGTGCGATGCCGGTGAGCTCGAACGTGCCGAGCGGCTTGTTGTCGCGGGTGAACTCGCGCTCGCCCTGGAAGACCTGGATGGCGACCGACGGCTGGTTGTCGTCGGCGGTCGTGAAGGTCTCGCTGCGCTTGGTGGGGATGGCCGTGTTGCGCTCGATGAGCTTGGTCATGATGCCGCCCTTGGTCTCGATGCCGAGGCTCAGGGGGGTGACGTCGATGAGCAGCACGTCCTTGCGCTCGCCCTTGAGGACGCCCGCCTGCAGGGCGGCGCCGACGGCGACGACCTCGTCGGGGTTCACGCCCTTGTTGGGCTCCTTGCCGGTCTCCTTCTTGACGAGCTCGGAGACGGCGGGCATGCGCGTCGATCCACCCACGAGCACGACGTGCGCGATGTCGCCGACCTTGATGCCGGCCTCGCGGATGACGTCCTCGAAGGGCTTCTTGGTGCGGTCGAGCAGGTCGCTCGTCATGTTCTCGAACTGGGCGCGGGTGAGCGTCTCGTCGAGGTTCGCGGGGCCGTTCTCGGTGAGCGACAGGTAGGGCAGCTGGATGCTCGTCGACATGCTCGACGACAGCTCCTTCTTGGCCTGCTCGGCGGCCTCCTTGAGGCGCTGCTTCGCGATCTTGTCGTTCGAGACGTCGACGCCCGTCGAGTCCTTGAAGCGCTTGACGAGCCAGTCGACGATGCGCTGATCCCAGTCGTCGCCGCCGAGGCGGTTGTCGCCGGCGGTCGCGCGCACCTGGATGGTCGAGAAGTCGTCGTCCTTGCCCACCTCGAGGAGGGAGACGTCGAACGTGCCGCCGCCGAGGTCGAAGACGAGGATGAGCTCGTCCTCCTTGCCCTTGTCGAGGCCGTAGGCGAGCGCCGCCGCGGTGGGCTCGTTGATGATGCGCAGCACGTTGAGGCCCGCGATCTCGCCGGCCTCCTTCGTGGCCTGGCGCTCGGCGTCGTTGAAGTACGCCGGCACGGTGATGACCGCGTCGGTCACGGTGTCGCCGAGGTACTGCTCGGCGTCGCGCTTGAGCTTCTGCAGGATGCGCGCCGAGATCTCCTGCGGCGTGTACTTCTTGCCGTCGATCTCCTGGGTCCAGGTGGTGCCCATGTGGCGCTTGACCGACGAGATCGTGCGGTCGACGTTGGTGACGGCCTGGCGCTTGGCCGTCTCGCCGACGAGCACCTCGCCGTCCTTCGTGAACGCGACCACCGAGGGGGTGGTGCGGAAGCCCTCGGCGTTCGCGATGACGACGGGCTCGCCGCCCTCGAGCACGCTCACGACCGAGTTGGTGGTGCCCAGGTCGATACCGACTGCACGTGACATGTGTGATTTCTCCTTCTGCCGGGGGTGTCAGGCGACCGGATGCCGCGTGTGCCCCTCGACGGTCGGCCCGGCCTTGCGGGCCTGCGACCGAAGTCATGTTCTTCGAGACTTGAGTCCCGATGGCTCAAGTGTTCCAGCGGCCCTGAACGGTGTCAAGTTGCCGACTCGAAACTTGAGCGCACCCGACTCAACTCACAGCGCGTTTCCAGTGTCCCCATCTCGATCCCGCGGTGGGTCGACTCCCGGTGTCGTGTTGCGCCCCGTGGCCGTTACCGTAAGCGCATGACTCGAACCCACGCTGCGCGCGCCCTCGCCGCCGCGGCCATGATCCTCGCCCTCGGGCTCACCGGCTGCGCCGGCGGCGGCGACGCCCCCACCAACACCGCGTCGTCGGCGCCGGCGGGGTCATCCTCGCCCGAACCCGCGACCGCGATGCCGAGCGAGGAGCCGACTGCCGGCGCCACGTGCGACGACGTGCTGACGGCGGACGCGTACACCAAGCTCGAGGCCGACGGACTCGTGCCGCGCGAGTCCTCCGCGACCGACACGATCGCCGGGCAGATCGCCGAGCAGGGCGGCCTCGTCTGCTCGTGGGGCAAGCCGCAGTCGGACATCATCCTCGACGTCCGCCAGGCGATGGTCGCCGGTGACGCGACGGCCTGGACGAACGCGCTCGCGGCGGCGGGCTACACGCAGACCGACGACCCGGTTCCCGGCGCCTGGACCGGGCCGGTCGACCCCGGCAACGGCCTCGCCCCGATCGTGGTCGTCGACGACGACACCGTGACCTTCGTGAGCGCGCCCACGTTCGCGGAGTGGATCCGGCCCGGCGTCTGATCCGCGGATGCCGCGCAGGTGCCTGAGGCTCGGGCGCTCGCGGTATGATGATTTCATCAATCCGTAAACCCGCAGGAGGCGCTCGCGTGCTGACCGATTCCGACCGCCCCCTCTACGAGGTGAAGGCCGGCCTCTTCAAGGGGCTCTCGCACCCGATCCGCATCCGCATCCTCGAGGTGCTCTCGGCGGCCCCCGAGGCCTCCGTCTCCGAGCTGCTCGACGCGACCTCCCTCGAGGCGTCGCACCTCTCGCAGCACCTCGCCGTGCTGCGCCGCAATCGGCTGGTCGAATCCGATCGCCGCGGCAGCCTCGTGTACTACCGCCTCGCCTATCCGCAGGTCGCCGACCTGCTCCGCGTCGCCCGCGCCCTGCTCGGCGAGATCCTCGAGACCACGCATCGCCAGCTCGTCGACCGCGGCGGGCTGCCCGAGCTCCCAGCCGGCGTCCCCGCCGCCGAGGTCGCGCCGTGAGCGGAGCCGCGACCCCCGCGGCGCCGACCCCCGCCACCCCGTCGCCGGCGGGCAGGGCCGCTGCCTACGTGCGCAGCCTCGCGCCCGCGGCATCCGACTACCGCGACCTGCGGCGCACGTGGAAGGGCGACCTCGTCGCCGGCGTCACCGTCGGCATCGTCGCGCTGCCGCTCGCACTGGCGTTCGGCGTGAGCTCGGGCGCCGGCGCCGCCAGCGGCCTGGTCACCGCGATCATCGCGGGCGTGGTCGCGGCGGTCTTCGGCGGATCGAACGTGCAGGTGTCCGGGCCCACGGGCGCCATGGTCGTGGTGCTCGGCCCGATCATCGCGGCCAACGGCGTCGGCGCGCTCGCGACGGTCGGACTGCTCGCGGGGGTGATGGTCGTGGCCGCCGGCGCGCTGCGGCTCGGACGCGCCGTCACCTACATCCCGTGGCCCGTGATCGAGGGGTTCACCCTCGGCATCGCGGTCATCATCTTCCTGCAGCAGGTGCCGGCCGCACTCGGCACGACGCCGGGCGAGAGCACGCACGCCATCGTCGCCGCGCTGCAGTCCCTTTCGACCGTGAGCTGGCCCGAGGTCGCGTGGTCGCTCGGCATCGTCGCCGTGGTCGCCGTCGTCATGCTCCTCGCGCCGCGCATCCACCGCATGCTGCCGGGGTCGATCATCGCCATCGTGCTCGTCACCGCGGTCGCGGCGCTCCTGCAGCTCCCCGTCGCGACGATCGGCGAGCTGCCGACCGGCCTGCCGGCGCCGACCCTCCCGACCCTGTCGTGGGACGCCGTCGCGCCGTTGCTCGGTCCGGCCCTGACGGTGGCGGCGCTCGCGGCGATCGAGTCGCTGCTGTCGGCGCGGGTCGCGGCATCCATCTCCGACACCGGCCCGTACGACGCCGATCGCGAGCTCGTCGGGCAGGGACTCGCCTCCGTGGCATCCGCCTTCTTCGGGGGCATGCCCGCCACCGGCGCCATCGCGCGCACGGCGGTGAACGTGCGCTCCGGCGGGCGCACCCGTGTCGCCGCGATCGTGCACGCACTGCTGCTCGCGGGCGTCGTGGCCGTCGGGGCAACCGTCGTCGCGGTCATCCCGCTCGCCGCCCTCGCGGGCGTGCTCATGGTCACGTCGACCCGCATGATCTCGGTCGCCACGATCCGCACCGTCGTGGGCTCGACCCGCTCCGACGCGATCGTCTTCATCGTGACCGCGATCATCACGGTGAGCTTCGACCTCATCTACGCGGTGCTCATCGGCATCGCCGTGGCCGCGTTCTTCGCGCTCCGCGCGCTCGCGCGCTCGAGCGGCGTGCACCGCGAGGAGCTGCCCGGGCCCGCCGAGCCCGGCGACGAGCGGATCGCCCTGTTCCGCCTCGAGGGGGCACTGTTCTTCGGGGCGGCCGAGCGCATGCTCGAGCGCGTCGGCGACATCCGCGGGGTCGAGGTCGTCATCATCCGGATGTCGCAGCTCCAGATCCTCGACGCGACCGGCGCCCAGGTGATCAACGAGCTCATCCAGGCGCTCGAGCGACGCGGGGTGACCGTGCTCGTCAAGGGCATCCAGACCCGGCACCTGCGGCTCGTGACCCGCGTCGGGGCGATCGCCTCGCTGCGGCACCAGAACCACCTGTTCGAGGAGCTCCCGCCCGCCGTCGAGCACGCGCGCAGCCACGTGCGGCGGGCGGCCGCGACGCGCTGACGCCCGCGGCATCCGGCTTCACGCACGCCGGCGGCCGGCCCGCGATCAGCCGATCATCGTCTCCGCGGCCCCCGACGGCGTCGGGTCGGGGAGCTTGCGCATCCTGAGCGCGACCACCATGCCCGCCAGCCCCGCGAGCAGGGGCACGAGCAGCGCGACCTGCAGCGAGATCGGGCGGGCGTCGGTGTTGATCGCGATGATCTCGTCCTGCACCTCGGGCGTCTCGTCGGCGAGCAGCTCCTCGAGCTGGGTGGTCGACATGAGCTGGGCGTCCTCTTCGAGCACGGCGGCGACCTGCTGCTGCTGATCGGGCGAGAGCACGGTGCTCGCCTCGGTCCGCGCGGTGAACGAGAACGCGAGCACGGCGAGCAGGATCGCACCCGCGAACGCGAGCCCGAAGGAGAGGCCGAACGAGCCGGCCGCGGAGTTCACGCCCGCCGCCTCACTGACCCGCTCGTCGGAGATCGGCGAGAGCGTGTAGTTGTTGAGTTGCGAGACGAGCAGCCCGAGGCCGCATCCGGCGATGATGAGCGGGATCGTGAGCCACCAGCCCGAGTCGGCGCGGGGCACGAGCGGGATGATCACGACGATGCCCACCACGAGCAGCCCGAACCCCCAGAGGATGATGTTGCTCGGCCGGCCCTTCGCCCGCCTGCCCGCGAGCATGGCCACGACGAACATGCTGAGCGACAGCGGGGCGATCGAGAGGCCGGCCCACAGCGCGTTGTACTCGAGCACGATCTGGAGGTAGAGGGGCAGCACGATCATGGTGCCGCCGAGCGCGATCTGCTGCAGGAGCTGGCCGCTCACGCCCGAGCGGAAGATCCTCGACGAGAACAGGCCGGGGTCGATCAGGGTCGCCCTCCCGCGGCGCTTGCGATCGCGCAGCCACCACGCGAGGCTGCCGAGCGCGACCACGCCGATGCCGATGATGAGGCCAACGTACTGCCCGCCCTCCTGCCACACGAGGATGCCGAGCACGACGCCGCCCATGCCGACGACCGAGAAGGCCGCGCCGCCCCAGTCGACGGCACGCGAGCCCGTGTACGGCACGTCCTTCACGAGCCCGATGCCCGAGAGCACGACCGCGATGATGACGGCTTCGAGCCCGAAGGCCACCCGCCACGACAGGAACGTGGTGATGAACCCGCCCAGCAGCGGGCCGACCGCCGCAGCGATCGCCGCCGACGCCCCGACGAGCGCGTACACGCGCTTCTGCTGCGCGCCCGCGAAGTTGCCGTGGATGAGCGACTGCATCGCCGGCAGCAGCAGCGAGGCGCCGATGCCGCCGATGATCGCCCAGAACACGATCACGGCCGTGATGCCCTGGGCGAACGTCATCGCGACGGCGCCGACGGCGTAGCCGAGGAGCCCGAGGATGTAGGCGAGCTTGCGGCCGATGAGGTCGCCGGTCTTGCTGCCGATGAGGATGAACGCGGCCGAGACGAGCGCCTCGAGCGCGATCGCGCCCTGCACGTCGCTCGCCGTCGTGCCGAGGTCCTCGACGACGGCGGAGATCGAGACGTTCATGATCGACGTGTCGACGACGAGCACGAACATCGCCATCGCGAGCAGGAGTGCGAGTCGCCGGTTGAACGGCTGCGCGTCGTCGGGGGATGCGGCGGGGTCCATGGTTCACCCAAGCACGCAGAGCGCACGAGGTCGAGGACCAATGTCCCCAACGGCGCGCCTCAGCCCGCGTCGGTCGCCGCGGCGAGCAGCGCCGCCATCGCCGCGGGCACGCTCGCGACGTCGAGCGCACGCACGAGGATCGGCGCGAACTGCGCCTTGCGCCCGCTGTGCGTGCCCATGAACCGGCGCAGCTGCACCTCGGTCGCCTTGACCCGCTGCGCGGGCTGACGCTGGAACCCGCGGAACCGGGAGAGCTCGCCGTGCTCGGCGAGGAGCTCCTCCACCCGCTCCGACCCGAGCGCCCGGATGAGCTCGCCCTCGAGGTCGGGGTCGCACGCGAAGAAGCCGAGCTGCGCGAGATCCGACCCGGGGCGCGCGAGTCCCACGCCCTCGACGGCCCGGCGCACGTGCGCGATCTCCGCGAGGTCGAAGAGTCCGAGCACCCGGGGCCGAATCGGCGTCCGAGCGAGCGCGGCGAGGTGGTGGCGCAGGTTCGTCACGCCGTCCATGGAGACGACGGCCGCGTCCGCCGCGGCGAGGTCGAAGCGGAGGAGCTCGGCGAGCGCCTCGAGCGCGAGCCGGTCGCTCTCGCCCTCCACGAGCACGACGGTGGCGGATGCCCCGGCGTACACGACTTCGCGCATGCCGCGACCCTACCGCCCGGCAGAACGTGGACACCGACTCGTTCGGGGCGTATGCTCTCGTGCGGACCGCGCCACGCGGCGTCCGAAGCCCGCAACCCGAGACCGGAGGGAGTGAGACCGATGAACACCGTCCTTGTCGTGCGCATCGCAGACACCCTTCCCTGTGAGGCCGCCCGCCCGTAGCCCGTTTCGCGCCGGGCGTCCGGTGGCCTCCTGATCTCGGAGAACCACCGTGAACCTTCTCTCGTCACTCGACGACACCGTGCCGCAGGGCACGACCGCTTCGCCGTTCGGCGCGGCATCCGACCTTCGCTTCCAGTCCACCGAGCCCGGCGCCGACCAGCGCTGGTCGACGTGGCCAGCCACCCTGCCGAGCGAGCGCGGCCCCGAGCCGCGCCCCGACTGGCTCGTCACCTCCGCCGCGGCGATCGACACCGAGCTCGGGGTCGTGAAGACGGGCAAGGAGGCCGACCTGTTCCTCATCGAACGGGCCGTGCCCGATGCGCCCGCCGACGTGCCCGGCAACCGCTCGCTGCTCGCCGCGAAGCGGTACCGCACGACCGAGCACAGCGACTTCCACCGCTCGGCGATCTACACCGAGGGTCGCGGTACGCGCCGCACGCGCGACATGCGCGCCCTCACCAAGGGCACCTCGTACGGCCGCGCCATCGCCCGCGTGCAGTGGGCGTACGCCGAGTTCGACGCGCTCGGCCGCCTCTTCGAGCTCGGCGCCGCGGTGCCGTACCCGGTGCAGGTGAGCGAGACCGAGGTGCTCATGGAGTTCGTCGGCGAGGGCCGGGTCGCCGCTCCGCGCCTCGCCCAGGTGCGGGCGAAGCCGGATGAGCTGCGCGACCTGTTCCACCAGGTCGCCGACTTCATGCGCACGCTCGCCTTCGCGGGGCTCGCGCACGGCGACCTCTCGCCGTACAACCTGCTCGTGCACCGGGGGCGGGTCGTGGCGATCGACCTGCCCCAGGTGGTCGACGTGGTCGCGAATCCGCAGGGCTTCGACCTGCTGCACCGCGACTGCGTCAACGTGTGCGACTGGTTCACGCGGCAACGGCTCGAGTGCGACGCCGAGGAGCTCTTCGGCGAGCTCATCGCGGACGTGTACCGGTAGGGGGCGGGCGCGATACAGTGCACGGGATCGACGCGGATCGCCCCGGCGGGCGCGCCGTCACCCACCGTTCACCGGATGCCGGGAGACTCCCCCCATGACCGACCCTGACGCCCCCCGCGCCGCCGCCGACCGCGGCGCCACCACCGACGACTTCGAGGTGATGACGGGACTCGAGCTGCAGGGCGAGCGGCGCATCCCGCGCAAGCAGGTGTGGTCGTGGGCGCTGTGGGACTGGGCGACGCAGCCGTTCAACTCGGTCATCACCACCTTCGTGTTCTCGGTGTACCTCACGAGCGCGCTCTTCCTCCCGTCCGACGTCGCGGGCCTCGACGAGGGCGACCGTGCGTACGACCGCGGGCTCGCCGACCTGTCGAGCCAGCTCGGGCTGGCGATCGGCATCGGCGGCATCCTGATCGCCCTGCTGGCGCCCGTGCTCGGCCAGCGGGCCGACGCCGAGGGCCGCCGCAAGGCCTGGCTGGCCTTCGCGACCGGCGGCGTCATCCTGAGCATGGCGATGATGTTCTTCGTCGAGGCCGACGCCCGGTTCTTCTGGCTCGGCGCGGGGCTGCTCGCCGCCGGCACGGTGTTCTCCGAGATCGCGGGCGTGAACTACAACGCGATGCTCGTGCAGGTGTCGACGCCGCGCACCGTCGGGCGGGTCAGCGGCCTCGGCTGGGGCTTCGGCTACCTCGGCGGCATCGTCGTGCTCGCGCTCGTCGTGGCGGCGCAGCTCTCGGGCTGGTTCGGCATCCCCACCGAGGGCGGGCTCAACATCCGCATCGTGGCCCTGTTCTGCGCGGTCTGGACGCTCGTGTTCTCGCTGCCGATCTTCCTCAACGTGCCCGAGGCGCCGCCGGCGCCGGGCCGCGAGCGCGTGGGCTTCTTCCGCAGCTACGTCGTGCTCGTGCGGGACATCGCGCGGCTCTGGCGCGAGGCCCGGCCCACGTTCTGGTTCCTGCTCGCGAGCGCCGTGTACCGCGACGGCCTCGCGGGGGTCTTCACGTTCGGCGCGCTCATCGCGAGCGTCACGTTCGGGTTCTCGTTCAACGAGGTCGTGATCTTCGGGGTCGCGGCGAACATCGTCGCGGGCGTGTCGACGATCTTCGCCGGCCGCCTCGACGACCGGTTCGGGCCGCGCGCCGTGATCCTCGCGACGCTCGGCGGCCTCGTCGTCTCGACGCTCGTCGTGTTCTTCGCGCACGACGCCGGCACGGCCGTGTTCTGGGTCTTCGGCCTCTTCCTCTCGGCCCTCGTCGGCCCCGCGCAGGCCGCCAGCCGATCGTTCCTCGCGCGCGTGACGCCCGCCGGGCGCGAGGGCGAGATCTTCGGCCTCTACGCCACGACGGGTCGCGCGGCGAGCTTCCTCTCGCCGCTGCTGTGGGCGGGATTCATCTCCGTCGCGGGCGCGCAGTACTGGGGCATCCTCGGCATCGCCCTGATCCTCGCGGCCGGCTTCGTGATGATGCTCTTCGTGCGGCTGCCGAAGCGGGTGGCGGATGCCGCGGATTCGCCGACGCCGTCGGCGGCAGGCACCCCGGGCTGAACCGGTGCGGCGACGGGCATCCCGTTCGGTAATGTGAACCCGGCGAGATCCCGGCGTGTCCCCCCGCACGCCATGAGCCGGCGTGTCCCCCACGCCACGAGTGAGAGGCCGGCGCTCACCCCCGTGACGATGACCCCCAAGGCGAGGCAGCGCAAGCGAAAGCGCCGGCGCGCGGTCGCCTACGTCCTCGTCACGGCCGGCTGGGCCGCGTCGATCGGGCTGAGCACGCTGCTCGCGCCGCCGCCCTGGCTGCACACCATCGCGGTGTTCGTGCACCTCGCATCGCTCATCGTCGGGCTCGGCGCCGTGCTGATGGTGGAGTGGTACGGACTCCTGTGGGTCACCGAGTGGCGGTCCGTGCGGGACCTGCGGCAGGTGGACCTCACGCTGAAGGTGCCGATCTGGGCGGGATTGATCGGCCTGCTCGCAAGCGGCGCATTCCTGCAGCCGCACCTCGACTCGCCTGCGACGCTCGTGAAGCTGGGCGCCGTGCTCGTGCTCTCGCTGAACGGCGTCGCCCTCACGCGGTGGACGACGACGCTCGCGCGGTTCCCCCGCAAGATGCGCTTCAGCGCCCTTCCACGTCCGGCACGCGTGCGGTTCATCGCCAGCGCCACGATCTCCCAGCTCGCCTGGTGGACCGCCGTCGTCATCGGGATGCTGAACTCCACGTCGTGAGCTGCTCCCGCCCCGGTGGCCGCCCGACCGGTTCCTTGGGTTCGTTCAGATCCGCGAGATAGGCTCGGTTTCGACCCTGCTCCCGGCCCTGAGGACGAATCCATGCCCGACGCACTCGTGACGCGACCCCCGCGGTCCGTCGACCGTCGCGCGGTCGACCCTGCCCGCGAGACGGGAGTCCGTCGGTGAGCGCCGGCGGTCCGGCATCGCGCAGCGACCGGCGACGCATCCGCGAGGAGCGGCAGCGACGGCGGCGCATCACGTGGGCGGTCGTCGTCAGCGCGGTCGTCCTGGTCCTCGTCGGCGGTGCAGCGGTCGCCGCCGTCGTCGTCAACGGACAGGGCGGCGGCACCTCGGCACAGGCGAGCCCCGAGGCCACGCCGGAGCCGATCGTGTTCCCCGAGGACGAACCTGCGGCCACCGCGGGCGCGGCGCCGTGCACGACGGTGACGGTGCTCTCGTCGCTGGAGAACTCCGAGATGGTGGCCGCCCTCGTCGAGGGCTACAACGCCGCGCCGCGCGACGTCGACGGCACGTGCGTCACCGTCGTCGCCAAGGAGGACAAGTCGGGCCTCGCCGCCGAGGACGCGGCCACCGGCTTCACCGACGCGGCCGAGGACGCGCGCCCCACCGTCTGGATCCCCGACTCGAGCTCATGGCTCGCGATGGCACGCGATGGCGGAGGCGGCGCCAACGTGCCCGAGGAGGGCACGAGCATCGCGTCATCCGACATCGTGCTCGCCATGCCCCAGAGCCTCGCGGCGGCGATCGGCTGGGACGATGAGCGCCCGACGTGGGACGATGTGTTCGCCGCGGCCGGCAACGAGGACGCGTGGAGCGAGCTCGGCCACCCGGAATGGGGTGCCTTCAAGCTCGGCAAGACGAGCCCCCTGATCGCCAGCTCCGGCGAGGCGGCCATGCTCGCGTCGTACGGCTCCGCTGCGGGGTCGCTGAGCGAGCTCACGGCGAAGGACATCGAGGACCCCGACGTGACCGAGGAGGTCAAGCAGCACGAGCTCGCGACGAGCCACTACATGGCCACACCCGAGCACTTCCTCTGGCATGCGCGCCAGTCCGAGGAGAAGGGCTCCGTCGCCGACTTCCTCTCGGCCGTCATCGTCGACGAGAAGTCCGTATGGGACTACAACCGCGGCATCACGAGCCGCGACGGCATCACCCGCATCGAGAGCGATCCTCCGAAGGAGAAGCTCGTCCCGATCTACCCGAAGGACGGCTATTACGTCGCCGACAACCCGGCCGTCGTGCTGACGGGATCGTGGGTCGACGACACCGAGGCCGCGGCCGGAGCGGACTTCCTGCGGTACGCGGCGACCGCACAGGGCCAGCAGATCGTGCGCACCGGTGGGTACCGCGACCTCAACGGCGAGTTCGACCCGATGGTCGCCGAGGTCGGCCAGCTCGCCTCCGGCGAGTCGGGCGCCCTGCCCTTCCCCGACTCCAGCGTGATCGTGGCGACGAACGCGGCCTTCCCCGAGGTGCGCAAGCGCGCCCAGGTGCTCTTCCTCGTCGACGTCTCCGGCTCGATGGACGAGCCCATCGCGACCGGCGGATCGAAGCTCGCGGCGGCCAAGGACGCGATCACGAAGGCACTCGACTACTTCACCGCCGGTGACAACGTGGGCCTCGCCGCGTTCTCGTCCGTCGACGACGGCCCGATCACTCCCGGGCTCGTGGCCCCCGTGGCCGACATCGACACGGGTCGCACGAAGTTCCTGAGCGCACTCGGTGCCCTCAAGCCCATCGAGTTCACCCCGCTCTACGCGGCGGTGGACACGTTCGCGAAGCAGCAGGCCGCCGACTGGGACCCCGATCACATCAACGCGATCGTGCTCTTGAGCGACGGCAAGAACGAGACGCTGGGCGAACCGATCACGGCCGACCAGATGGTCGAGAACCTGCACGAGCTGCACGACACCACGCCGGTGCTCATCTTCACGCTCGCCTACGGCGCGGACGCCGACGTGAAGACGCTCCAGTCGATCTCGAGCGCCACCGGCGCCCACTTCTACGACGCGACCGACCCGACCAAGGTGGGCGACGTGCTCGGCGACCTCGTCACGAGCTTCTAGCCGAGCCGAGCGGGCGCGCGGCGTCGCTGACGGCGCGCGCTCACGGCGTCGGTGACGAGCGGATGCCGCGGCTCAGTCGCGCGGCCAGGCCGCCACGAAACGCGAGAGCAGCCGGGCGAACTCGGCCGTCTCCTCCGCGCTGAAACCGGTCAGTGCGGTTTCCACCGCCCCGCGCCGGGTGGTACGGGCGGACGCGAGCACGTCGCGACCGGCCGACGTGAGCACGAGCGCGCTCCGGCGCGCGTCGGCGGGGTCGGCCTCGCGACGCACGTGCCCCGCGTGCACGGCGGCCTGCACGAGGCGGCTCGCCCGCGGCTGGTCGACGCCGATCTCGTCGGCGAGCTCGCTCACCGAGAGCGGACGGTCGGATGCCTCGAGTGCGTCCAGCAGGCGGAAGCGCGCCGCGTGCGCCATCGCGTGCGGCCCGTGCCCCGGCCCGTGGTCGTGGCCGTCGTGGTCGTGAGCGTGAGCGTCGTGGTCGTGGCCGTGACCGTCGCCGTGCGGGCCGCCGCGGTGGTGGCGGCCGCCGCCCCACGGCCCGGGTCCGCCGCCCCGGCGGCCGAAGTCGGGCGCCTCGGGGCCGTCGCCCCACCGTCCCGTCCCCTCGCGTTCCGCGCGACGCTGCAGCCGGCGCCGGCCCTGGTCGCGGCGCATGGTCACGAGCGCCGCCTCGATCGCGCCGATCGGGTCCGGATCCACGGGTTCGCCGGACGGGACTTGACGGGACGGGTTCATACATGTCATTCTACATATACATGTCATTGAGCATGCAATAGTCGGAGGCGATGCACGGCCCCGAGCCACGGCATCCGGACACGCACCGGGAACGACCGCGCAGGCCGCCGCCGCATCCGCAACCACCCGCGCCGCCCGCGCACAGCCGGCGGTGCCCTGCGGCGCGCAGCGCGCCAGGAAGGGAACGGCCACCATGACCACCCCCGGAACGAACGACCACGACCACCTCGGCGACGTCCCCGACGCCGCCGATACGCCCGAGATCAGCGACACGAAGGACACCACCATGACGAACGACACCGACCACGACACCTCCACCGACGGCCCCGGCGACGCCGGGACCATCCCCACGAGCCCCCGCCCCCTCGGCTATTGGCTGCGCGTCATCGACCGCCGCCTCGACGACGAGATGCGCGCGCTCTTCGAGGCCGAGGGCCTCACCCGGCGCGACTGGCGCCGGCTCAACCTCATCGGCGGCGCCGTCGCCGATGCGCGCCTGGCCGAGCGCCTGGCCTCCCGCCCCGAGAAGGTCGAACCGCTCGTCGAGCGCGGCTGGGTCGAAGGCGAGCCCGGTGCCTGGCGGCTGACCGAGTCGGGCGTCGCCGCCCGCGACGCCCTGGTCGAGCGCGTCTCCGCGCTCCGCGCGAGGGTCGCCGGGGCCGTGGGCCCAGAGGAGTTCGCCACCACGCTGGCATCGCTCGAGGCCATCGCGCGCACGCTCGGGTGGAGCGAGGACGAGCGGATGCCGCACGGCCCGCGCCGCGGCATCCGTCGCCCCCACGGCCGCCGGCCGCGCCACCACGGGGAGCACCCGCACCACCACGGCGGCGAGCACCCGCACGACCACGGCCACGAGCGCCACCACGGCGGCGAGCACCCCTGCCGCGGGCACGAGTTCCACCACGGACGCGAGCGCCGACGCGGCGAACACCCCCGCCCCACCGTGTGACCGGCTCGGGCGAACCCGGCGAGCGGATGCCGCCGGCTTCGGGCCGCGGCATCCGTTCGCCGTCGCGGGGCTAGTGTCGGATCACCGAGCACGCCCAGCCGAGGAGGACCCGTGACCGAGGCCGACGAGACCGAGCGCCGCAAGCGGGGGCCGTATCGCAAGACCGGCGCCCGCCGGCGCGAGATCATCGCGGCCGCGCTCGAGGTGTTCTCGGCGTCGGGGTTCCGCGCGGGGTCCCTGAAGGACATCGGCGAGCGCATCGGCATCGATCCCTCGACGATCCTGCACCACTTCGGGTCGAAGGAGGCGCTGCTGCGCGCGGTGCTCGACGACAAGATCGCCCAGGACACCCAGTCGATCCCCGACATCGAGGAGCTCGACCCCGCCCTGATCCCGCGCGGCCTCATCGAGCTCGCCGAGCGCAACGACCGCCGGCCCGGGCTGATCTCGCTGTACGCGGTGCTCTCGGCCGAGTCGACCACGGTCGACCACCCCGGCGGCGAGTACTTCCGCGAGCGCACGGCTCGCACGCGGCGCGACTTCCGCACCGGGTTCGAGCGGATGCAGCAGCACGGCCTGCTGGCCCCGGGGGTCGATGCCGACTTCGCGGCGACCTCGACGTTCGCACTGTGGGACGGCGCGCAGATCCACTGGCTCATCGACCCGGACTCGGTGAGCGTCACCGAGACCCTGCGCCGGCACCTGCGACTCATCACGACCGTCACGGAGCTCTGAGCCACCGCGCGAGTTGCCGCTTCGGGCGACTCGGGGTACAGTCGGCCCAGCAAATCTCCAATGCTCATTGGAGATTGACGAAGCCGAATGCGAAGGCGCACGATGCGAACGACTCCCCTCAACCACGACTGGTCCGTCTCGCCCAAGCGAGGCCTCTTCGACGGCATCGGCGGCGAGCCGGTGCCCGACGCGGTCGTGTCGCTGCCGCATGACGCGATGCTCGCCTTCGAGCGCTCGGCGGAGGCGCCCTCGGGAGCGCACGGGGCCTACTTCCCCGGCGGTGCCGTCGAGTACTCGCGCACCCTCGAGCTCGGGGCCGACGCGGCGGACCGCGTGCACGCCCTCGTGTTCGACGGCGTCTACCGCGACGCGATGGTGTTCGTGAACGATCACTTCGCGGCGCAGCGACCGTCGGGCTACTCGCGGTTCGCCGTGCGGCTCGACCCGTTCCTGCGCCACGACGGCGAGCCCGACGTCATCCGCGTCGAGGCTCGGGCGCACCGCGACTCGCGCTGGTACTCGGGCCTGGGCATCCATCGCAACGTCGCGCTCGCGACCGGACCGCTCGTGCACCTCGCGCTCGATGGCGTCCGCGTCTCGACGCCCGGCATCGACGACGCCGGTGCGCTCGCCCAGGTCGACGCGACGGTCGCGAACGACGGCTTGCGCACCGCCACGGTCGTCGTCGGCGTCGAGATCGACGCGCCCGACGGCACCGTGATCGCACGGGGTCGCTCGCCGATCACGCTCCTCGCCGGCGAATCGGGCACCGTGCGCCAGCGGCTGTGGCTCGACTCCCCCGAGCGCTGGGACCTCGACAGCCCCGTCCTGCACCGTGCGCGCGTGACCGTGACGGGCGGCCACGACGGGGCGGAGGTCACGGATGCGGACTCGGTGCGCTTCGGCATCCGCACCCTGCAGCTCGACCCGCGGCACGGCCTGCGCATCAACGGCCGCTCGGTGAAGCTGCGCGGCGCGTGCATCCATCACGACAACGGCGTGATCGGTGCGAGGTCGATCGCCCGAGCCGAGCAGCGGCGCATCGAGCTGCTCAAGGCGGCGGGATTCAACGCGATCCGCAGCGCGCACAACCCGCTCAGCCCCGAGCTGCTCGACGCCTGCGACCGCGTCGGCATGGTGGTCATGGACGAGTCGTTCGACATGTGGGCCGAGTCGAAGTCGCCGTTCGACGCCTCGCTCGCCTTCCCCGAGTGGTGGGAGCGCGACCTCGAATCGATGGTCGCGAAGGACTTCAACCACCCCTCGGTCGTGTTCTACTCGATCGGCAACGAGATCCCCGAGACGGGCCGGCCGCACGGCTCCCGCCTCGGGCGGCTGCTCGCCGAGAAGGTGCGGGCGCTCGATCCGACCCGCTTCACGACGAACAGCATCAACGGGCTCGTCTCGGTCATCAAGGAACTCCCACCCATGGGCGACATCAACGATGCGATGGCCGACATGGGCACGATGATGACCGAACTGGTCTCCTCCGGCCTCGTCACCCGGCGCACGGAGGAGAGCTTCGCCGCCGTGGATGCCGCGGGCTTCAACTACGGCGACGGCCGCTACGGCCCCGACGCCACCGCCTTCCCGAACCGCGTCATCATCGGCACCGAGACGTTCGCGACCCGGATCGACGTGGGCTGGCCGCTCGTCATCGCCAACGACCACGTCATCGGCGACTTCACGTGGACGGGCTGGGACTACCTCGGCGAGGCCGGCATCGGCCGCGTCGACCACGTCGAACCGGGCGGCGGCTTCGGGGGCACCTCCGGGCCGTTCCCCTGGCAGCTCGCGTGGTGCGGCGACCTCGACATCACGGGCTTCCGCCGGCCCGCCTCGTACTACCGAGAGATCGTGTACGGACTGCGCAGCATCCCGTACCTCGCCGTGCGCCGGCCTCGCACGGATGGGCTCGTGCCGGCGGGCGGGCCGTGGTCGTGGTCCGACACGGTCGCCTCGTGGTCGTGGTCGGCGTCGGCCGGATCCGGCACGCCCGTGGTCGTCGAGGTGTACAGCGACGCCGGCGAGGTCGAGCTGCTGCTGAACGGCGCTTCGGTCGGTCGCGCCCCCGCCGGGCCGCAGCACCGCTACCGCGCCGAGTTCGAGGTCGGCTTCGAGCCGGGCGAGCTCGTCGCGGTCGCGTACAGCGGCGGAGTGGAGACCGGCCGCGACACGCTGCGCTCGGCCACGGGCGGGGTCGTGCTGCGCGCCGAGGCGGAGCGCAACGACATCCGCGCCTCGCTCGACGACCTCGCGTACGTGACGGTCTCGCTGACCGACGACGAGGGCATCGTGTGGCCCGACCGCGATCTCGACGTCGAGGTCGCCGTCGAGGGGCCCGGCCAACTGCTCGGGCTCGGCAGCGCCCGACCCGACACGACCGAGTCGTACCTCGCGAGCCGCACCCGCACCTTCGACGGACGCGCGCAGGCGGTCGTCCGCCCGACCGGCGCCGGCGAGATCACGGTCACGGTGCGCGCCGACGGGCACGAGCCGCGCACGGTCGTCGTGCGCGCGCGGGAGGAACAGGGGTAGGGGCGCGCCGGGACCTTCGCCCCCGACGCGTGTCCCGCCGTCGGCGAGACTGCCCTCGGGCGCGCACCGCGCCGAAGGGAGCCGGGATGGGCGACGCGGCGATCGCGACATCCGACCTGACCAAGCACTACGGCAAGGTCGCGGCGCTCGAAGCGCTCGACCTCGAGGTGACGCGCGGCGAGATCTTCGGATTCCTCGGACCGAACGGGTCGGGCAAGACGACGACGATCCGCCTGCTGCTGGGGCTCATCCGGCCCACGCGGGGCACCGCGACGGTCCTCGGCATCCCCGCCTCCGATGTCGCCGAGGCACACCGTCACCTCGGCTACGTGCCCGGGGAGGTGGCGCTCTGGCCGCAGCTGACCGGGCACGAGGTGCTGCGACTGCTGGGCAACGCGACCGGCTGGGTCGATACGGACTTCCGGGCCGAGCTCGTCGAGCGGTTCCACTTCGACCCCTCGGCGCGGGTCCGCTCCCTGTCGAAGGGCAACCGGCAGAAGCTCGCGCTCGTCGCGGCGCTCATGGGCCGGCCCGACGTGCTGCTGCTCGACGAGCCGACCGCGGGCCTGGATCCCCTGATGGAGGAGCAGTTCCAGATCGTGGCACGGGATGCGGCCGCTCGCGGCCAGACGATCTTCCTGTCGTCGCACATCCTCGACGAGGTGCAGGACCTGTGCGACCGGGTCGGCATCCTCCGGGCGGGGCGACTCGTGGAGGTCGCCGCCCTCGACGAACTGCGCCGGATCAGCACGACCATCGTCGAGGCGGTGTTCGACGGAGCGCCGCCGGTGCTCGACGGCGTGCCGGGCGTGACGGCGGTCGGGCCGATGGCCGGCGTGCCGGGCGGCATCCGCATCATCCTCGCAGGCGAACCCGACGCACTCGTGCGGCGGCTCGCGGAGCACCACGTGGTTCGGTTGCACACCGTCGAGCCGTCGCTCGAGGAGATCTTCCTCACCTACTACTGACCACCCCTCGCGGCGCGTCGCCGCGCCCGGGGGCCGACCGGAAGGGATGCCGCATGGCCACCGCGCACGCGACGCAGCCCGCGACGCACCGCCACGTGCGCTCCGGGCGTGCGCCGCGACCGTTGCGGTCGGTCGCGGGACTCACCGCGCGGCTCATCGCCCGCGGCGCCGTGGCCATCGCGCTCGCCCTCGGCGGGCTCATCGCGCTGGAGGGCCTCTCGTTCGAGACCGCCTACCCCGATGAGGCGTCGCGGCGCGCGCTCCTGATGTGGGGCGAGGATCCGGGGATCCGAATCATCTCCGGCCCGGCCACCGCGGTCGACACCGTCGGCGGATTCGCGGTGTGGGACGCGGGGCTCTCCCTCACGCTGATCCTCGCCGCGTGGGCGCTCACCGCCACGACGCGCGTGCTGCGCGGCGACGAGGACACCGGCAGGGCCGACCTCGTGCACGCCGCACCGGTCGGCGCCCGGTCGGTGCTCGTGCTGCAGCTGGCCGTGCTGCTCGCGGCCTGCGCCGTGATCGGCGGCGCCGTCGGTGTCGCGCTCGCGCTCATCGGCGCCGAGCCCGAGGGTTCGCTCCTCGTCGGACTCGCGATGTTCGCGTACGGGGGCACGCTCGTGGCGCTGTCGGCACTCGTCGCCCAGGTGTTCGGCACCCGACGCGTCGCGCTGGCCGTGTCGGGCGTGGTCCTCGCGGCGTGGATCCTGCTGCGCATGGCCGCGAACAGCGCCGAACGACGCGAGTGGCTCTCGTGGCTCACCCCCGTGGGCTGGACCGACCGGGTCGAGGCCTTCGGCGGGAACCGCTGGGCGGTGCTGCTCGTGCCGGCAGCCGCGATCGTGGTGCTCGCCGCCGCAGCGGTGGTGCTCCGCGGCATCCGCGACGCCGGCGGCGCCCTCGTGCGCTCGCGGTCGTCGGGAACGTCGCGGTGGTGGGGGCTCGGCGGGCCGATCGGCTTCGCGTGGCGCATGAACCTCGGCGTGCTGCTGGCGTGGGCGGCCGGCCTCGCCGCCGCCGGCCTGGTCATCGGGATGCTGCTGCCCGCCGTCGACGAGTTCCTCGAGTCCGACGAGGGATTCCTCGAGATCCTCGCGCTCTTCGGCATGTCCGCGGAGGACGTCGTGCTCGGCTTCGTCGCGATGCAGTCCGTCATCCTCGGGCTGGTCATCGCGGTCTACGCGGCCTTCCGCATGGGCGCGACCCGCGCCGAGGAGGCGTCGACCCGTGCGGAGTTCCTGCTCACCCGGCCGATGCGACGGTGGCGGTGGCTCGGCGCGCACGTCGTGACGCTCGCCGCATCCGTCGTGGCCCTCTCGGCCTTCGCGGCCACGGCCGTGTGGATCGGGGTGCTCGCGACCGACGGGCCGGTGACGGCCGCCGACGCGTTCGCCGCCTCGGCCAACGCGCTGCCCGCGATCGCCGTCTTCGCGGGGCTGGCCGTGTTCGTGTTCGGGCTGCTCCCGCGGCTGACCGTGCCGGTCGCCGCCGGTGCCGCGGTCGTCGCCTACGTCGTCGAACTCGTCGGACCGGTGCTCGAGTGGCCCGAGTGGGTGCTGAACCTCTCGCCGTTCCACCACCTCGAGCAGGTGCCGGTCGATCCGGTCGGCGTGCCCGCGGCGCTCGTGATGACGGGCATCGGACTGGTGCTGGCGATCGCCGGAATCCTCGCCTTCGAGCGCCGCGATCTCGTGGGGGCGTGAGGGGGGACCGCCTCCGGCCCGCCCGCTACAGTGACGTCGTGAGCGACTACGACGTGTTGGAGATGGGCGGCCTCGACGAGTGGCGGGAGCACTACGGCGGCTTCCGACCGGAGAGCTCGCGAGACGGCCGACGGATCGTCGACCACGACCTCACCATGCAGTACATCGGCATGACCGCGAACGCGTACGAGCCGGGCGAGGAGGCGGGCTACTGGCACACGCACTCCCGCATCGAGGAGCTGTACGTGTTCCTCGCCGGGCGCGGGCAGATGGGCCTCGACGACGACGTGGTCGAGGTGGGCCCCGGCACCGTGGTGCGCGTCGGCCAGGGCGTGTGGCGCACCTGGCGCTGCACGCCCGACAGCCCCGAGCAGCTGCGGTGGCTGTGCATCCGCGCGGGTGGCGCCGAGCTGCCGCACCTGCCCGACGACGGCACGCGCGACGACGACCGCCCGTCGCCCTGGTAGCCGCCGCGCCGCCCGCTCGGCCGCTCGGCGGCTCGGCCCGCTCGGCGGCTCGGCGGCTCGGCGGCTCGGCGGCTCGGGCGATGAGACACGAGTGGAGAGCACCGGCGGTGCTCTCCACTTTCAGGATAACCGGGGGAGGGGGACTTGCCGCAAGGCCCCGGTCGTGGCGCAGAATGGGCGGCCGACCGGATCCCTGAAGAGGAGCAGCCCTGACCCCCAGCGCCTTCGACCTGCCCGACCGCCTCGCCGCCAAAGCCGACCCGGCGCTGATCGCCCGCGATGAGCGGCACTTCGACGCCATCGCCCGCAGCCTCGCCGACGCGATCGCCGACCTGTCCAGCCGCCTCGATGTCGTGCGCATGGAGCGCGGCGGCAGCGGCCAGCAGGCGCTCGACCGCGACCTCGAGATCCACCGGCTCTCCGCCCGCCTGCGCACCCTGCGCCGCTACGGACTCGACCTCTGCCTCGGGCACATGGTCGCGGCGGATGACGCGGAGCCCGTCTACATCGGCCGCCTCGGCCTCACCGACAGCGCCGGGCGTCGACTGCTGCTGGACTGGCGATCGCCCGCAGCCGAGCCGTTCTTCGGCGCGACCCACGCGAATCCGATGGGGCTCGTGAGCCGCCGCCGGTATCGCTGGACCCGCGGTCGGATCGGCGACTACTGGGACGAGGTGTTCACCACGGACGGGCTCGACGGGCACGCGGCGGCGCTCGACGACGACTCCGCCTTCATCGCGAGCCTGGGCACCAGCCGCTCGCCCCGCATGCGCGACGTGCTCGGCACCATCCAGGCCGACCAGGACGCCATCATCCGCGCCGGTTCGCGCGGGGCGCTCGTCGTCGACGGCGGTCCGGGCACGGGCAAGACCGTCGTGGCCCTGCACCGCACCGCCTACCTGCTCTACTCCGACCCGCGCCTCGGCCACCGCCGCGGCGGCGTGCTGTTCGTCGGCCCGCACCAGCCCTACCTCGACTACGTCGCCGACGTGCTCCCCAGCCTCGGCGAGGAGGGCGTGCAGACCTGCACCCTCCGAGACCTCGTGCCCGAGGGCGCCGCAGCCGCCATCGAGGCCGACCCCGCGGTGGCGCGCCTCAAGTCCTCGGCCGAGCTGGTGCGGTCGATCGAGGCTGCCGTCCGCTACCACGAGCAACCGCCGACCCGGCCGATGCAGGTCGAGACCCACTGGTCGGATGTGCGGCTCGACGCCGACGACTGGGCCGAGGCGTTCGACGCCCCCGAACCCGGCACCCCGCACAACGAGGCACGCGACCAGGTCTGGGAGGGGCTGCTGACGATCCTCGCCGACAAGAACGACGGCGATGCGTCCGACGAGGAGTTCCGCACGGCGCTGCAGCAGCACGGCGGCCTCCGTCGCGCCTTCAGCCGGGCCTGGCCGCTGCTCGACACGGCCGGGGTCGTGGCCGACCTGTGGTCGGTCCCGGCCTACCTGCGACAGTGCGCACCCTGGCTCACCGCCGACGAGGTGCGGATGCTGCAGCGCGCCGACGCGCGGCGATGGACGGTCACAGACCTGCCGCTCCTCGATGCGGCACGGCAGCGCATCGGCGACCCCGAGGCGCCGCGCCGTCGGCGGCTCCGGGAGGCCGCACTCGCCGCCGAGCGCGAGGAGCGGGAGCGGGTCATGGAGCACCTGATCGCCGCCGACGACTCGGAGATGGCGGTCATGTCGATGCTGCGCGGCCAGGACGTCCAGAACACCCTGGTCGACGAGGCCGCACTGCCGAGCGCCGACCCCGACGAGCTCGCGGGCCCCTTCGCACACCTCGTCGTCGACGAGGCCCAGGAGCTGACGGATGCCGAGTGGCAGATGCTGCTGCTCCGTTGCCCGTCGCGGAGCTTCACCATCGTCGGCGACCGCGCGCAGGCCCGGCACGGCTTCACCGACTCGTGGCAGGAACGGCTCGCACGGATCGGACTCGACCGGGTCGACGTCGCCTCGCTGACCATCAACTACCGGACACCGGAGGAGGTGATGGCCGAGGCCGAGCCGGTCATCCGCGCGGCGATCCCCGACGCGAACGTGCCGACCTCGATCCGCAGCACCGGGGTCCCCGTCGGGCACGGGGCAGCGTCGGACCTCGACTCGATCCTCGACACGTGGCTCGCGGCGAACGCCGAGGGCATCGCCTGCGTCATCGCGCCGGAGGACGCCGAGGCGGGCGCGCAGCGCGCGACGCCGCGCGTCCGATGGCTGACTCCGCAGCTGTCGAAGGGGCTCGAGTTCGACCTCGTGGTCCTCGTCGACCCGGAGTCGTTCGGCACGGGGATCGAGGGGGCCGTCGACCGCTACGTCGCGATGACCCGCGCGACCCAGCGCCTCGTCATCCTCACGAGCTCCTCCTGACGGATCAGGGCGCCTTCTGCTCGGTGTCGCTCGAGAGGCGCTGCGCGAGGTAGATCGGGATGATCGACACGAGCACGAGCACCACGGCGATCACCGACACGATGGGCGCCTGGTTCGGGCGGAACATGTTGTTGAGGATGAAGATCGGCAGTGTCGTGACGCCCGAGCCCGCCGTGAACGTCGTCACGATGATCTCGTCGAACGACAACGCGAACGCGAGCAGTCCGCCCGCGAGGAGCGCCGAGCGCAGCTGCGGGAAGGTGACGAGGCGGAAGGTCGTCCAGACGCCGGCGCCGAGGTCGGCCGACGCCTCCTCGAGGCTCGTGCCCATGCGTCGCAGGCGCGCGATGACGTTGTTGAACACCGTGACGATGCAGAAGGTGGCGTGCGCGATCACGACCGTCCAGATCGAGAGCGGCACGCCCATGATCGTGCGGAAGAAGTTGTTGAGCGCGATACCGGTGATGATGCCCGGCAGCGCGATCGGCAGGATGACGAGCAGGCTGATCGCGTCGCGGCCGAAGAAGTCGAACCGCTGCAGCGCGAGCGAGATGAGCGTGCCGAGGGCGAGTGAGACGAGGGTCGCGATGATCGCGATCTGCACGCTCGTGAGCACCGCCTCCATGGCGCCGGCGCTCTGGAACGCCTTCTGCCACCACTCGAGGGTGAAGCCGGGAGGCGGCCAGGTGAGCGAGGTCGACGTCGAGAACGAGTTCACGAGCACCACGAACAAGGGCACGTAGACGATCACGAGGATCAGGGCGGTCACGACGCCGAGGGTCGTGCGCGACAGGCGGGAGAGACGCATCCGGAGCCCCTTAGAGGTTGTCGAGGGCGCCGGTGCGGCGCACGAGGAAGAGGTAGCCGAAGATGATCGCGATCGGGATGAGCGCGATCGCCGCGGCGAGCGGCAGGTTGTTCGCCGCGCCCACGTTCGTGTAGACGAGGTTTCCGAGCATCTGGTTCGCGCCGCCCACGATGTTCACCGTGATGTAGTCGCCGAGCGAGAGCGAGAAGCTGAAGATCGTGCCGGCGATGATCGCGGGCATGGTGAGCGGCAGCACCACGTGCCGCAGCGTCGGCCAGGTCTTTCCGCCGAGGTCCGCGGATGCCTCGAGCAGCGAGTCGGGCACCCGCTCGAGTCCGGCGTAGATGGGCAGGATCACGTACGGCAGCCACAGGTACGCGAGCGTGATGATGGTGGCGGGGAGGCCGTAGCCGGGCGTCGACCCGCCGAACGGGGCGACGAGCCATTCCCAGATGCCGTCCTGCGAGAGCACCGACCGCCACGCGTACGCCTTCACGAGGTAGCTCGCCCAGAGCGGGGTCAGCACCGCGATGAGGAGGATCCGCTGCATCCGCCGCGACGCCACCTTCGCCATGAAGAAGGCGATCGGCAGGGCGAAGGCCACGTCGATGATGGTCACGAGCAGCGCGACGCCCACGGTGCGCAGCGTCACCGTCTGGTACAGCGACCCGGTGAGCACCGTGACGATGTTGTCGAGCGTCCACTCCTGCGTGATCTCGCCCGTGAAGCTGTCGACCGACCAGAACGCGGTGACGAGCAGGAGCACGAGCGCGACGATGTAGACGATGCCGAGCCAGAACAGCGGTGCGGCGAGCAGCAGCGCGAGCCGGGTGCGCGGGTGCGTGCTGAGGAACACCGAGGCCCGTCGGGCCGGGGTGCGCTTCGGGCGCGGGACGCCGGCGCGCGGCGAGGCCCCGGGCGTGCCGGGTTCCAGTGCGGATGCCGCGTTCCGGGCGGATGCCGGTGCCGTCGCGTTCATCGTCATGCTGCTTCCTGTCGGTGGGGTGTGCGGGCGTGTGCGGGTCGAGGAGCCGGCTCCTCGACCCGCACCGGTCAGGGCGTCAGCCCTTGATCTCCTGCCAGGCCGCGGTCCAGGCGGCGTAGTCGGTGCACTTCACGTCGGTGCGACCGTCGAGGCACTCCTCGATCGGGGTCGACCAGTACCAGATCTGCGACGCGTAGTCGGCGTCACCGGCGTGGTACGCCTCGCAGTCGTCGCGGAACTCGCAGGCCTGGTCGCTCGAGGGCGCCTCGCCGAAGTACGACGTCGCCGCCGCGTTGGCCTCGGGGCTCGCGATGTAGTCGAGCCACGCGTACGCGCAGTTCGGGTTCTTCGCCTCCGACGCGATCATCCAGGTGTCCGACCATCCGGTCGCGCCCTCTTCGGGGAGCACGACGTCGGTGGTCGCGCCCTCCGACGCGAGCACGTTCTGGATGACCTGCCAGCTCGTGCCGACGACCGTGTCGCCGGTCGTGAAGGCCTGGATCTCCTTGAGGTAGTCCGACCAGTACTCGCCGATGTTCGCACGCTGCTGCTTCAGCAGGTCGACGGCCGCCGCGAGCTGCTCCTCGTCGAGCGCGTAGGGGTTCTCGATGCCGAGCTCGGGGTTGTGGGCCATGAGGTACACCGCGGCATCCGCGATGTAGATCGGGGAGTCGTAGGCCGTGACCTTGCCGGCGTAGTCACCCGACTTGTCGAAGACGACGTCCCACGAGGTGGGGGCGGTCGGGAAGACCTCCGTGTTGTACATGAGGAGGTTGGCGCCGTAGCCGTGCGGCACGCCGTAGGGCACGCCGTCGACCGAGTTCCACGACTGGTCCTTGAGGAAGGGGTAGATGTTCTCGTAGTTCGGGATGAGGTCGGTGTTGACCGGCGCGACGTCGCCCGCGGCGACGAGGCGCAGCGACGCGTCGCCCGAAGCCGACACGACGTCGTAGTCGCCCGTCTTCATGAGGTTGAGCGCCTCGTCGGAGGTGCCGAAGGTCTTGACCGTGACCTTGCAGCCCGTGTCGTCGGTGAACGGGGTGACCCAGTCGACCGCGGGGTCGTTCGAGCCGTCCTCGACGTAGCCCGGCCACGCGAGGATCGAGACCTGGCCCTCCATGTCGCCGAGCTCGGTGGGAGCCTCGGAGGCGGCCGAGCCGCCGCCGCCCTGGGCCGTGCCGCAGGCGGTGAGCAGCGCGACCGAGGTGATCGCGAGCCCGACGGTCACGCCGCGGCGCGCCGTGCGCGGAATGCGCTTCATGGTTCTCTCCTGGTTTCTCTGTGGGTGGTGCGTTGGGGTGGTGCGTTTCGGGGAGCTGCTGGTCGAGTAGGCCGAAGGCCGTATCGAGACCTCGGCTTCGAGCGCTAGGCCGGCGCCGGCGCCGCGGCATCCGCCCCGCCGAGGGCGACGACGTCGCCGTCGTGCCAGCTCACGACGACGCGGTCGCCGCGGTCCTCGTCGTGCCTGCGGTTGCGGTCGTTCTGCTCGAGCACGCTCACGCGCAGGCCGGCGTCGAGGTCGACGACGATGCGGATGCCGCTGCCGAGGTAGATCGTCTCGACGACGGTGCCCGCGGCGTTGATCACGCCCTCGCCCGCCTCGCCGGCGCCGGCGCCGACGGTCATCTTCTCGGGGCGCACGGAGTGCTGCCCGCCGCGGCCGAGGATCGCGCGGGACCGGTCGTCGTCGAAGAGGTTCGAGGTTCCCACGAAGTCGGCGACGAAGCGGGAGACGGGGCGCTCGTAGAGCTCGGCGGGGGTGCCGAGCTGCTCGATGCGGCCGTTGTTGAACACGGCGACGCGGTCGCTGAGGGTGAGCGCCTCCTCCTGGTCGTGCGTGACGAAGATGAAGGTGATGCCGAGGTCGCGCTGGATCTCCTTCAGCTCCACCTGCATCTGCTCGCGGAGCTTGAGGTCGAGCGCGCCGAGCGGCTCGTCGAGCAGGAGCACCTTCGGCTCGACCACGGTGGCGCGAGCGAGGGCGATGCGCTGGCGCTGGCCGCCCGAGAGCTGCGAGGGCTTGCGGTCGGCCATCTGCTCGAGGCGCACCGCGGCGAGCGCCTTGCGCGCCCGCTCGTTGCGCTCGGACTTGCCGATGCCGCGCACGCGCAGGCCGTAGGCCACATTGTCGAGCACGCTCATGTGCGGGAACAGCGCGTAGTCCTGGAAGACGGTGTTCACGTCGCGGTCGAAGGGCGCACGCTTCGTGACGTCGTCGCCGAAGAGCTCGATGGTGCCGCCGGTCGGCTGCTCGAAGCCCGCGATGAGGCGCAGCACCGTGGTCTTGCCCGAGCCCGACGGACCGAGCATCGAGAAGAACTCGCCCGCGGCGATCTCGAGGTCGACATGGTCGACGGCGGTCACGGCGCCGAACTCCTTGGTGAGCCCGGAGAGCCGGATCGCCGGCTGCTGGTCGGTCATGGACGATCTCCTTCGATGTCGATACTGGAAATCATATGGATTCATATGTCATAGTCCAGACCTGCGTGTTACGGTCGCATCACGGAATCGGGGGGCGGCCACCCCAGTGCGGGGGCCACGCTCCCGCCCCGACGCTCGAGGAGGAGGACGATGCCGAACGCCACGACGCGCGCCGACGCCGCCCGAGCCGTGATCTTCTCCCCGCTCGAGGGCGCCGGACGCGCCGAGCTCGTCGAGCAGCGCCTCACCGACGCGATCGTCGCCGGCGTGCTGCGCGACGGCGAGCGCCTGCCGAGCGAGGCCGACCTCGCGAAGTTCCTCGGCGTCGCGCCCGTCACCGCCCGTGAGGCGCTCGTGGCCCTGCGCCACAAGGGCCTCGTGCGCACCCGCCGCGGTCGCGACGGCGGCAGCTTCGTGACCTACGACCGGGATGCCTCCACCCGCATGCTCGAGGAGCGCGTGCGCGCGCTCAGCCGCATCGAGCTGCGCGACCTCTCGCTGCACTACGCCGCGATCGCCGGCATGGCCGCCGAGGTCGCCGCCGACCGGGCGAGCGACGACGACGTGCAGAGCCTCGTCGAGATCGACGCCCGCGCCGACCTCGCCACCCCGGGCGGCGCCCGCCGCGCGGTCGGCCGCTTCCAGCTCGAGGTCGCCGCGATCAGCCAGTCGCCGCGGCTCGTGCACGAGGAGCTGCGCCTGCAGGCGGAGGCCGGGGCCCTGCTCTGGCTCTGCCTGCGCGATCAGGAGTACCGTGACCGCAGCAGGGAGAGCCGGCTCGAGGTGATCGACGCGATCCGTGCAGCGGACTCCACGTCCGCCCGCGTCGCGACGACCGCGCACATCGGGTCGGCCGTGGAATGGCTCATCGACGAGAAGGTGCGGCTCGAGGCGGCGTCCGACTCGCCGATCGCCCGGCACGAAGGGAGCAGCCCATGACGCAGGCACTCGCCACGGGCGCCGACGCGATCGCGCTGCGCGTCGCCGCCGTGATCGACCCGGTGTTCGCCCTCATCGACGGCTGGCAGCAGGAGCTCGAGCGACTGCTCGCCGACGACCCCGAGCCCCGCGCCGCCGACCTCGACCCCGCGATCGCGTCCACGGTCGCCGCCGAGCTCGACCGCGCGGGCACGCTCATCACGGGGGCCGGCTTCGTGGCCGCGCCCGGCTACCTCGCCGACGCCCCGTGGCACCTCGCGTGGTGGCTGAGCGACGCCAACACCTTCCGGCCGGCGCCCGGCGGCGGCATTCGTCGCCTCGAGGCCGTGAGCGACCCCGACTCCGAGGCGTTCCGCGACTACACCACGCTCGAGTGGTGGCGCGTGCCGGAGCGCACCGGCACACGGCACCTCACGGGCCCGTACGTCGACTACCTCTGCACCGACGACTACACCGTGACCGTCACCACGCCCGTCACGGTCGGCGGCGAGATGGTGGGCCTCGTCGGGGCCGACATGTACGTCGCGCGGCTCGAGCAGGTGCTGCTCCCGGTGCTGCGCGAGGCGACGCAGCCGTGCACCGTCGTCAACGCCTCGGGCCGCATCGTCGCGTCGACCGACGCGCACCGGGCGACCGGCGCGCTGCTGCGGCTCGAGGGCCTCGCCGAGATGCTCGCGCCCGTGCGCGCCTCGGGGGGCGCGGTGGCCCCGACGGATGCCGCGACGCTGCCCGGCGGCGCGACCGTCGTGCCGTGCGGCGACACGTCGCTCGCGCTCGTGGTGGAGTAGCGCGCGGCTCGGCCTCAGGGCACTTGGGCGAGCACCGTGTCGACGGCCCGCATGATGCGCAGCGTCGCCGCGTGGCTCGAGAGCTCGTGCTCGAGGCGACCGTCGTCGATCGCCTCGGCGACCGCCTCGAGCATCGGCACGTAGCCGTTGCCGACCTTGGGCATCGAGACCTCCTCACGATCGAGCGCGAACCCGCCGGTCGGCCGCTCGATCACGAAGCCCTCGGTCGCCCAGAACGCCGGCAGGACGCGGATGCGGCCGGCGGTGCCGCCGATCGACGCGTCGCACGGCAGGATCGCGCGGAGGGAGGTGGCGAGCGACGCCTGACGGCCGTCGGCATAGCCGAGCAGCACGGCGAGCTCGCTGTCGACGGCGGTCGGCCGCCCGTCGGGGCCCAGCCGGGACCCCGTCGCCGCAAGGGTTGCGTGCTCTCCGAAGAACAGGTCGGCGAGCGTCAGCGGGTAGACGCCCTGGTCGAGCGCCGAGCCGCCGCCGCGGACCGCGTCCCACAGCCGGTGCGCCGGATCGGTGATGGCGAAGCCGAACGAGGCGTCGAGGTGGCGCGGCTCGCCGATCGCGCCCTCGGCGAGCAGCTCGGCCACGCGCCGGATCGCGGGGTTGAAGCGCATCCACATCGCCTCCATGAGGAAGACGCCGCGCTCGCGGGCGAGGGCGGTGAGCTCCTCCGCCTCCGCGGCGTTCATCGTGAAGGCCTTCTCGAGCAGGACCGCCGTGCCGTGCTCGATCGCCCGCCGCGCGAGCTCGAAGTGGCTGTCGTGCGTCGTCGCGATGTAGAGCAGGTCGATCTCGTCGGAGGCGAGGAGCTCGTCGACGCCCAGCGCGCGCGGGATGCCCCGGTCGTCGGCGAACGCGCGGGTGCGCGCGGCATCGCGTCCGCCCACGGCGACGAGGTCGAACGCGTCGACGCGCTGGAAGTCGGGGACGATCATGTCGGCCATCCAGCCGATGCCGAGGATGCCGACGCGGATGCGGGAGTCGTGGGTCATGGGCGCCACGCTAGCCGACGCGGCATCCGACCACTCAGGCGTCGCCGGGCTCGACCGAACCGCGCGCGTTGTAGACGACCGCGTCGGAGGCGCCGTACGCCCGGAACACGGCGAGCGCCTCGTCGCGCAGCAGCCCCGTGGTGACCCGGATGCCGCGGCGCTCGAACTCGCCCACCCAGTCGGGATGCATCGGGCCCTCGTCGAACCCCGTGAGGTCCTCGCACTCGGGCCCGTCGCCCGCGATCGTGAGGCGCCGCACGCCCGACCACATCGTGGCGCCGTAGCACATGACGCACGGACGCCAGTTGACGAGCAGCTCGAGGTCGGCTCCGTCAGCCCCGAGGTCCCACCGACCGAGGCGTCGCTGCGCGAGGCTCAGCGCCGTGACCTCGGCGTGCGTCGAGCTCAGCCCGCTCGAGAGCACGACGTTCACGCCCGCAGACACGAGCGCGCCGGATGCCGCGTCGACGACGATCGCCGCGAAGGGTCCGCCGTTGCCGGCCCGCCAGTTGCGGTCGGCGAGCTCGTGCACGAGCGCCATGCGCTCCTCGGCGGAGCCCAGCGGGCGGTCGGCGAGCGAGTCGAGCTCGGCGCGGAGCCAGTCGGGCAGTGCGACGGTGAAGTGGGTGGCGAGCGCGGCATCCATGCGCCCATTCTGCCGTCACACGGCGTGACGGGGCTGGGTTCACGGCGGCTTCGGATGCGACGATGGGCGGATGACGCAGCGCCCGCCCGCCCTCGTGGCCGTGTCGCACGGCACCTCGTCGCCCGAGGGTCGCCTCGCCGTGCGCGGCCTGTTCGACGCCGTCGCAGCAGCGGTCGCCGAGCGGTACCCGGATGCCACGCCGTCGACTCGGCTCGGCCACGTCGACGTCGAGCAGCCCGACGTGCCCGCGACGCTCGCGACGCTCGAGCCCGGGGAGCCCGCCGTCATCGTGCCGCTGCTGCTCTCGGCGGGCTACCACGTGCACGTCGACCTCGCCGAGGCGGCCACGGAGGCGGCCGACGCCGGGCGCGCGGTCGTGATCGCCGGGGCGCTCGGGCCCGACGACCGGCTCGTCACCGTGCTGCGCCGACGGCTCGTGGAGGCGGGCGCGGGCGACGCGGATCCCGTGGTGCTCGCCGTCGCCGGATCGAGCGACGCACGCGCGGTCGTCGACTGCCGTGACATGGCCGCGCGGCTCGCGGCGGCATCCGCCGGGCCCGTGTCGCTCGGCTTCCTCTCGGCGGCCGAGCCGCGGCTGCCCGACGCGGTCGCGGCAGCGCGCGCCGAGCACCCCGCGTCGCGGCTCGCGGTGGCGAGCTACCTGCTCGCGCCCGGCTACTTCCAGGATCTCGCGGCGGCCACCGCTCCCGACGTGCTCGCCGAGCCCGTGCTGCGCCACGACGACGCGGCGCCGGCCGAGCTCGTGGCGATCGTGCTCGACCGCTACGAGGCGGCGCGAGCGGCGGCATCCGACCGCCTCGCCTGACACCGGCGGCGGCACGCTCCGCGCCCGTTCCGGCGCGCGATCGGCGCTTCCGCGCACCGATCGCGCGGTCTCGGCCCCCACTACCGCAGCGGAACGCCGCGGCGGCGAAGCGCAACCCTTCATGTCGAAACACGACGGCGTGTTACGCGATGCGACGGGGCGTGACCGGACATGACAGCCGCCCTGTCGGATCGTTCCGCACCGCCGTACCGTCGATCCGACCTGCCCCGAACGGGGGCACCCGATCGACCGAGGAGGGACCGTGACGATCGAGACGACGGATGCCGCGCCGGCCACGTCGCGCCCCGTGCGCGCCGAACGGCCCGAACGGCCGGTCCGCACCGAGCGAGCCGCCGGCGCCGAGCGCCCCGCCCGGCCCGCCGCCCGCCCGCACGGGCAGTGGAAGGTCGACGGCACCGCCCCGCTCAACCCCAACGAGCAGTGGAAGCAGGAGGACGGCGGCCTCGCCGTGCGCGAGCGCATCGAGAACGTCTACGCCGCGGGCGGCTTCGCCTCGATCGATCCGACCGACCTGCACGGCCGCTTCCGCTGGTGGGGCCTCTACACGCAGCGCAAGCCCGGCATCGACGGTGGTCGCACCGCCACGCTCGAGCCGCACGAGCTCGAGGACGAGTACTTCATGCTCCGCGTGCGGATCGACGGCGGGCAGCTGACGACCGAGCAGCTGCGGGTCATCGGCGGCATCTCGACCGAGTTCGGCCGCGACACCGCCGACCTCACCGACCGCCAGAACGTGCAGCTGCACTGGATCCGCGTCGAGGACGTGCCCGAGATCTGGCGCCGGCTCGAGTCGGTGGGGCTCGGCACGACCGAGGCGTGCGGCGACGTGCCCCGCGTCGTGCTCGGCTCGCCGGTCGCCGGCATCGCGGCCGACGAGCTCATCGATCCCACGCCGCAGATCGAGGAGATCACGAGCCGGTTCATCGGCGACGAGTCGCTCGCGAACCTGCCGCGCAAGTTCAAGTCGGCCATCACGGGCCACCCGAGCCAGGACGTCGTGCACGAGATCAACGACGTCGCGTTCGTCGCGGTCGAGCACCCGTCGCTGGGTGTCGGGTACGACCTGTGGGTCGGCGGCGGCCTCTCGACGGCGCCGCGGCTCGCCGAGCGCCTCGGCGTGTGGGTCGCACCCGAGCGCACCGCCGAGGTGTGGCACGGGGTCGCGCAGATCTTCCGCGACTACGGCTACCGGCGCCTGCGCAACAAGGCTCGGCTCAAGTTCCTGCTCGCCGACTGGGGCACCGCGAAGTTCCGCGAGGTGCTGGAGACCGAGTACCTCTCCGCTCCGCTGCCCGACGGTCCCGCCGCGCCGACCCCCGCGACGGCCGGCGACCACGTGGGCGTGCACCGCCAGCGCGACGGCCGGTTCTACATCGGCGCGACGCCCATCGTCGGGCGCGTCTCCGGCCCGATCCTGACCAGGCTCGCCGACCTCGTCGAGGCCCACGGGTCGACCCGCCTGCGCACCACGCCGCACCAGAAGGTCGTCATCCTCGACATCCCCGAGGACCGGGTCGAGTCGCTCATCGCCGGCCTCGACGAGCTCGGACTCCAGGCCCGGCCGAGCCTGATCCGGCGCGGCACGATCGCGTGCACGGGCATCGAGTTCTGCAAGCTCGCGATCGTCGAGACGAAGGCATTCGCCACCGCCGCCGTGCTCGACCTCGAGGAGCGGCTCGACGCGTTCGACCTGCCCCACCCGATCGCCCTGCACGTGAACGGCTGCCCCAACTCGTGCGCGCGGATCCAGACCGCCGACATCGGGCTCAAGGGCCAGCTCATCATGGACGACTCGGGCCGGCAGGTGCCGGGCTACCAGGTGCACCTCGGTGGCGGGCTCGCCTCGCAGGACCGCGACGAGGCCGGCCTCGGCCGTACCGTGCGCGGCCTCAAGGTCACGGCCGACGGCATCGCCGACTACGTCGAGCGCGTGGTCACCCGCTTCCTCGACGACCGCGACGCCGCGGCCGGCGAGACCTTCGCCCAGTGGGCGCACCGCGCCGACGAGGAGGCCCTCCGATGAGCGCTCGCAACATCGGGCTGACCTCTGCGGGTCGAGGAGCGAGCGCCAGCGAGCGTCTCGAGACCCTCACCGCCTCCGCCGCCGGTCGAGTAGCGAGCGCCAGCGAGCGTCTCGAGACCAACGCACCCGCCGGTCGAGTAGCGCCGGAGGCGCGTATCGAGACCACCGCCCTGTCCGCTCCGCGCCCCACTCGACCCGCACACCTGCGCAGCGCCGATGAGCTCCGCGCCCTCGCCGAGGCGGGCAACGCCCTGCTCTCGCCCGAGGGCGGGCCCGAGGCATCCGCCGCCGAGGTCGTGGCCTGGGTCGCGGCCAACTTCACGACGGATGCCGCGGCCGTCGCCTGCTCGATGGCCGACGCCGTGCTGCCGCACGTGGTCGCCGCGGCGCTGCCCGGTGTCGACGTGCTCTTCCTCGACACGGGCTACCACTTCACCGAGACCTACGTGACGCGCGACGAGGTCGCCCGTGCGCTCGACGTGCGAATCGTCGACGTGCTGCCCGAGCAGACCGTCGCCGAGCAGGACGCCGAGTTCGGCGCGGAGCTCTTCGCCCGCGACCCCGGCCTCTGCTGCGCCCGCCGCAAGGTCGAGCCCCTGCAGCGCGCCCTCGGCGGATACGAGGTCTGGTTCACGGGTGTGCGCCGCGAGGAGGCGCCCACGCGCACCGACACTCCGCTCGTCACGTACGACGAGCGGAATGGACTCGTGAAGGTCAACCCGCTCGCGGCGTGGACCTTCGACGAGCTGCTCGACTACGCGGGCGCGCACCAGGTGCCCGTGAACCTCCTGATGTCGCACGGCTACCCCTCGATCGGCTGCGAGCCGTGCACGAAGCCCGTCGCCGCGGGCGAGGACCCGAGGTCGGGCCGCTGGGCCGGCCTCGCCAAGACGGAATGCGGGTTGCACCTATGACCGACACCTCGAACCCCACCGGTCGAGTGGCGAGCGCCAGCGAGCCCGCCGGTCGAGTAGCGAGCGCCAGCGAGCGTATCGAGACCAGCGCCCCGGGTCTCGATACGGGCGCTGCGCGCCCTACTCGACCAGCGAGTGCGTTCACGAGCCTCGACGCCCTCGAGGCCGAGGCGATCCACATCATCCGCGAGGTCGTCGCCGAGTTCGAGCGCCCCGTGCTCCTCTTCTCGGGCGGCAAAGACTCCGTCGTGGTGCTCCACCTCGCGACGAAGGCGTTCTGGCCGGGCAGGGTTCCATTCCCCGTGCTGCATGTCGACACGGGGCACAACTTCCCCGAGGTGCTCGCGTTCCGCGACGAGACCGTCGCGCGCCTCGGCATCCGCCTCGAGGTCGCGAGCGTGCAGGACTACCTCGACGACGGCCGGCTGCAGGAGCGCGCCGACGGCACCCGCAACCCGCTGCAGACCCAGCCGCTGCTCGACGCGATCGCCGCGGGCAAGCACGACGCGGTCTTCGGCGGCGCCCGACGCGACGAGGACAAGGCCCGCGCCAAGGAGCGCATCATCAGCCTCCGCGACGAGTTCGGCCAGTGGGACCCGCGCAATCAGCGCCCCGAGCTCTGGAGCCTCTACAACGGCCGCCACACCGTCGGCCAGCACGTGCGCGCGTTCCCGATCTCGAACTGGACCGAGCTCGACGTGTGGAGCTACATCGAGCGCGAGCAGATCCCGCTCCCGCCCCTCTACTTCGCGCACGAGCGCGACGTGTATGAGCGCGACGGCATGTGGCTCGCCGTGAGCGACGTGTCGCGTCCCCGCGCGGGCGAGCAGGTCGAGCGCCGCACCGTGCGCTACCGCACCGTCGGCGACCTGAGCTGCACGGGCGCCGTGCTGTCGGATGCCGCGAGCCTCTCCGAGATCGTGACCGAGGTCGCGGCATCCAGCCTCACCGAACGCGGCGCGACGCGCGCCGACGACCGCCTCTCGGAGGCGGCCATGGAGGATCGCAAGAAGGACGGGTACTTCTGATGTCGACGCTCTTCCGCTTCGCGACCGCCGGGTCGGTCGACGACGGCAAGTCCACCCTCGTGGGCCGCCTGCTGCACGACTCGAAGGCGATCCTCGCCGACCAGCTCGAGTCGGTCGCCCGCACGAGCGCCGAGCGCGGCTTCGGCGGCGAGCCCGGCGCGATCGACTTCGCGCTGCTCACCGACGGCCTGCGCGCCGAGCGCGAGCAGGGCATCACGATCGACGTGGCCTACCGCTACTTCTCCACCGGGCGCCGGTCGTTCATCCTCGCCGACTGCCCCGGCCACGTGCAGTACACGCGCAACATGGTCACCGGCGCGGCCACGGCCGACGCGGTCGTGGTGCTCGTCGACGTGCGCAAGGGCGTGCTCGAGCAGACCCGCCGGCACCTCGCGGTCGTGCAGCTGCTGCGCGTGCCCCACGTGATCGTGGCCGTCAACAAGATCGACCTCGTCGGCTACGACGCGGCGGTCTTCCAGCAGGTGGCGGCGGATGTCGCCGCGCTCGCGCGCGACCTCGGCCTGCCCGACGCGCACGTCGTGCCCGTGTCCGCCCTCGCGGGCGACAACATCGTCGACCGCTCGGCGAACACGCCCTGGTACGACGGACCGAGCCTCCTCGAGCTGCTCGAGGCGCTCCCCTCGATCGACGAGCTCGAGACCGACCTCGAGGCGCTGCGCCTGCCGGTGCAGCTCGTGATCCGCCCGCAGGGCGCGCTCGCGCCCGACCTCCTCGAGCAGGGCGCCGAGACCGCCGACGACTATCGCGACTACCGCGCATTCGCGGGCCGCATCGAGTCGGGCACCGTGCGCGTGGGCGACTCCGTGCAGGTGTTCCCCGCGGGCGTCACCACCACGGTGACCCGCATCGACCGTGGCCCGGTGGCCGTCGACGAGGCATCCGCCCCGCTCTCGGTCTCGCTCAGCCTCGCCGACGACGTGGATGCCGCACGCGGCGCCGTGATCGCGGCCGCCGGCTCGCTCTCCGAGCCGCGCCGCGAGCTCGACGCCGCGGTGTTCCAGCTCGACCCGCGCCCGCTCACGCCCGGATCGCGCGTGCTCGTGAAGCACGGCACCTCGACCGTGCAGGCGCTCGTCGCCGACATCCGGGGTCGACTCGACCTCGACACGCTCGCCACCACGCCCGCCGGCGCGCTCGAGGCGAACGACATCGGACTCGTGGGGCTGAAGCTCTCGGCGAACCTCGCCGTGGAGCCGTACGCCGCACACCGCCGGGCCGGGGCGTTCCTGGTCATCCACCCGCACGACGGCGCAACCCTCGCCGCCGGCATCGTCACCGAAGGAGTACCCGCATGACCGCACCATCGCGCGCCACCCGTACGACCCGACTCGGAGACTTCGCCGGCATGATGCTCGCCGGCGCGATCGTCCTCAGCGCGGCCCTCACCGGATGCTCCGCCCAGACCGCCGCGGGCGCCGGCACGCAGCCCGAGGCACCCGCCGCCGAGGCGACCGGCACGCCCGCCACGGAGCTGCGCCTCGGCTACTTCGCGAACGTCACCCACGCGCCCGCGCTCGTCGGGCTCGAGGAGGGCCTCCTCCAGGACGCCCTCGGCGACACGAAGCTCAGCACCCAGGTCTTCAACGCGGGCCCCGCGGCGATCGAGGCGCTGAGCGCCGGCGCGATCGACGCGACCTACATCGGCCCCAACCCCGCGATCAACACCTACGTGAAGTCGGCGGGCGCCTCGGCGCGCATCGTCGCCGGGGCCGCGAGCGGCGGTGCCGCGCTCGTCGTGCAGCCGTCGATCGACGACCCGAGCGACCTCGCGGGCACCACGCTCGCGACGCCGCAGCTCGGCAACACGCAGGATGTCGCGCTGCGCACCTGGCTCGCCGACGAGGGCTACGAGACCGACACCACGGGCGGCGGCGACGTCGCGATCGCGCCGACCGAGAACGCGCAGACGCTGACGCTGTTCCAGTCGGGCGAGGTCGACGGAGCCTGGCTCCCCGAGCCGTGGGTGTCGCGGCTCGTGGTCGACGCGGGCGCGAAGGTGCTCGTCGACGAGGCCGACCTGTGGGAGGACGGGGCGTTCCCCACGACCGTGCTCCTCGTGCGCGCGGACTTCCTGGCAGAGCACCCCGAGACGGTGCGGGCGCTCATCGCGGGCCACGTGGCATCCGTCGACTGGATCGCCGCGAACCCCGACGAGGCCGCCACGGTCATCAATGCGCGCCTCGACGCCGACACCGGCAAGCCGCTGAGCGACGCCGTCATCGAACGGGCGCTCGAGCACGTCGACTTCACCGTGGACCCGCACGCCGAGACCTTCGAGCAGCTTCTCGACGACGGCGTGGCCGCCGGCACCTCGAAGCCGGGCGACATCGACGGCCTCTTCGACCTCTCGGCGCTCAACGCGGTGCTCGAGGACGAGGGCGAGGAGCCCGTGAGCGCCGCGGGGCTCGGGACGGAGTAGCCATGTCCACGATCACCGCGGGCGCCGGCGCCGGTCGAGGAGCGCCGCAGGCGGACCTCGAGACCCGTTCCGGCTCGACGGCACGCACGGCCGCGATCCGCGTCAGCGGGCTCGGCAAGCGCTTCGGCGACGGCGGGCCGGTCGTGCTCGACGGCATCGACCTCGCGGTGCAGCCCGGCGAGTTCGTCTGCCTCCTCGGCGCCTCGGGCTGCGGCAAGTCGACCCTGCTGTCGATCGTCGCGGGGCTCGAGACGCCCACGACCGGATCGGTCGAGGTCGCCGACGGCGGCGCCGCGGTGATGTTCCAGGACGCCTCGCTGCTCCCGTGGCTCACCGCGCGCCGCAATGTCGAGCTCGCGCTGCGCCTCGGCGGCTCCGGCCTCACCCGGGCCGGCCGCCGGGCGCGGGCGCTCGAGCTGCTCGACGTCGTGAACCTCGCGGATGCCGCGGAGAAGCGTCCGCACGAACTGTCCGGCGGGATGCGGCAGCGCGTCGCGCTCGCCCGCGCGCTCGCGCAGGACCGGCCCGTGCTCCTCATGGACGAGCCGTTCGCCGCCCTCGACGCGATCACGCGCGACCTCCTGCACGAGGAGCTCGAGCGCGTGTGGCGCGAGACCGGCCGCACGATCGTGTTCGTCACGCACAACGTGCGCGAGGCCGCGCGGCTCGGGCAGCGCGTGCTGCTCATGTCGAGCCGCCCGGGCCGCATCGTGAACGAGTGGACGATCGCCGACGAGGGCCCGCGCCGCATCGAGTCGCCGCAGGTCGGCCGGCTCTCGATCGAGATCACCGAGCAGCTGCGAAGGGAGATCCGCCGCAATGCCGCATGACATCCTCCCCACCACCGCCGGTCGAGTAGCGAGCGCCGGCGAGCGTATCGAGACCCAGCCCGCCGGTCGAGTAGCGCCGGAGGCGCGTATCGAGACCCAGCCCGCCGGTCGAGTAGCGCCGGAGGCGCGTATCGAGACCCAGCCCGCCGGTGGTCTCGATACGCCGCTTCGCGGCTCCTCGACCGACGAGGGCGAGACCTCTCCACGACCGAAGGGCAAGTCCGACGACCTCCGCGCCCTCGAATCCGGGCTCGACGCCCTGCAGACCGACGCCCGCACGCGGCGTCCGTGGTGGCGCCGCACCCTCGCCGGCGCGCTGCCGCCGATCGTGCTCGTCGTGCTGCTCATCGCGGCGTGGCAGGCCTACACGGTCATCGCCGCCCCTCGCCCCGACCTCGCACCCGGTCCGCTCGACGTCGCCGCGGCGCTCGGCCAGTCGTGGGAGGACGGCCGCCTCCAGCTCGCCATCGCCACGAGCCTCGAGCGCGGCATCCTCGGCTTCCTCATCGCGATCGCGATCGGCACACCGCTCGGCCTGCTGCTCGCCGAATGGGGCCTGCTCCGTCGTGCCCTCGGGCCGCTGCTCTCGGGCCTGCAGGTGCTGCCGTCGGTGGCCTGGGTGCCCGCTGCGATCATCTGGTTCGGGCTGTCGGATGCCACGGTCTACTTCGTCGTGCTCATGGGCGCCGTGCCCTCCATCGCGAACGGCCTCGTCGCCGGCATCGCCCAGGTGCCGCCGCAGCTGCGCCGCGTGGGCACCGTGCTCGGCGCCTCGCGCTGGCAGCTCGCGACCTCGGTCGTCGTGCCGGCCGCGCTGCCGGGCTACGTCGCGGGCCTCAAGCAGGGCTGGGCCTTCTCGTGGCGCTCGCTCATGGCCGCGGAGATCATCGCCTTCGGCGGCACCATCGGCTTCGGCCTCGGCTCGATGCTGCAGCAGAGCCGCGACCTCGCCGACCTGGCCGGTGCCCTCGGCACCATCCTCGTGATCCTCACGATCGGCGTGATCATCGAGCTGCTCGTGTTCGCGCCGATCGAGCGCGGCCTCCTGCGCCGGCGCGGACTGACGGGGGCGAGCGCATGAGCGCGTCCGAGCCCGCCGGTCGCGCCCCCGCCGGTCGGGTAGCGCCGGCGGCGCGTATCGAGACCGCGACACCGGGTCTCGATACGCCGCTTCGCGGCTCCTCGGCCAGCGGTGCGGGCCGTGTGACGCTCGTGGGCGCGGGCCCCGGCGACGCGGGCCTCCTCACGCTCCGCGGACTGCGCGCGCTCGAGGCGGCCGACGTCATCGTCGCCGACCGCCTCGGCGCCCGCGGCGTGCTCGACGGGCTCGCCGCCGAGGGCGTGCACCTGCGCGCCGAGGTCGTCGACGTCGGCAAGCTGCCCGGCCACCACGCCGTGCCGCAGGACGCCATCAACGCCCTGCTCGTCGCGCTCGCCCGCGACGGCAAGCAGGTCGTGCGGCTCAAGGGCGGCGACCCGTTCGTCTTCGGTCGCGGCGGCGAGGAGGTCGCGTTCTGCCGCGACGCCGGCGTCGACGTCGAGGTCGTGCCGGGCATCACGAGCGCGATCTCCGTCCCGGCGATCGCGGGCATCCCGCTCACGCATCGCGGACTCGCGACGACGTTCACGGTGGTGACGGGCCACGAGCAGATCCAGTCGCTCGGCGGCGGACGCGACCACACCGTGGTGCTCCTCATGGGCATCGGCACGCTCGCGAACTCGGCCATCACGCTCGCCCGGGGTGAGCGCGGCCCCGGCTGCCCGGTCGCGATCATCGAGGACGGGTATGGTCCGCGCCAGCGGGTCACGGTCGGTACGCTCGAGACGATCGCGGCGCAGGCGGCGGCCCGCGGCATCCGCTCGCCCGCGGTCGTCGTGGTCGGCGACGTCGTCGCGTTGAGCCCGTACGCGCCCGAGGAGATCGCCGCGCAGGCGGTGCCGCGGGCGCCGCGGCTGTCGTAGGCGCACGCCGCCGCACCGCCCCGCGCTCGTCGGACCGCACCCGCCGCGCCCGACACCCCGAAGCCCCGACCGCCGCCCCGCACCAGCACCCCGCACCCCGCACCCCGCACCCCGCACCCAGACCACCTCGACCACTCAGCCCCGCAGCCGCGGGCCCACTGGAAGGCCACCTCCCCATGACCCTCTCCCTCCGAGTCGCGATCGTCGGCGCCGGCCCCGCCGGCATCTACGCGGGCAACATCCTGCAGCGGCAGGTCGCCGAGGCGGGCGGCGAGGTCGCGATCGACCTGTTCGAGTCGCTGCCCGCGCCCTACGGCCTCATCCGCTACGGCGTCGCCCCCGACCATCCCCGCATCAAGGGCATCGTCAACTCGCTGCACGAGATGCTCGACGCGGGCACGATCCGGCTGATCGGCAACGTCGAGGTCGGCCGCGACGTCACGGTCGACGAGCTGCGCGCGCGCTACGACGCCGTGATCTTCGCGACCGGCGCCCTCAAGGACGCCCCGCTCGACATCCCCGGCATCGACCTGCCGGGCTCGTACGGCGCCGCCGACTTCGTCGCCTGGTACGACGGGCACCCGGATGTCGCGCGCACCTGGCCGCTCGAGGCGCAGTCGATCGCGGTCATCGGCAACGGCAACGTGGCGCTCGACGTCGCGCGCGTGCTCGCGAAGCATCCGAAGGACCTGCTCCCGACCGACGTGCCCGCGAACGTCGTCGAGGGCCTCGAGGCCTCGCCCGTGACCGACGTGCACGTCTTCGGCCGCCGCGGCCCGACCCACGTGAAGTTCACGCCCATCGAGCTGCGCGAGCTGGGCGAGGTGCCCGACGTCGACATCGTCGTGTACGACGACGACTTCGAGCGCGCCGCCGGCGACCCGCACGCCGAGCAGCTGCTCGCGTCGAACAACCAGGTGAAGGTGATGACCCGCACGCTCAACGGCTGGCGCACCCGCGACGAGGGCCGCGCGCCCGCGTCGCGCCGCCTGCACCTGCACTTCCTGCACGCGCCCGTCGAGGTGCTGGGCTCCTCCGCCGTGGAGGGCGTGCGCTTCGAACGCACCCGGCCCGTCGGCGACGGCTCGGTCGAGGGCACCGGCGAGTTCGTCGACGTGCCCGTGCAGGCCGTCTACCGTGCCGTCGGCTACGCGAGCTCGCCCGTGCCGGGCGTGCCGTTCGACGAGCGCCGCGCCGTCATCCCCAACGACGGCGGCCGGGTCACGGATGCCGCGGGCGCCCCGATCCCGGGCGTCTACGCCACCGGCTGGATCAAGCGCGGCCCCGTCGGCCTCATCGGCCACACCAAGGGCGACGCGCTCGAGACGATCACGAACCTGGTGGCGGATGCCGCGTCCGGCGCGCTCGCGGCACCGACCGTGGATGCGGGACCCGACGGCGACGAGGTGTTCGAGCTGCTCGAGGCCCGCGGCATCCGCTTCACGACGTGGAACGGCTGGCTCGCGCTCGACGCGCACGAGCGCTCGCTCGGCGAGGCGTGGGAGCCCGCGGATGCCGCGCACGCCGGGATCACGCGCGAGCGGGTCAAGGTCGTGCCGCGCGACGAGCAGGTCGAGATCTCGCGCTCGGGCGCGCTCGTCGCCGGCTGACCCGGGCCGCGGTCGCCCGGCCGGTCACGAGAACAGGACTGCACGCCGCACGGGCAACGAGAACAGGGCCTGCTGCGGCGTGTCGCCCAGCCGTTCCCTGCTCTCGGTGCGCGCGCCCCGGCGCGATCCTGTGCCGCCCCGCCCCGCTTCCACCGGTGTCATGAGAACAGGGCGACACGCCGCATCGGTCGCGGACGCAGGAGCCGAACCGGCGTGTCGCCACCGCGACGCCTGTGTTCGCCGCGGCTGCTGCGCGTGCCGCGCTCGGCGCGTGCACCCCAGCTCAGGCGTCGGATGCCGCAGCGAACCTCGGGGCGCGTGCGCGGCCCGCTCAGGCGTCGGATGCCGCGGCGAACACCGCGAGCGCCGCGGCATCCGCCCCCGCGCCGCGCAGCCGGGCCACGATGCCCGCTCGCGCACGCCGGTAGGGCTCGTTCGTGTCGCCCATCAGGGAGTTGCGGTTCGCCAGGTCGAGGAGCGCCATGAACTCGAAGGTGAGCTGCTCGGGGTCGTCGAGCCCGGGCAGCTCGCCGAGGTCGCGCGCGTGCCGGAGGGTGGCGCCGAGGTAGCCGTTCCAGTCGCGCAGCGTGGCCGCGACTGCGTCGCGCACCTCGCCGGGCTTGGCGTCGAAGTCGGCCGCGGCGTCGGCGAAGAAGCATCCGCCCGGAAAGACGCGATCGCGCGAATACGCGATCCAGTTGTCGATGAGCGCGAGCGCCCGGCCGAGCCCGCGAGGCAGTGAGCGGGCCGGCTCGATGACGGTCTCGACGAAGCGCTCGCGGGCCGCCTCGACCGTCGCGAGCTGCAGGCGCTCGCGACTGCCGAACAGGGTGGCCACGTTGCTCTTCGAGAGCTCCGCCGCCTGGGCGACGCGGCCGATCGTGAGCTGGTCGAGCCCCTCGATCGACGCGAGGTCGACCGCCTGCGCGAGCACGATCCGGCGCGAGGCATCGCCGCGCAGCCGCCGGCCGTCGGGGCGCTGCAGACCACGCTGCTGTGCGTCCGGCGAACCGGCGCTCAGCGTGCCGACGCCCGGCGTGCCGGCGCCCGAGGCGCCAGTGCCCGACGCGTCCGCACTCAGCCCATCCGCACCCGTCTCGGGCCCGGCTCTCGCGAAGATCTCGGTGCTCACCCCTCGATTTTACGCACGAACGTTCGTATACTCTACGCACGACCGTTCGTATTCTTCCGGGCGGATGCCGCCAGCCGGCCCCCGCCCGATCGTGCGCCGGTCGCGTCGCACCCACTGGAGGAACCATGCATCCCGTACTCTCCGCCCACGTCGCCGCGATCCGCGCCGCCGAACGCGTCTCCCCCGACGCCGCGGCCCGGCTCGCGCTCCCCCTCTTCATGCGCGTGGGCGGCCCGCTGCCGGTGCGCCCGTCCGACCGCGCGGTGCACGAGTCCGCGCGGCGCAGCCTGCTCCGCGTGCGAGGGCGCGATGTCGTCGCCTATGAGTGGGGCTCGGGGCCCGAGACCGTGCTGCTCATGCACGGCTGGCGCGGCCGCGCCTCCCAGTTCGCCCCGATCGTGCGCGAACTGCGCACCGAGGGCCTCCGGCTCGTCGCGGTCGACGCACCGGCGAACGGGGAATCGGCCGGGCGCCGCACCGACATCCGCGACTACGTCGCCGCGATCGATGCGCTCCATTCCCACCACGGGCGGTTCCACGCCGTCATCGGGCACTCGTTCGGGTCGCTGGCGGCACTCGCAGCCGTGCGCGAGGGCGTTGCCACCGACGGCGTCGTCGCGGTGGGTGGCATGGCCGACGCCCGCTACGTCTTCGACTCCTTCACCGCGCGCCTCGGCGCCGGGTCGGCCACCGCCGACGCGCTCGCCGAGCGATTCGCCCGCCGCATCTTCCCCGGCGAGCCCGACAGCTGGGCGCGCTTCGACGCGGTGGCCTCGCCGTTGCCCGCCGACGTGCCCCTCCTCGTCGTGCACGACCGCGACGACCGCGAGGTGCGCGTCGACGAGGCTCTCCGCCTGCACGACGCCCACGGCGAGCGCTCGCGCCTCGTGCTCACGAGCGGCTCCGGGCACTCCCGAGTACTCGGGGCGGATGCCGCGCTCGACGCGATCACCGCGTTCGTCACCGGTGGGCCGGTGGGCATCGACGCGGCCGGGCTCGGACGCGCGGCCGCGGCATCCGCTCGCCGGGCCTGACCCGGCACGCCACCGCCCGGACGCCCACCCGCGCCTCGGCGGCTACGCGGAGGGCCGACCCCGACGCCGGTCGGACACCGACCGCAGGACGCGGTCGTAGAACGCCTCGTGCGCCCGGGTGACCGCAGGGTCGTCGAGGAGCCCCGGCGTCGCGGCGGCCGACGCCGCGAGTCGCGCGCGCAACGCCGCATCCGCGTCGAGCCGCTCGAGCGCCGCGGCGAGCGCCGCGACGTCGCGCGGGGGCACGAGCAGGCCGTTGACGCCGTCGGTGATCCACTCCGCGGGCCCGCCCTCGTCGGCGGCGACCACGGGCAGGCCGGCCGCGAGGTACTGCAGCACGTTCTGGCCGAGCGGCTCCGCACGGGTCGACGCCTGCACCGCGACATCCCACCCCGACAGCAGCGCTTCGACGTCGGAGACATGACCCGGCAGGTCGAGCTGCGCACCGACGCCGAGCTCGTCGGCGCGACGGCGGAGGGATTCGGCGAACTGCTCATGACCGAACGGCGCTCCGCCCGCGAGCTGCAGCCGGGTGTCGCGGCCGCGGAACACGCGCGCGAACGCCTCGAGCAGCTGCATCTGCCCCTTCCAGGGATCGATCCGTGCGAGCATGCCGACGTTGCGAACCGACCCGGATGCCGCGGGGCCGGCCGATCGCGCCGGCGCACCCGTACGCAGCCCCGACGCGCTCGGGATCACCTCCGCCGGCACCCCGGAACGCAGGTACGGGCGCGCCGACTCGAGCGTGGCGCGCGAGTTCGCGACGACGCCGTCGGCTCGCGGCAGCACGACCCGCACCATGAGCGCGTGGCCGGCCCGGCCCAGGGCGGCCGGCTCGACGAGGTCGCGCAGGTGCACGACGAACGCCTTCCGCGTGCCGCGCACCGCGAACGCGCCGTATGCGGCGGAACGCGCGGTGTTCGCGTCGACGACGTCGGCGCCCCGGAACGCCCGGGCGCACCGCACCACCGCGGCCTGCGCGAGCACGCGCCCGCCCACGGCGAGCGCCGCCAGCCGCCCGCCCCGGC
>NZ_RHHB01000039.1 GCF_003710805.1 Agromyces tardus | reverse complement strand
CGGCGGCGGGGGCGGCGACGACGAACGCCTCGACGGCCGCGTCGCGGCCGAGCGCCGTGGCGGAGGCGCCCCGCGCGCGCAGCAGCACGGTCTCGCCGCGCCGCTCCGTGCCGAGCAGGGCCGCGAGGCGCAGGAGCGAGATCGCGCCGGCGACGCCCAGCAGGAGCAGCGGCAGTGGGGCGACCGCACGCATCGCCCCGATGCCGGCGGCGAGCTCCGCGAGCGTGTCGTCGAGTGCGCCCGAGCGGATGATGCCGTCGCCGCCGAGCGCGGCCTCGTCGCGCAGCGCCGGTTCGACGCGTGCCGACGCGGCAGCGAGCGCGACGGCGCTGTCGGGCGTCGCCGCGTCGGCGTCGGGCAGCGCGGTCCACCGTGCGAACGCGGTGGCCTCGAGGCCCGCCACGACGTCGTCGGCGACGAGGAACGGACCGGCGCCCCCGTCGGCGACGCCGCCGGCGACGAGCGGGTCGCCCATCCACGCGGGGTCGCCGGCCGCGGCGGGCTCCCACGTGCCGACGACCACGAGGCGGATGCCGCCGAGCTCGAGCACCGAGCCCGGCGCCACGCCGGTCGCGGCCGCGGCGTCGGCCTGCACCGTGGCCGGAACGGCTCCGGGACCGGCCGCCGTCGCGGCATCCGCCGCCCCCGGGTCGTCGTGCCATATGCCGTCCACGAGCTGCGCCCGGTGCGGTGCGGCGGGGTCGGCGAGCAGCACGGCTCCCACGTCGGCGCCGTCGGCCTGCAGGGGGCGCCCGTCGGCGGTGGCCGCGACGGGCAGCGTCTGCACGCTGCGCTCCCAGATGGCCCCCGACGGCAGCAGCAGCCGGTCGAGCAGCTGCGCCGCGGCATCCGACTGCGCATCGGGATCGTCGTCGAGGCGCGTCTGCCAGCGGAGCGACCCGTCGGCGCCGGACGCGGCCGCCAGGCCCGCCCGCACGGCGTCGACGGGCGCGGCGAGGAGCAGCCCGCCCACGATCGTGCCGAGGCCCGCGAGCACGACGGCGACCGCCGCGATGCCGGCCAGCACGCCGGCGCGCGCGCGTCCGCGCGCCACCAGCAAGCGTGCCGCGGCCACGCGACCTCCTCATCGTCCGGGTCGCGCGCGTGCGGGGGTGCGCAGGGTGAAGGAAGGGTCCGGGCATCCGGGCGAGCGACGGGTCGAGTCAGCGTATCCAGAGATGGGTCTTGCATGCCAGATCCCTCGACCTATAGCCTGTAGGGCTGGCTTCCCGGGGAACCATCCGGAGCCGAACGAGTTCGTGACCACGACGCAGGAGGACATCATGCAGACAGCCGACATCATCGCCCGCGACGCCGCGGCGTTCGGCGCTGTCCTCCCGACGGCCTCTCCGATCACGTACGTCGCCGGGTAGCGACCCGAGCCCTCACGCGCCGGCCCCGGCCGGCTGACTCCATCCCGCGGGGGATCCCCCGTAGTCATGGCGCGCGGAATCCCGCGCGCTCCATCGACGTTCTCCACCGACGAGGCCGGCCGCAGCCGACCCCGTCGCGGCATTCGGAAGGATTCGGCGTGTCCGCTGAGCCCCAACACCAACATCCGCCCCACGCGCAGCGCATCGGAACGGTGCGCGCCCTGCTGCGCCTGCGCGAGTACGCGCGTCCGGCCCTGCCCTGGATCGGCCTCGGCATGCTCGCGTCGCTCTCGGCGCAGCTCGTCGCCCTGTCGATCCCGCAGGTGCTGCAGTCGATCGTCGACGGTCCGCTGACCGACGGCGACGCGGCATCCGTCGTGCCCCTCGCGCTGCTCGTGCTCGGGCTCGGCGTGCTCGAGGCGGTGCTCATCGCCCTGCGCCGCTGGTTCGTGCTCACGCCCGGCACCCGCGTCGAGGCGAGCATGCGCAACGCGCTGTACGCGAAGCTCGAGGACCTGCCGGTGAGCTTCCACGACCGCTGGCCGAGCGGCCAGCTGCTCTCGCGCGCCGTGAGCGACCTCAACATCATCCGCCGGTGGCTGTCGTTCGGCCTCGTGCTGCTCGTCGTGAACCTCGTCGTGATCGTGATCGGCATCGGCATCCTCGTCTCGATGAACTGGATGCTGGGACTCGTGTTCCTCGTGGCATCCGTGCCGCTGTGGATCGTGGGCTACCGCTTCGAGGGCCGGTACTCGGAGGTGTCGCGCCGCAGCCAGGACCAGGCGGGCGACCTCGCCACCGCGGTCGAGGAGTCGGTGCACGGCATCCGCGTGCTCAAGGCGTTCGGGCGCGGCAAGCACGCGCTCTCGACGTTCCGCGCGCAGGCCGAGACGCTGCGGTCGACCGAGATCGAGAAGGCGCGCCTCGACGCGAGCATCTGGACGTGGCTCATCGTCGTGCCCGCCGCGGCGCTCTCGGTGTGCCTCGTGCTCGGCGTCTGGCTCGCGTCGCAGGGCGTGCTCACGGTGGGCGAGCTCGTGGCGTTCTTCGCGACCGCCGCCGTGCTCGCGTGGCCGATCGAGTCGATCGGCTTCCTGCTCGCGTTCTCGCTCGACGCGCGCACCGCCACCGACCGCTTCTTCGACATCCTCGACACCCGCAACGAGATCACCGACCCCGAGCGGCCGGTCTCGGTCGAGCGCCCCCGCGGCGAGCTCGTCTTCAGCGACGTGCACTTCCGCTACCAGGACGCGCCCGACCGCTTCGACGACCTGCTCGACGGCGTCGACCTCGAGGTGCGTCCCGGCGAGACGATGGCGCTCGTGGGCCTGACCGGCAGCGGCAAGACCACCATGACGGCGCTCACCACGCGCCTCTACGACGTCACCGCCGGCTCGATCACGCTCGACGGCGTCGACATCCGCGCGCTCAGCCGCGAGGAGCTGCGCACGCACATCGCGATGGCGTTCGAGGACGCGACCCTGTTCAGCGCGTCGGTGCGCGACAACGTGCTGCTCGGGCGTCCCGAGCTGACGGGCGACGGCGGGGCGGATGCCGCGGGCACGGCCGATGCCGCGGGCGACGGGCCGCACGAGGCATCCGGCGACCCCGAGGTGCTCGCGGAGGCCGAGCGCGTGCTCGCCGAGGCGCTGCGCATCGCGCAGGCCGGCTTCGTGTACGGGCTGCCCGACGGCGTCGACACCAAGGTCGGCGAGGAGGGCATGAGCCTGTCGGGCGGCCAGCGCCAGCGGCTCGCGCTCGCCCGCGCGGTCGCGGCGAAGCCGGCGGTGCTCGTGCTCGACGACCCGCTGTCGGCGCTCGACGTGTCGACCGAGGCGAAGGTCGAGGCGGAGCTCCGCTCGGTGCTCGCCTCGACGACCGCGCTCATCGTGGCGCACCGCCCGTCGACGGTGATGCTCGCCGACCGCGTCGCCCTGCTCGAGTACGGACGCATCACCGCCGTGGGCACCCACTCCGAGCTGCTGCGCGAGAGCGAGCACTACCGCTTCGTGATCTCGTCGCTCGAGGACGAGGAGCGCCGGCAGGCGACCGCGGCATCCGACCGCGTCGGCCGCGCCCCGCGAGACGGGCGGCGCGACGACGCCGAGGCGATCGCCGCCGCGATGGCCGACGACGGCGAGCGGGCGGATGCCGCGGCATCCGCCCTGCGAGAACTGACCGAACCCGACCTCGACGAACGAGGTCTGACCGACCGAGAGGGGGTGGCCCGATGAGCGTCACCGGTGTGGCGGGCGAGGAACGCCACGACTTCACGAAGGACGAATCGCAGCAGATCCGCGCGCGTTCGCTGCGGCTGCTCGGATCGCTGCTGCGACCCGTGCGGGCACGCCTGTGGCTGACGATGGCGATCGTCGTCGTCTCCACGGCCGCGCAGGTCGCCGGGCCGGCGCTCATCGCGTACGGCATCGACACGGGGCTGCCCGCGCTCACGCAGGGCGACTGGATGCCGGTCGGCCTCGCCGGCCTCGCGTACCTGTTCACGGGGATCGTGGGCGCGTTCCTCATCGCCTGGTACATCCGCCTCTCGGCGCGCATCAGCCAGGCGGTGCTGCTCGACCTGCGCACGCGCATCTTCCTGCACACGCAGAAGCTGTCGCTCGAGTTCCACGAGTCGTACACCTCGGGGCGCATCATCTCGCGGCAGACGAGCGACCTCGACGCGATCCGCGAACTGCTCGACGAGGGCATCAACCAGCTCGTGCGCGGCGTGCTGTACATGGCGTTCACGGGCATCGCCCTCGTCGTGCTCGACCCCGTGTCGGGGCTCGTGCTCGTCGGCGCGCTCGTGCCGCTCGTGATCCTCACGCGCTGGTTCCAGCAGCGCTCGCAGGCGCTGTTCCGGCGCTCGCGGGTGGCCTCGGCGAAGCTCATCGTGCAGTTCGTCGAGACCATGACGGGCATCCGGGCGGTGCAGGCGTTCCGCACCGAGCGGCGCAACCAGAAGGAGTTCGGGCGGCTCGTCGAGGACTACCGCGACGTCAACGCGCGCGTCATCCAGCTGTTCGGCATCTACGACCCCGGGCTCATCCTCATCGGAAACGCGACCGTCGCGGTCGTGCTGCTGGTGGGCGGGTTCCGGGTGATCGACGGCGGCCTCGCGATCGGCGTGCTGCTCGCGACGCTGCTCTACACGCGGCGGTTCTTCGACCCGATGGAGGACATGGCGATGTTCTACAACGGGTACCAGTCCGCGGCATCCGCGCTCGAGAAGATCTCGGGCGTGCTCGAGGAGCAGCCGAGCGTGCCCGACCCCGCGCGGCCCGTCGACCTGTGGAAGGCCGACGGCACCGTGCGCTTCGAGCGCGTGGAGTTCGCGTACACGCCCGAGCGCGTCATCCTGCCGCGGTTCGACCTCACGATCCCGGCCGGCCAGACGGTCGCGCTCGTGGGCTCGACGGGAGCCGGCAAGTCGACCCTCGCGAAGCTCATTGCGCGGTTCTACGACCCGAGCGACGGCGTCGTGGAACTCGACGGGGTCGACCTGCGGCAGCTGCACCCGAAGGACCTGCGTCGCGCGATCGTCATGGTCACGCAGGAGGCGTACCTCTTCTCGGGATCGGTGGCCGACAACATCGCGCTCGGCAAGCCCGACGCGACCTTCGACGAGATCGTCGCAGCGGCCCGCGCGGTGGGCGCCCACGAGTTCATCGAGGGCCTGCCGAACGGGTACGACACCGACGTGAACAAGCGCGGCGGACGGGTCAGCGCCGGGCAGCGCCAGCTCATCTCGTTCGCGCGCGCGTTCCTCGCCGACCCGGCCGTGCTGATCCTCGACGAGGCCACGTCGTCGCTCGACATCCCGAGCGAGCGCGCCGTGCAGGAGGGGCTGCAGTCGCTCCTGGCCGACCGCACCGCCGTGATCATCGCGCACCGCCTCTCGACGGTCGCGATCGCCGACCGGGTGCTCGTCATGGAGCACGGCCGCATCGTCGAGGACGGCTCGCCCGCCGAGCTCATCGGGGGCACGGGCCGGTTCGCGGCGATGCACGCCGCGTGGCGCGACTCGCTCGTGTGACCGGGTGAGGTGGGGGCGGAGCCCACGAGCAGCGGGGCGGATGCCGCGGGCCGGGTGCCTGCGTCATCCGCCCTGCGTCATCCGCCCGCGTGGCTCAGTGCCCCACGACCACGACGGGCGTCGGCGCGATGCCGTTGAACCCCGTCGCGGTGGCCCACGTGTAGGCGCCCATCATGGGACTCACGAGGAGGTCGCCGCCGCCGAGCGGCGGCAGCGGCAGCCCGCGGGCGATCACGTCGACGCTGTCGCAGGTCGGTCCGGCGAGGGTGACGGGCACGCGCGTGCGGGTCAGGATGCGGCGCGTGGCGCGCTCGAACGCGTCCTCGCTCGCAGGCTGCGCGCCGAGCTCGGCCGCGGCGAAGATGGGCGCGTGCACGTCCTCGGCGGGGATGTTCGAGTAGGCGCCGTAGACCCCGTCGTCGAGGTAGTGCCAGCGCCCGTCGGGCCGGTCGTTGGTGCCGACCACGCGGGTGACGAGGGTCATCGCGGGCGCCGACACGAAGCGCCCCGGCTCGATGACGACCGCGAGGTGCTCGGGCGCGGCGGCGAGGGCCTCGCGGATGCCGCGGGCGAGCTCGCCGAGCGCCGGCACCGGCTCGTCGTATGCGACCGGGAACCCTCCGCCGAGGTCGAGCAGCTCGAACCGCACGTCGTGCCGCTCCTCGAGCGTGCGCATGAGCTCGAGCGTGCGGGCGATCGCGCGCTTCCAGGGTTCGGCCGAGGTGGTCTGGCTGCCGACGTGGAACGTGAAGCCGCGCACCTTCAGGCGCGAACGCAGGCACAGGTCCACGAGCGCGGCCGCGGCATCCGGTTCCACGCCGAACTTCGACGACAGGTCGGACTTGGCGCCCGGGTTCGGGAACGAGAGCCGCACGAGCACGCCGACGTCGCAGCAGGGGAGGCCCGCGAACTTCGCGACCTCCGAGGGGCTGTCGACGACGAAGGTGCGGATGCCGCGCAGGTACGCGCTCGTGATGTCGGCCACCGTCTTCACGGGGTGGGTGTGCAGGCATCGACCGACCTGCACGCCCTCGCGCTCGAGCAGGTCGAGCTCGCCGCGGGACGCGACCTCGAAGCTCGCCCCGAAGGCGTCGACCGCGCGGATCACGGCGGGGTGGGGCAGCGACTTCGTCGCGAAGTGGATGCGCACGTCGGGCAGCTCGCGACGCAGTTCGAGCAGCTGGGTGGTGACCCGGTCGCGGTCGAGCACGAAGAGCGGCGAACCGTGCTCGCGCACGAGCTCGTGCAGGCGGATGCGGGACGCGTAGGCGGCGAGTTCGCGTCGCACGAGCTCGCGATGCGGAGGGCGTTCCGCGGGTGCGCGGCCCTGGGCGACGGGCCGTCCGTCGCGGGCGAGGCGGCGCGGGCGGGTGGACCCGACGAGCTGGTCGTGGAGTGTCATCGGAGTGCGGCTTCCAGGATGGGCGAGCGGTGGGTGGGTGCGGCTGCGGGTGCGGGTGTGGGTGCGGGTGCGGCTGCGGGTGCGGGTGCGGCATCCGATGGGGCCGGCAGGATGACGCGACGGCCGAGCTCGAACGAGACGATCGCGACGACGTAGAACACGACGTCCGCGAGGAGCTTGCCCACGAGCCACGCGGCGGGGTGACCGCCCCACGCGGCCGGCACGGCGAACATGAGCGCCGGACGCACGAGCACGGTGTCGAGCACCTCGGCGGGTCCGAACTCGGCCGCGAGCGAGCGCAGCTCCAGGCCCGTTGCGAGGAGCGCCCGGCGTGGGCGCGACGGCACGCGCCGCACCCGGTCGGCGGCGAGGTGGGCACGGATGCCGCGGACCGCCGCCAGCGCGTAGTAGCCGACCGTCTCGGCGATCGTCCCGGCCAGCGCCGCGACGACGAGGGAGTCCGTCAGCCCGAACGCGAGCGACGCGCCGAGGAGCGCGCCGAGAGTGCCGAGGAGCTCGAGCGGGAGATACCGCGCGACCCACTCGCGTACCCGACCACGTGCTGCTCCAGACATATCGCCAGCCTCGCGGCCCGGGCGATCGAGCGGATCGGGGCGATCACCGTCTGCGGCTGGGTGCTGGCACTGAATCGTCCGCGAGGGCCCGCGGCGCGCTGAACCGCGTGATGACACCGGGCGAGGCGAGCACGGAGTCCGGCGGCCGCCCCGCGAGGCCCGGGAATCCGCCGGCCGCGAGGAGCTCGTCGTCGAGCTCGAGCAGCTCGGCCCGACGCAGCGGCCACGGCGCGTGCGTGTTGCGCGCCCACGTGGTGCGGCCGCGGCGGGTCTCGTGGAAGCCCCACCGTGCCGTGAGGAAGCGGTCGAGCCCGTCGTCCGCGGCGGCGTCCGACAGCATGCGGGCGCGGACCAGCGTGCGCGGCGGTCGCTCCGGACGGGTCCGGGCGTCGCCGCGGGCGGCGGGCAGGGCGCGGTGCCGCGCGGACCGGTACTCGAGCAGGGTGCCGGCGGAGCGGCCCGCGCCGGGGTCATCCGGTCGCCGGTGCGCACGGATCGACGCCCACTCGTAGGGCAGGCCGAACGCGGCCCGCGCCGCGAGCACCGGAAGCAGGTGCTCGGCCTCGAGCGAACGGAACACGACCCCGCGGTTGCCCTCCGCGTCGACCGAGTAGAGGCGCACGTTGACCTCGGCGAACGTGCCGAGCCACGGCACGGGCGGCAGGGGGAGCGGGCGCGTGCGGGAGAGCACGAACGGGATGAGCCCCACCCACGAGCCGCCGTCGAACTCGTCGGGCCGCGTGCCCGCCGGCAGGAACGGCGCGACCGATGCGCTCGGCACCCGCCAGTGCAGGAAGACGAGGTGGCTCCAGCGCTGCTCCAGGATCGCCCGGCCCGGCAGTGGCGGGGCGATCGTGGTGATCGGCTGGGGCTCCGGCACGACGCGCTCAGCCGAGCGGCGCGCGCTGCACGCGGTCGTTCGCGTCGGGCAGGTGCCGGCGCAGCTCGGGCAGCCACCAGAGCGCGTTGGCCCACGCGAGGATGAACCCGATCGCGAGGAGGACCTCGCCGACGAGGTCGGGGAGCGCTGCGCCGAGGGCGCTCACGAAGCCCCGCATGAGGAGCAGGCCGACCGCGCCGGCCCCGACGGCGAGCAGGCTCACGGTGATCCAGTTGACGCCGTGCGTGGCGGCGATCTCGCGCGGCGTGCGACCCGGGCGGAGCCAGTCGACGGTGAGGGAGACCGTGACCGCGGCGGCGCCGATCGCGAGCACCACGGGGTTCCACGCCTCGGGAGGTGCGAGCCACGGCACCTGCCCGGCGAAGAGGATCTGCAGCAGGGGCAGCACGCCGCCGAGCAGGCCGAACGCGCCGACGAGCAGCCCCGTGCGGAGGTCGCGGCCGGGGATGGACCCGCGGCGCACGGTGGTGGCCGCGCGCACGGCCAGGGCGGTGAGCACGACGGACACGATCCAGCAGACCACCGCCATGCCGACGTTCACCTCGACGATCGAGATCGTCAACGGGATGAGGCTCGCGAGCGCCGCGGCGGCCATGCGCAGGGTCGGGCCCCACGCGCGCCCGGATGCCGCGGCGACGTCGTCGGCGATCGGGCCGTCGAGCAGGCTCGCCACCGCCGACCACCGCCCCCGCGCCCACACGATCCCGCCCACGAGGATGCCGAGGAACGCGAACACGGTGACGATCGCGACCCAGACGGCGGCGCCCGTCACCCCGACCGGGGCCCACGTGAGCAGCCACAGCACGGCGGCGATGAATCCCGACACGAGCGCGAGGCGCGGCGGATCGAGCAGGGTCGGGACCAGCACGAGCACGGGCCGCAGCACCGCGAGGAGCGTGTACGCGACGATGCCCATCATGAGGCTCACGGGCTGCACGATCACCCGGTCGAGCAGCCGCACCGTGCGCGAGGCGATCGCGAAGCGGTACGACGGCGCGAGGTTCACGATGGTGTCGGTGCCGGCGCGCAGCCGCGTCCTGCGGGTCGCCGCGGCATCCGACTCGCGGGGCTCGTCGAGCGGCGACAGGCCGCCCGCGTGCGTCTCGGGCCTGTCGGCGTCCTCGAGTGCGGCGTCCTGCAGCACGTGGATCGCGGCATCCACGTCGATCTCGTCGGGTGCGAGCGCGTCGAAGAACCGGGCGAGGCCGGCGGCCGCATCGAGGCGGCCCCACCACCAGTCGTTGATGCGCCACTCGCGCGAGAGGAAGCCGAGGAAGTTGCCGAACCCGTATCCGGCGAGCTTCGTCTGCCGGTCGATCACCACGCGGGAGGACGCGGTGCGCACGAGCTCGGCCACGTCGGCGGGCGACGTGCCCGGTCGCCGCAGGGCGGCCTGCAGCAGCGCGTGCCACCGGTCGGTGGCGAGCGTCGAGAAGCTCGACGGCGCGTCGGGTTCCTCGTCGACCCCGATCGCCCAGTAGCGCACGTGCGACAGTGCCGGGGGGATGCCGCTCGAGTGGTACAGCGGAGGCAGGTCGGCCGCGGTGAGCGACGCGGGCGCGGCGGCGAGGGGACGCCACGCCGAGGCCGACCAGTTGGGCGCGGTCACCAGCCCGTCCGCGATCTCCTGCTCGACGCGCCGGCTCGCGAGCCGGAGCTGGGCCACCGCCAGGTCGAGCTTCGCCCAGTACTCGGCGGTGCGCACGCGGGCGACCCCGGTGACCCACGTGTCGATCCACGCGTCGAAGTCCTCGGTGCGCGGCGTCTCGCGGCGCGCGGCGACGGCATCGCTCCGCAGGAGGACGCTCGCGGTGAGCCGGTCTCGCGCGTCGGTCGCGAAGCGCAGCGACGCGTACGCGACCTCGCGCACGTCGGGGAACGCGAGCCCCCGGCGGCTGCCCCGCTCGGGCACCGACTCGACCGCGCGCGTCCAGCCGAGCACGCAGTTGGCCGCGTCGGCGAGGGCCGTGATCGACCGGGCGGATGCCGCGGGGTGCCGCTCGGCCTCGAGCGCGAAGCGGCGCATCGCCGCCTGCGTGAGGCCCGCGAGCTCGACCCGCTCGATCGGGCGGTACCGGCGTCGCTCGGGCAGCAGCGTGTTCAGCTGCCAGAGGCTCGGGGCCGAGATGGCCTCCGCGAGGTGGTCGGCCACGATGGGCCCGAGCGAGCGCACGTAGACGCGCGTGCGCTCGTCCGACGTGTCGGGGGCGGCGAGCGCCGCGGCGACGAGGGGAGCCGCGCCCTGCAGGCGGGCGGCCGCGACCGACCGCTCGGCGTTGAACTCCTCCAGGTCGGCGACCTCGCGACTGACGGACTCCTTGCGGAACTGGCGCGAGAGCATCGCCCCGATGGCGCGGAAGAACCGTGACGCGTTCGCGTCCCAGCCCACGGTGCCGCCGAGCGGCGGGTCGGGCTCCGGGTCGAGGAAGAGCATCGCCCGGTCCGCCCGCCGCTCCGACGAGCGCGTGCGGGCCGCGCGGAGCGCGCGGTCGATCGGCACGTTGTCGAACACGGCGCCGTCGACGATCCGGTACGGGGTGCCGGGCTGCTCGCGGTGGGACGCGAAGGCGAAGCCCATGCTGCGGAGCGCCGGCTCGGCCGACGCCGCCCCGGCGTCGCCCGCGTCGCCGCCGTCGGCGGCGGCATCCGCGGTGGCCGGCCTCGCGTCGAGGTCGACGACCGCGCCGTTGTAGGAGTCGACGTAGGCGGGCTCGAAGCCGCCCGGCAGCGACGACGTGGAGCGGGCCGCCAGCGCCAGGCGGTCGAGGTTCGCGAGGTCGAAGGCGCGCTGCTCCGGGTCGTCGTCGGCGCGGCTGGGCACGAGGTTGTCGAGCCGGTGCTCGTCGCTGCCCACGAAGTGGAAGTGGCCGCGGCCCTCGTGGGCGCCCTCCTCGAACTCGTCGCCGCCGTCGATCACGGTGGCCGAGAGGTCGACGCCCGTGTACGACGCGACGAGGTCGGGGTGCCGGTCGTCGGTGTCGTAGATCTCGGTGAGCGTGCGCAGGGTCTGCGACCGGAAGTAGCCCTCGCCCTGCATGAGCGCGAGGATGCCGCGCGAGCCCGGCGGGTGCAGGAGTCCCCAGAAGCCGCCGACCCGGCCCCAGGTCTCGAGCAGGCGCTCGAGGCCCGTGCCCGCGCGCCGCGCGACCGCGTAGACGACCGCGTTCAGCCCGCCGGCGCTCGCGCCCGCGAGCAGGTCGAACTCGACGCGGTCGTACCCGGCCGCGTCGAGCATGCGGGCGTAGGTCTCGAGGCGGGCGAGCGTCGCGGGCGACGGGGGCGACCCGGGCGTGACGGGCACGAGCGCGAGCGTCTCGCCGTCGACGTCGTACAGGCGGATGCGGCGGAGCAGGTCGAGCTCGGAGACCACGCCGCCGATCCACACCGCGAGGCTCACCCCGCCCCGCATGGCGAGCGCGACCCGGAGCGTGCGGTTGAACGAGGGCGACGCGCCGGGGTGACGCGCGACCACCGCGTCGACGCGTTCGTCGGGCCGCACGACCACGACGCGCAGGGGCCGCGTCGACGTCGTGACCGGTGCGGATGCGGCTACGGGCACGTCGCTGCTGGCCATGGTGCTCCTCGCTGGGGCCGGCGCGGGCGGCGCCGTCGGGTTCCGCGCGCTGGGCAGGGTGCGCGGTCCCTCCAGCGTGGCACGACCCGAGCGGATCGCGCATCAGGGTGTCCCCAGAACTGGGACCACGCGGGTACCCGCGTCGCGCGGTAGCCTCACGATGGGCGGCGTGTTGACGTCGATGGATCACGCACGCCTTCGAGATGGAGGTGCGATGTCCGAGCCCGATCGGCCAGCAGCATTGCGCGTGGCGATCGCCGACGACGCACTGCTCCTTCGCGAGGGGATCGCCAAGGTGCTCGAAGACGGGGGCATCGAGGTCGTGGCGTCCGTGGGCACCGCCGACGAGCTCCTCGAGGCCGTTCGCGACCTCGACCTCGACGCCGCGGTGCTCGACATCCGGATGCCGCCGACCCATCGCGACGAGGGGATCGTGGCGCTCGAGCAGCTCCGCGCCGGCGGCGACCAGATGGGCGTGCTCCTCCTCTCGATGTACGCAACGCCCGAATACGCGCTGCGGGTCATGGGAGCCGGGAGCGGAACGGGGTACCTGCTCAAGGAGCGCGTCTCCGAGCCGCAGACGCTCGTGCGCGCCGTCGAGACGGTCGCCTCCGGCGGCTCCGTCGTCGACCCCGAGGTCGTCGAGCAGCTCGTGCACCGCACCCGCGCCGACGACCCGCTCGCCCGGCTCACCGAGCGCGAGCGATCGGTGCTCGAGCTCATGGCGCAGGGCTACTCCAACGGCGGCATCGCCCAGACCCTCTTCCTCGGCCTCAAGACGGTCGAGACGCACGTGCGCAGCATCCTGCAGAAGCTCGACCTCGAGGAGTCGCCGGAGCACCACCGTCGCGTGCTGGCGGTGCTCACGCTCCTCGGCGCGAGGTGATGCGGCGGTGATGGCGCCCGGCCGCCGTGGCCGGATCGCACGCCGCAGCGTGCTCATCGGCGCGGTCATCGCGGCGAGCCTGCTCATGGAGATCAGCGGGTTCCTGGCGAGTGCGCCGGGCGCGCACCAGGAGGTGTCGTACGCGACGGTCCACGCGATGGTGCCGATCGTGTTCGCGGCCTGCGCGGGGGTGGCGTGGGCGATCGGGCCGACCGACGTGCCCGCGCGGCTCATGGTGGCGTTCCCCCTGCTGTGGATCCCGCAGACGTTCTACGTCGTCATCGAGGACCTGGGCTGGCTCTGGCCGCTGTTCCGCGGCGTCGACCTCGGCTGGGCGGTGCTCACCGGCATCCTCGTGCTCGTCTACCCGCGGGGCGGGCTCGCCGACCGCACGGATCGCTGGATCGCGGGCATCGCGATCGTCGCGAGCGTCGTCAACTTCGGCGCGGTGCTGCTCCTGGCCACCCCTTCCGCGGTGCCCTGCGACTGCGTGCCGAACGTCTACCAGGTCGCCGACCTCCCCACGGTCTTCGGGCTCGTCGACGTCGGCTACCGGATCGTGGGGGTCGGACTCGCGCTCGTCATCGCCGGGCGGCTGCTCGTGCGCTGGGTGCGGGGGAGCGTGCCGGCCCGTACGGCCGCGTTCCTCATGCCGGCGGCGCTGTTCGCCTGGGCCACGACCCTCGCCGTGCAGGCGCTCACGTACGCGGCGGCGGTCAACACCGACATCGTGCTGACGACGATCTCGCTCTTCGCGATCGCCTCGGTTCCCGTGTGCTTCGTCGCGGGCATCGCCCACGTGCGCAACATGCGATCCCGCGTCGCCGACCTCATGCGCATCACGCGCGAGGGCGCCGACCGCGGCCTCTGGGCGGAGTCGCTCGCGCGCACCCTGCGCGACGACTCGGTGCGGGTCTACTGGTGGGACGAGGAGCGTGGCCGGTACGCGGATGCCGCGGGCGTGCCCATCGACTCGGCCGAGACCGATCCGCGCAGCGGCCACAGCATCCTGCCCGTCTCCTCGCCCACGGGGAATCCGATCGCGCTCATCCGCCACGACCGCGTGCTCACCGACAACATGCGCCTGCTCGACGGCGTCTCGAGCGCACTGCGACTCTCGGTCGACAACGGCCGGCTCCGCTCCGAGATCGAGCGCACCCTCGAGCAGGTCAGGCAGTCCCGCCAGCGCATCGTGGAGGCGGGCGTCGAGGCCCGGCGCCGCATCGAGCGCGACCTGCACGACGGCGCGCAGCAGCAGCTCGTCTCCGTGGGGATGCGACTGCGCGTCGCCTCGAACCAGGCGCGCGAGCTCGGCGACACCGCGCTCGCCGAGGAGATCGAGGAGACCATCGGGGTGCTGAACCAGGCGCTCAAGGAGCTCCGCGAGCTCGCGCACGGCATCCACCCGAGCCTGCTCTCGTCGGGCGGCCTGTCGCTCGCGGTCCCCGAGCTCGCCGGGCGCTGCACCGTGCCGATCGAGGTCGACGTGCAGGCCGAGGGCCGGCTGCCCGAGCTCGTGGAGTCGACCGCCTACTTCGCCGTCGCCGAGTCCCTCGCGAACGTCGCCAAGCACTCGCACGCCACCCGTGGCTGGGTGCGGGCGCACGTCGAGGGCGACGAGCTCGTGCTCGTGGTGCGCGACAACGGGCTGGGCGGGGCATCGCTCGACGCGGGCTCGGGCATGCTCGGCATCGCCGACCGCGTCGACGCGGTCGGCGGATCGCTCGAGCTCGAGAGCCCGCCCGGCGCGGGCACGACGATCACCGTGCGGATGCCGCTCGGCGGCGCGCTCGGCGACGCGTGACGACCTGCCGCCCGGCCTTCCTGTGCCCGGACACCGCGCAGGGCGCATGCGGCTACGGCCGCCAGCGGCAACGGGCGAGCTCGATGCGGTAGCCGTCCTCGTCGTCGACGGGCCGGATCGGCACGCCCTCGGCCACGTAGTGCCGGCGCGCGGCCTCCGCGTGGCCCGACGGCGGCCGGCCGCCCGCGCGCACCACGCGCCACCACGGCACGTCGGAGCCGTGGCGCGCCATCACCTGGCCGACGGCACGGGCGCCGCGCGATCCGAGGAGCGCCGCGACGTCGCCGTAGGTCGCCACGTGGCCGGGCGGGATGTCGTCGACCACGGCGAGCACCGCCGCGACGAATCCCTCGCCGTGCTGCGGCATCCGCTCGTCGTCAGCCCTTGAGCTGGAGGGCGCCGATGACGTCGCCGTACTGCGTCTCGCCGACGTCGCGGAAGCCGATGCGGTGGAAGAACTCGCCCGGGCCGCCCTCCCCGGGCTCCCAGAGCACGGTGATGCGGTCGAACCCGCGGCTCTTGGCCTCCTCGGCGAGCGCGTGGGCGAGGAAGCGGCCGACGCCCTTGCCCTGCGCCTCGGCGTCGACGTTGATGCGCCAGATGCAGGCGCGGAACTCCTCGTGCACGTTCTCGGGGTCGAAGTTGCCGTGGATGAAGCCCACGACCTTCTCGCCGTTCAGCGCGACGCGCTGCCAGGCGGTGGCGGGGTTCACGACCGAGGACTCGGCGGCGTAGGTGACCGGGGCGATGAACTGTTCCTGGCCGGGCTTCAGCGACAGGTTGTTCGCGGCCACGATGTTCGTCGCGTTCAGTTCTTCAAGTCGCAGCTCAGCCATACAGGCGAGCCTAACCGTTCACGGTGTGCAGCAGGTAGGGGCTGCGGATCCTGTGGAGGAGAAGTGGGGACACGCGGCCGGCGCGCGCCGATTTGTCTCGATATCGAGATATCCCGGCGAGGCGGTAAGCTTTCAGGCGGCGTGTCCGCCCGCCTCCGAGATTTCCTCGCTTCCCGCCAATACACCCAAGGAGACCGCCTCTTGTCCAAGATCAAGGTTGAAGGCACCGTCGTCGAGCTCGACGGCGACGAGATGACCCGCATCATCTGGCAGGCCATCAAGGACCAGCTGATCCACCCGTACCTCGACGTGAACCTCGAGTACTACGACCTGTCGATCCAGAAGCGCGACGAGACCGACGACCAGATCACGATCGACGCGGCGCACGCCATCCAGAAGCACGGCGTCGGCGTGAAGTGCGCGACGATCACGCCCGACGAGGCGCGCGTCGAGGAGTTCGGCCTCAAGAAGATGTGGCGTTCGCCCAACGGCACCATCCGCAACATCCTCGGCGGCGTGATCTTCCGCGAGCCGATCATCATCTCCAACATCCCGCGCCTCGTCCCGGGCTGGAACAAGCCGATCATCGTCGGCCGTCATGCCTTCGGCGACCAGTACCGCGCCACCGACTTCCGTTTCGACGGCCCCGGCACGCTCACGATGACCTTCACGCCGGCCGACGGCTCCGAGCCGCAGCAGTTCGAGGTCTTCCAGGCCCCGAGCTCGGGCGTCGCCATGGGCATGTACAACCTCGACGACTCGATCCGCGACTTCGCCCGCGCCTCGCTCAACTACGGCCTCTCGCGCAACTACCCCGTCTACCTCTCGACGAAGAACACGATCCTCAAGGCCTACGACGGCCGCTTCAAGGACCTGTTCCAGGAGATCTTCGACGCCGAGTTCAAGGAGGCGTTCGACGCCGCCGGCCTCACCTACGAGCACCGCCTCATCGACGACATGGTCGCCGCCTCGCTCAAGTGGGAGGGCGGCTACGTCTGGGCGTGCAAGAACTACGACGGCGACGTGCAGTCCGACACCGTGGCGCAGGGCTTCGGCTCGCTCGGCCTCATGACGAGCGTGCTCGCCACGCCCGACGGCAAGGTCGTCGAGGCCGAGGCGGCCCACGGCACGGTGACCCGGCACTACCGCCAGCACCAGCAGGGCAAGCCCACCTCGACGAACCCGATCGCCTCGATCTACGCCTGGACGCGCGGCCTCGCGCACCGCGGCAAGCTCGACGGCAACCAGGAGCTCATCGACTTCTCGCACACGCTCGAGGACGTGGTCATCAAGACCGTCGAGTCGGGCGCCATGACGAAGGACCTCGCGCTGCTCGTCGGCCCCGAGCAGCCCTACCAGACCACCGAGGAGTTCCTCGCGACCCTGGCGGCGAACCTCGAGGCGCGCATCGCCGCGTAACCCGCGTCGAACGAGGGGCTCGGATGCCACGGCATCCGGCCCCTTCGCCGTCACGAGAGCATGAGGACCGGGTCGCCGGCGCGGCGCGGCGTCCTGTTTCCGTGGTGGCGGCGGCGTGTCGTCCTGTTCCCGAGACGCGCATGCGGAGGCGAGACGGGACGCGCAGCCGAGGACGGTGCCGGCGGACGCCCGCGAGCGGACGCCAGCGGGCGGACCCCGAGGGCCGCGAGGCGGGGGAGGATGGAGGGGTGACCGCCGCCCTGAAGCTCATCCGCCGCTACCCCGTCGTCTCGCTGACGCTCGCGATCGGGCTGGCCGGGATCGTGCTCGCCCTCGCCGGCCAGGGGTGGCTCGTCGCGTGGGTCTTCAGCGGCTACGCCCTCGTGATCGCCGCCTGGCAGGCCGTCGGCATGGTGCGCGACATCCTGCGCGGCCACTGGGGGCTCGACCTCCTCGCGGTCACCGCGATCGTCGCCACGGTGCTCGTGGGGGAGTACGTCGCGGCGCTCATCGTCGTGCTCATGCTCACCGGCGGCGAGGCCCTCGAGGACTACGCCAACCGGCGCGCCAAGCGCGAGCTCGACGCACTGCTCACCCGGGCCCCGCAGTTCGCGCACCGGGTCGAGGGCGACGAGCTCGTCGACGTGCCGATCGACCACGTGCAGGTCGGCGACGTGCTGCTCGTGCGTCCCGCCGAGATGGTGCCGGTCGACGGCACGATGCGCTCGCCCGAGACCACGATGGACCAGTCCTCGATCACGGGCGAGAGCGTGCCGGTCGAGAAGCACGCGGGCGACGAGGTGCTGAGCGGCTCGGTCAACGGGCAGGCGGCGGTCGAGATCGTCGCCACGGCGAGCGCCGCCGACAGCCAGTACCAGCAGATCGTCGCACTCGTGAGCGAGGCGGCCGCGAGCAAGGCACCCGTCGTGCGGCTCGCCGATCGCTACGCCGTGCCGTTCACCGCGTTCTCGCTCCTGCTGGCGGGCGTCGCGTGGTGGATCTCGGGGGACCCGGTGCGCTTCGCCGAGGTGCTCGTGCTGGCGACGCCGTGCCCGTTGCTCATCGCGGCGCCGGTCGCGTTCATCGGCGGCATGAGCCGGGCGGCCCGCAACGGGATCATCGTCAAGGGCGGCGGCGTGCTCGAGCAGCTCGCCGGGGCGAAGTCCGCGGTGTTCGACAAGACGGGAACGCTCACCCACGGCGCGCCCGAACTCGTCGCCGTGCGGGCCGAGCCCTGGCTCGCCGAGGACGAGCTGCTCCGCTACGTGGCCTCCGCCGAGCAGTACTCCTCGCACGTGCTCGCCGCGTCGATGATCGACGCCGCGCGGGAGCGCGGCCTCGAGCTGCTCGAGGTGGTGCACGCCACCGAGGAGGCGACCAACGGCGTCATCGCCCGCATCGACGGCCACGAGGCCGTGGTGGGCAAGTTCTCCTTCGTCGCGGCGCATGCGCCCGAGGCGCATCGCACCGACATCGCGCCGGGCGAGCTCGCCGTCTACGTCGCGATCAACGGACGGTTCGCGGGCGCGCTGCTCGCGCGCGACCGGCTGCGCGACAACGCGCGGGCCACGCTCGACCGCCTCGACGAGCTCGGCGTGCACCACACCATGATGCTCACGGGCGACGCGCAGGCGACCGCCGACCACATCGCCGCCGAGCTCGGCATCGAGCGCGTGCACGCCGACTGCCTGCCCGCCGACAAGGTGCGCGAGGTCGCGGCGATCGCCGAGCGGCCCGTCATCATGGTCGGCGACGGCGTGAACGACGCGCCCGTGCTCGCGGCCGCCGACGTGGGCATCGCGATGGGCGCCCGGGGCGCGACCGCGGCCAGCGAGTCGGCGGGCGCGGTCATCCTCGTCGACGACATCGGGCGCACCGCGAAGGCGGTCGAGATCGGCCGCGACACGGTGCGCATCGCGCTGCAGAGCATCTGGCTCGGCATCATCGTGAGCGTCGTGCTCATGGTCGTCGCGGCGTTCGGCGTGATCCCGGCGACGATCGGCGCGCTGCTGCAGGAGGTCGTGGACCTCGCGACGATCCTGTTCGCGCTCCGGGCGATCGGGGGCCGGCTGGATGCCGCGTCGCCCCTGCCGTCGCGAGCGCCGGCGCGCTCCGAGCGGGCCGCCGCATCCTGACGGCGAGGATGCGAGCGGCCGCGGACGGCCGCGGGCCGGCGACCCCGGACGCGGGGCGGTCGTCCGGTCGCCGGCCGCGCCGCGGCATCCGCTCGCACGATCACAACTGGATAACGCCTCGACGAAGTGACGACCGAGGCTTGCCAATAATTTGTTCGTAAGGTTTACTAACAAACGTGACAGCTACGGAAGCGCCCCGCGGAACGGTCCAGGCCGACCCCTCGCAGCCCGCGAACCACCCGATGCCGGGTGGCGCCGCCCAGCTGCTCACGGCGCCGTACGCCGGGGGCTCGCTCTTCGCGAACCGCTCGCTCCGCGCCAGCGGAAAGGTGCTCCCCGAGCACGCCCGCAGCCACAACCGCTCGCTCGTGCTGCAGACCCTCTACACCGAGGGTGCGCAGAGCCGGGCGGATGTCGCCCGCGAGACCGGCCTCACCCGGGTGACCGTCTCCGACCTCGTCGCCGAGCTCATCGGCGAGGGGCTCGTCGTCGAGCTCGGCCAGCGCGAGGACGCCCGTCCGGGCAAGCCCGCCACGCTCATCGACGTCGACCGCACCGGGTTCCACATCATCGGCCTCGACCTCTCGGAGCACACGCGGTTCCGCGGGGCGGTCGTCGACCTCGACGGCAGCATCGTCGCCCGCGCCGAGGTCGCGCTCGACGGCGCCACCGGCGAGCGGGCCTACGAGCTCGTGGCCGAGCTGCTCGACGGGCTGCTCGCGCTCACCCAGACCCGCGTGCTCGGCGTCGGCGTCGGCTCGCCGGGTGTCGTCGACCCCAACGGCGTCGTGCGCTCCGCGCCGAACCTCGGCTGGTCGGGCCTCGCCCTGCAGGAGCGGCTCGCGGCCGCGTTCCACCTCCCCGTGCACGTGGCCAACGACGCGAACGTCGCCGCCCTCGCCGAGCACGGCACGACCCCCGGCGACCTCATCCTCGTCAAGGTGGGCCACGGCGTCGGCGCCGGCCTCATCGTGGGCGGCCGGCCCGTGCTCGGCTCCGGCTTCGCCGCGGGCGAGATCGGCCACGTCGTGGTCGGCACCGACGGCGGCCCGCGGTGCGCGTGCGGCAAGCACGGCTGCCTCGAGGCCTGGCTCGCCGTGCCCCGGCTGACCGCCGAGCTCGCCCGGTTCGAGGGCGCGGCCGACGCGGCATCCGCTCGCGACGAGACCCTGCGGGAGGCGGGCCGGCGCCTCGGCATCGTGCTCGCCCCCGTCGTCGGTGCGCTGAACCTCTCGGAGGTCGTGCTCAGCGGACCGGCGGAACTGCTCGACGGCCCGCTCCTCGAGGCGACCGCCGAAACCCTCCGTGCCAGGACCATGGCGGAGCAGCACCGCGACCTGAGGCTCCGGATGACCGCGTTCGGGCAGGACATCGTCCTGCGCGGCGCGGCCGTCATGGTCCTCTCCGGACAGCTCGGGGTCTCCTAGGGGATCCCGGCGAACGGGAGTCCGAGCAACGACGCCCGTAGACGTGCACCACTCACCCGAACACCCACCCAAGAGAAGGAAATCGCAATGAAGAGAAAGTACGCAGCCGCTGCATTCGCCACGGCCGCTGCCCTCGTTCTCGCCGGATGCAGCTCGACAGGCGACGCCGCCCAGAACGAGTCGGCCGACGGCCAGGACATCACGCTGTGGCTCATGGGCGGTGACACCCCCGACACCCTGCGCACCTACCTGCAGGACGAGTACGAGCAGGCCACCGGCGGCACCCTCACGATCGAGGAGCAGGGCTGGGGCGACGCCGTGGCCAAGCTCACGACGGCCCTGCCCGACGCCGCGAACACGCCCGACGTCACCGAGATCGGCAACACCTGGGCGCCGACCTTCACCAACGCCGGCGCGTTCACCGACCTGAGCGACATGTACGACGAGCTCGGGGGCGACAAGCTCCTCCCGTCGTTCGTCGAGGTCGGCGACGTCGACGGCGCGCACTACGCCCTGCCGTACTACTTCGGCTCGCGGTACAACTTCTACCGCAAGGACATCTGGGAGGCCGCGGGCAAGACGGTGCCCACGACCCTCGCCGAGTTCGACGAGACCGTGAAGTCGCTGCGCACCGATGCGCAGTCGGGCTTCTACATCGGCGGCTCCGACTGGCGCAATGGCATCTCGTGGATCTTCGCCAACGGCGGCGACCTCGCGAAGAAGGACGGCGACAAGTGGGTCGGCACCCTGTCCGACCCGAAGACCATCGCGGGCCTCGAGGAGTTCCAGTCGCTCTTCGAGGGCGCCTCGAACGCTCCGGTCACCGAGTTCGACTCCACCCCGTGGGTGAACATCAACGACAACGAGGCCACGGGCAAGCCCGAGGCGGCGACGATCATCGCTCCCGGATGGGCGCACTGGTCGATCGGCGACCTCGCTCCGGACCCCAAGGACGCCACCAAGACGGTCGCGACCTGGAACGACGACAAGTTCGGCACGTTCGTACTCCCCGGCGTCGACGGCGGCGTGGCCCCCGTGTTCGCGGGCGGCTCGAACATCGCGATCTCGGCGGCCAGCAAGAACCAGGCGGGCGCCAAGGAGCTCATGAAGATCATCTTCTCGCCCGAGTACCAGCAGATGCTCGGTGAGAACGGACTCGGTCCGGCGAACCTCGACTACGCGTCGAGCCTCGGCGACGACCAGTTCGCGAAGGCCCTCATCGAGTCGGCCGCGGGCTCCAAGCTCACCCCGGCGGCTCCCGGCTGGGCCGCGGTCGAGGGTGCGGGCATCCTCGAGGAGTTCTTCGGCAAGGTCTCGGCCGGCGGCGACGTCGCCGACCTCGCGAAGGAGTACGACGCCAAGCTCGACGAGCTGCTCAACTAGTCGTCGACGGCGGGCGGATGCCGCGGCATCCGCCCACCCCCGGCCACATCGCACCACCTCGGGGCCGCGAGTGCACCTTGCTCGCGGCCCCGACCCCTGACCTCCCTTGCACCCGCTCCACCCCGAAAGGAGGATGAGACCGTGACCGCCACGATCACCACCGATGCCGTGACGACCGCCCCAGGTCGGGCGTCGAAGCCGCCGCGCCGGCGTCGGGGACGCTCCGTCCCGCACCTGCTCCTCATCCCCGCGGTCCTGATCCTCCTCGTCGGCATGGGCTACCCGCTCGTCTGGCAGGCCGTCACCTCGCTGCAGGAGTTCGGCATCGCGCAGCAGTTCGGCAAGCCGGCCCCGTTCGTCGGGATCGACAACTACGTCTCCCTGGCCACCGACCCCGACATGTGGGCGGTCGTCGGCCGTTCGCTCGTCTTCTGCCTCGTCACCGCCGCCGTGACGCTCGCCATCGGCATCCTGCTCGCGGTGCTCATGACCGCGGTCGGCCGGGCCGCCCGGCTCACCCTGCAGATCTCGCTGCTGCTCGCCTGGGCGATGCCCGTCGTGGCCGCGATGACCGTCTGGATCTGGCTCTTCGACCGCCGTCGCGGCGTCGTCAACTACCTGCTCGACATGATCCCGGGCGTCGACATGAACCGCTTCTCGTGGCTGTCGAACCCGCTCACGTTCTTCCTCGTCGCCTCGATCATCGTCGTCTGGATGAGCGTGCCGTTCGTCGCCTTCTCGGTGTACGCGGGCCTCACCCAGGTCTCCGACGAGGTGCTCGAGGCCGCGCAGCTCGACGGCGCGTCGGGCTGGCAGCGCCTGCGGTTCGTCATCATGCCGATGATCCGCCCCGTGATCGCCATCGTGCTGCTGCTGCAGCTCATCTGGGACCTGCGGGTGTTCACGCAGATCACGATGCTGCAGGACGCCGGGTCGAAGGCCGGCGAGTTCGACCTGCTCGGCACCTACATCTACAAGCTCGGCGCCGGCGCGCAGGACTTCGGCATGGCCTCGGCCGTCTCGATCTTCGTGCTCGCGCTGACCCTCGCGATCAGCTGGTTCTACGTGCGGAGCCTGCTCAAGGAGGACGCGCAGTCATGAGCGCCACGACCATCCCCGCCGTCGCCGAGGAGCGCACCGCTCCCGCGATCGACGCACCCGACCGGCCCCGATCGACCAAGCTCCGCCTGCGCCCGAAGGTCAGGGCCGGTCGCGTGCTCCTCTCGGTGCTCGCGGTCGTCATCGCCATCGTGTGGGTCTTCCCCGTCTACTGGATGGTGAACTCCTCGCTCCTGCCCAACCGCCAGCTGCAGTCGTTCATCCCGACCTTCTTCCCGATCGGCGGATCACTCGACAACTACGGCAACGCGCTCGCCGACGGCTCGTTCTTCACGGCCCTCGGCGTGAGCCTGTCGATCACGCTCATCGTGGTGTTCTTCTGCCTGCTGTTCGCGTTCCTCGCGTCGGTCGCGATCAGCCGCTTCCGGTTCCGCGGCCGCGCGAGCTTCGTGCTCGCGGTGCTCATCGTGCAGATGCTGCCGGCCGAGGGGCTCTTCATCGCCCAGTACAAGATGATCTCGAGCGCGGGCCTGCTGAACTCGATCGTCGGCGTGAGCATCATCTACACGGCGGCCGTCGTGCCGTTCACGATCTGGATGCTGCGCGGCTTCGTGGCCGGCATCCCCGCCGAGCTCGAAGAGGCGGCGATGGTCGACGGCCTGAGCCGCAGCCAGGCGTTCATGCGCATCACCTTCCCGCTCCTCGCACCGGGCCTCGTGGCGTCGGGCGTGTTCGCCTTCCTGCAGGCGTGGAACGAGTTCACCGTGGCACTCGTGCTGCTGCCGTCGGAGCAGATGCACACGCTGCCCCTGTGGCTGCGCGGGTTCATCCAGGCGAGCGCGACCCGCGAGACCGACTGGGGCCAGGTCATGGCCGCGTCGACGCTCGTGGCCGTGCCCGTCATCGTCTTCTTCCTCATCGTGCAGGGGCGCATGACGAGCGGGCTCGTGAGCGGGGCCGTCAAGGGATGAGCACCGCGCACCATCGCGGCACGGGCGCCGGCCCCCGCCGCGACACCGATACGGCCTCGCCCGCCGGTCGCAACCGGGCGGTGGTGAGATGAGGCTCGGCATCGACATCGGCGGCACGAAGACCGCGGCCGTCGCGATCGGCGCCGACGGGCAGCTGAGCGACCAGGTGCGCATGCCCACGGGCTTCGGCGCCGACGCGGTCGTCGCCACGGCGCTGCGCACGGTCGAGCGGATGACGCAGCTCGCCGGCCTCGACGCGCACGCGTTCGACTCCATCGGCATCGGCATCCCCGGCACGGTGGACGGCGCGACGGGCCGCGTGACCCACGCCGTGAACCTGGGGCTGGAGGGGCTCGACCTCGGCCCGCGGCTCGCCGACCGGCTCGGGGTCGACGTGCGCGTCGAGAACGACGTGAAGGCGGCGGCGCTCGGCGCCCATCACCTGCTCGGCATCGCCGACGGCATCCGCGCGCACTCGATGGCGTACCTGAACCTCGGCACCGGGCTCGCGGCGGGCATCGTGCTCGGCGGCCACCTGCTGCGCGGCACCCACGGGGTCGCCGGCGAGATCGGGCACATCCCCGTCGACCCGGCGGGCGAGGTCTGCGGATGCGGCCAGCGGGGCTGCCTCGAGACCGTGGCGTCGGGCTCGGCGATCGCCCGGCTCTGGCCCACGGAGCAACCGCTCCCCGCCGTCGACCTGTTCGACCGTGCCGAGGCGGGCGACGTGCGCGCCCTCCTGGTGCGGGAGCAGTTCCTCACGGGCGTCGCGTCGGCGGTGCGGTTGCTGGCGCTCACCACCGACGTCGACGATGTCGTGATCGGCGGCGGGCTCGCGGCGCTCGGCGACCGCCTCGTCGACGGCGTGCGCCGCATCCTGGGCGAGTGGGCCGACGAGTCCGCCTTCCTCGCCTCCCTCGACCTGCCGCGCCGCGTGCAGGTCATCCCGCGCGGTTTCCCGGCGGCCGCCGTCGGCGCCGCCCTCGTCGGGGAGGACCCATGGCCGAAGTCGTGATCGTGCGCGACGAGGATGCCGCAGGCGCCCTCGTCGCAGGAGCCATCGTCGAGCTGATCCGCGCGAAGCCAGACGCGGTGCTCGGCCTCGCGACGGGGTCGACGCCGCTCGCGACGTATCGCGCGCTCGCGCGCCGCATCCGCGACGACCGGATCGACGTGCGCGGCGTGCGCGGGTTCGCGCTCGACGAGTACGTGGGCCTGCCGGCGGGCCACCCCGAGAGCTACCGCGCGGTCATCACCCGCGAGGTCGTCGAGCCGCTCGGCCTCACGCCCGAGCTCGTGCGCGTGCCGAACGGCGACCCCGCCACGATCCGCACCGCGGGCGCCGACTACGAGGCGGCGATGGTCGCCGCGGGCGGCGTCGACCTGCAGATCCTCGGCATCGGCCGCACCGGACACATCGGCTTCAACGAGCCGGGCTCGTCGCTCGCGTCGCTCACCCGCGTGAAGACCCTCACGGAGCCGACGCGCGCCGACAACGCGCGGTTCTTCGACTCGCCCGACGACGTGCCCATGCACTGCATCACCCAGGGCATCGGCACGATCCTGCGCGCCCGCCATCTGGTGCTGCTCGCATTCGGCGAGGCGAAGGCCGACGCGATCGTCGCGGCCGTCGAGGGGCCCGTGACGGCGAGCCAGCCCGGGTCGGCGATCCAGCTGCATCCGCGCACGACCGTCATCGTCGACGAGGCGGCGGCAGCGCGCCTCGAGTTCCTCGACTACTACCGGCACGCGTGGGCGAACAAGCCCGAGTGGCAGGGGATCTGACCTCTCAGCGCGGCAGGAGCGCGGGGATCGTGGCGACGTACGCGTCGGCGTCGAAGTCGTCGATCACGGCCCGTTGCACGATGAAGCCGGGCAGGAGCCCCATGAGCACCGGGATGACCCGGTCGGCGTAGCCGTGCGGATCGTCGCCGGAGTGCTCGGGGTGGAGCTCCGCCCACGCCAGCACGTGCGGGCGGATCGTCGCGCGCGCCCGCATGAGCACGCCCTGCAGCACCTCCCGGAGTTCGGGGTTGATCGCCGCCTCGGCCCACACCTGGAGGAGGAGGCCGGTGGCGTCGAACGGCTCGCTGCGGATGCCGGCGATGAGGGCCGCGACGACCTCGCCCGGCGCGAGCGGGTGGTCGCCGCTGAGGGCGTCGAGCTCGTTGCCCCGCGCGCTGAGGATGCGGGCCGCGACGGTCGAGAGCAGCGCCTCCTTGCTCTCGAAGTGGCCGTAGATCGCGCCCGCCGAGAGCCCGGACTCGGCGATGATGTCGGCCATCGAGGTGCGATGGAAGCCCTTCGCGGCGAAGCAGCGCAGGGCGGCGGCGGCGATCTCGTCGCGCCGGGCGTCCCGGTACGCCTCCGTGACCTTGGGCATCCTCCACCTCCTGCTGCACCCGTGGCGCGGTTCGTCTCGAATCTCGCCCTTGACGATCCTAGGTTCTCGCGTTCTACTATAAAAGAACGAATATTCGTTTTTCTTGTGAATCGCGCCGAGAGGGCGCTCGAAACGGGAGTTCCAGATGACCAGTCAACGCAGTGCGGATGCCGCAGGCCCGGCCGCCCCGCACCTCCACCCGACACCCACCCCGATCGGCCGGCTGCTCGGCGCGGCGGGCCTCATGGCCGTCGTCGTCGCCGTGATCGTGCTGGCCTTCTCCTGGCCCGCCGTCACCTCCGAGCCGAAGGACCTGCCCCTCGCGATCAGCGGCCCCGACGCGAGCGTCGCGCAGGTCGAGACCGCGATCGACGCGAAGGCCGAGGGCGCCTTCGCGCTCGAACGCGTCGACGACCGCGATGCCGCCGTCGCCGCGATCGAACGTCGTGAGGCCTACGGCGCGATCGTGCTCGGCGCGGCCCCGACCGACGCCCCCGAGGTGCTCACCTCGTCGGCGGCCAACATCACCGTCGCGCAGACGCTCACCGCGCTCGCCGCGCAGCTCCAAGCGCAGATCGACACGCAGGTCGACGCGCAGGTGCAGGCGGCACTCGACCAGGCCGCTGCCACCATCCAGGCCCTCGCCGCAGGGCAGGCGCCACCCGCGGGCGCGGTACCGCCCGCCGCCGGCGCCGGCGACGGCGCGCCCCAGATCCCCCAGGTCACGGTGGTCGTGACCGATGTCGTGCCCCTCGCCGACAGCGATCCGCGCGGCACGGGGCTCACCGCCGCGATGTTCCCGCTGGTGCTCGGCGGCATGATCGGCGGCATCGGGCTCGCCTTCCTCGTCATCGGCGCCGTGCGCCGGGTCGTGGCGGTGCTCGTGTACTCCGCGGTCGGCGGGCTCGTGCTCACCGGCATCCTCCAGGGGTGGTACGGCGCCCTGCAGGGCGACTACTGGCTGAACGCCGGGGCCATCGCGCTCGCGCTCGCCGCGATCGCGGCGCCCATCACGGGGTTCGTCGCGCTCCTGGGCCGCGCGGGCATCGCACTCGGCGCGGTTACGTTCGTGCTCATCGCGAACCCGATCTCGGCGGCCACGATCCCCGTGCAGTTCCTCGCCGAGCCGTGGGGCGCGGTCGGCCAGTGGTTCCCGCCGGGCGCGGCGGCGAACCTCCTGCGGTCGCTCTCGTACTTCCCCGCGGCCGACACGGCCTTCCCCTGGCTCGTGCTCGCGGGATGGGCGGCCGGCGGCATCCTGCTCTCGCTCATCGGCCACTTCCGCACCGCGGGCGGCGCCGAGCCCGACGCCGAGGCGGCGCACGCCGACGACGTCGAGGCGGATGCCGCGCGCGAGCCCGCGCTCGCCGGCTGATCGCGCGACCGTGGCACGCCGGTCCCGTCGCCCGAGGGCGGCGGGACCGGTGCGGTCGGCGGATGCCGCGCGGCATCCGTCATCGGCGCGTCAGTCGCCGAACTCCTTGCGGCCGTTGATGATGCCGCTCACGGCGGCGACGACCGCGAAGACGACGGCGACGACGGGCTGGCCCATGATCCACCACGCGATCGCGGCCGACGAGAACACGGCGATCTCGACGAGGGCCTTCACGAACGGGTCGACCGCGAAGACCGCCTTCGGCGAGCGGAACAGGGCCCAGAGCAGGATCGCGAGCAGCGGCGCCCCGATGCCGATGAGCAGACCCGGCCACGGCAGGTCGAACGCGACGAATCCGAAGATTCCGAGGCTGACGATCGCGAAGACCTCCAGCAGGAAGCGGATGAGGTCGTTCGGTCCGATCTTGGGCGGGGGTGCGGGCTGGGCGTCGGTCACGAACGACAAGCCTAACCGGCGCGACCGGCGCGCCTCAGCGGAAGATGATCGTGCGGGCGCCGTCGACGAGCACCCGGCGCTCGGCGAACCACTTGACCGCCTGCGAGAGGGTGCGGCTCTCCTCGTCCTGGCCGATCGCGACGAGCTCGGCGACCGAGCGCGAGTGGTCGACGCGCACGACGTTCTGCTCGATGATCGGGCCCTCGTCGAGGTCGCTCGTGACGAAGTGCGCCGTGGCGCCGATGAGCTTGACGCCGCGGGCGTGCGCCTGCCGATAGGGGTTCGCGCCCTTGAAGCCCGGCAGGAACGAGTGATGGATGTTGATGCAGCGTCCGGCGAGGGCGTCGCAGAGCTCGGGGGTGAGGATCTGCATGTACCGGGCCAGCACGACGAGCTCGATGTCGTGCTCGTCGACCGCGTCGAGCACGCGCTGCTCGAAGGCGCGCTTCGCCGCGGCATCCGTGATCGCGAGGGACTCGAAGGGCACCTGGTAGAAGTCGACGAGGTCGCGCAGGGTGCCGTGGTTCGAGAGCACGAGCGGGATCTCGACGGGCAGCTGCCCGGCGCGCTGGCGGAACAGCAGGTCGTTGACGCAGTGGCCGGCGGTCGACGCGAGCACGAGGGTGCGGAGCGGCCGGCCCACCTCGTCGAGGTGGAGCGTCATGTTCCAGCGTTCGCGCACGGGCGCCAGGGCGGCCTCGAACTCCTCGCGGCCGGCGGGCGACTCGACCTGGACGCGCATGAAGAAGCGCCCGGTGTCGAGGCTCGCGAACTGCTGGCTCTCGGTGATGTTGCCGCGCGCGGCGACGATCGCGCCGCTCACCGCGTGCACGATGCCGGGGCCGTCGTCGCAGCTGAGGCTGACCACCCAGTGGAACAGGTGGTGGCTCGGTGCGTCCGTGGTCATCCGGCCAGCGTACCCGGCTCCCAGACGCCGTCGTGTAGACTGCTCCTGGTCGTGCGGTCACCGCCGGCCCTGGGCGCGCACACGAGCGCGTAGTCGACCCGCCTGCAGGCTCAGCCGCGGCGGGGAACGCCGTCGGATGAATCTCATGCCGATCACTGAATCACCGCGCGCCGTCGCGCGCTCCACCTCCACCTCCTCCACCACCGTCTCCGCGACGACCTCCCCGCCGCTGCCGTGGCGCGGGCTCCTCGCCCTCTCGGCGGCCGTGTTCCTCTCGATCACGGGCGAGATGCTCCCCACCGGCCTCCTGCCCGAGATGAGCGGCACGCTCGGCGTCGGGGAACCCCTCGTGGGCCTTCTCGTCTCCGTGTTCGCCTTCACGGTCGTCGTGACGTCGGCGCCGCTCACGGCCCTGACCCAGCGGATGCCGCGCCGCACCCTCCTCGTGGGCGTGCTCGTCGTGCTCGCCGTCACCACCGCCGTGTGCGCGATCGCGCCCGAGTACTGGATGCTCGTCGCCGCCCGCATCGTCGGCGGCATCGCGCACGGTCTCTTCTGGGCGCTCGTCGGCGCGTACGCCGCACGCCTCGTGCCCGAGTCGCAGATCGGCCGCTCCGTGTCGATCGTGCTCGGCGGCGGAACGCTCGCCCTCATCCTCGGCGTGCCCGCGTCGACCGCGCTCGGCCAGGCCATCGGCTGGCGCGCCGTATTCGGGCTCGTGGCGGCGCTCACCCTCGCCGGAGCCGTCCTCGTCTGGTGGGCGCTGCGCTCGAGCGAGCGGCGCACGGCGTCAGCGGCCCGTGCGGTCGCCGACACCGGCCGCGCCGGTGAGCGTGCCGCGGATGCCGCGCCCGAGGCATCCGCCCGGCCCGCCGGCGCCCCGTCCGCCGTCACTCGCGCGCGCCCGAGCACCGGAGCGGCCGCCGTGCTGCTCGTCTGCGCCGTCACGGCGATCACGATGATCGGACAGTACGCCGCGCTCACCTACGTGGCGCCGATCATCACCGACGTCGTCGGCGCGCCGTCGACGTGGGTGGCACCGCTGCTGTTCGTCTCTGGCATCGCGGGCGCGGCCGGTCTCGTCGTCGCGGGTTCGCCGATCGCGCGTCGCGCCAACCGCGCGATGCTCGCCGCCATGGCGGTCGTCGGCGTCTCGCTCGTCGTGCTCTCGCTGTCGCCGGGCCTCTGGCCCGCGGTCATCGCGTTCGCCGTGTGGGGCTTCGGCTTCGGCGCGATCCCGCCGCTGCTGCAGACCCGCCTGCTGCAGGCGGCGGATCCCGCGAAGCGCGACGCCGCGAGCGCCCTCTACACCACCGCGTTCAACGTCGGCATCGGCGGCGGCGCGCTCGTGGGCGGCGTGCTCTTCGACGCGTTCGGCGTCGAGGTGCTGCCCGCCGCCTTCGCGATCCTGCTGCTCATCGCCGGCACGGTCGTCGCGGTCTCGGCGGTGCGAGCAGGTCAGCCGCGCACGGCGTCGGCCGCCGGTCCCGTGCGGCCGTCGGCCACGTAGCGCACCGCGACGTCGACGCTGACGTTGCCCGGCAGGAACGCGGCGTAGTCGGCGGTGCCCGACGGATCGACCGTCAGCACCGTGAACGGGACGCCGTCGACGAGCACCTCGACGTCGGCTCCGGGCACGCCCGCGAGCGTCGCGAGGAGGAACGCGCCGTTGCCGCCGAGCTCGAGCGTCGGCGGGGTGAGCGTGACACTCGTGGGTTCGCTCGCCGGGGAGGCGTTGCCCGCGGCATCCGTCTGCGCGGCGACGAGGACCGTCGTGCCCGCCGGCAGGCCCGCCGCGAGCACCGACCAGGCGCCGTCGGCGTCGGCAGTGACCGTCCAGGTGCCGCCGGTGTCGGCGCTGACGGTGACGGTCGCGCCCGGCTCCGCGGTGCCGCTGAGGATCGGGTCGACGAGTCCGCCGACGGCGTCGACGAAGGCGATGACGGGCGCCAGCGCGATCGAGTCGACCGGCACGGGCACGACGACGGGCGGAGCGGCGGGGACGGGCGACGGTGCCGGTTCCGGCGCGGGATCCGGCGCGGGCGCGGGCGCGGGCGCGGGGATCAGCTCGTCGGCGGCATCCGGAGCCGGCGCGTCGGCGACCGGGGTCTCCGCGGGAATCGGGGAGATCGCGGGTCGCTCGGCGACGGGCTGCGCCGGTGCGGCCGCCGCGGACAGGGGCGCGGAGACGCTCGACTCCTCGGCGCCGAGGTTCGGCAGCACGACGACCGCGGTGATCGCCGCCGCCACGAGCACGAGCCCGCCGATGCCGGCGCCCACCGAGGCGCCGCCGCCCGCGGCGCCGGT
>NZ_RHHB01000038.1 GCF_003710805.1 Agromyces tardus | reverse complement strand
GGCGCCGCGCCGCTGCCGCCCGCTGCCGCCCTCGCCGGCGGTGCGTCGTCCGCGCAGGCGCGCGAGCGTGGCCCCGGCGAACGACATGGGCGACGCGGACCGGGTCGCGGCGGAGTCGAGCTCGACCTCGACCTCGGCGGGCGTCGCGCCGACGGCGTCGCGCGGCAGGTGCTCGGGCGCGATCACCGTGACGGTGCGCGCCGGGTTCGCCGCCATCGCGTCGAGCGCGGCATCTCGCGCGAGCGGCACGAGGTCGACCTCGGCGAGGTCGAGCGGCTTGGCCTCGTCGAGGCGGGCGAGGGCGAGCAGGTCCTCCACGAGGCCGCCCATGCGGATGGCCTCCTTCTCGATGCGGTCCATCGCCTGGGCCACCTCGTCGGGCGTCTGCAGGGCGCCCATGCGGTACAGCTCGGCGTAGCCGCGCACCGAGACGAGCGGCGTGCGCAGCTCGTGGGAGGCGTCGCCGACGAAGCGGCGCATCTGGTCGATCGTGCGCGCGCGGTCGCGGAAGGCCCGGTCGATCCGGTTGAGCATCGTGTTGAGCGAGCGGTTGAGGCGCCCGACCTCGGTGTTCGGCGTGGCGCCGCCGAGTCGCTGTCCGAAGTCGCCGTCGGCGATCGCCGCGGCCGTGCGCTCGACCTCGCGGAGCGGCGCGAACGTCGACGTCACGAGCATGCGGGTGAGGAGCGCGCCGACCACGACGACGCCGAACCCGAAGCCGAGGAAGATCGCGAGGTACGCGGCGAGCAGCCGCTCGGTGTCCTTCGACGAGATGGCGAGGATGATGGGCGCGAGCTGGCCGCGGGAGTCCTCGACCATCATGGCGTAGACCCCGCGGAACGTCGGGTCGCCGTTGGTGTCGCGGATCGCGAACACGGTGTAGCCGCCGCCGTTGTTCTGCGCGTAGACGTCGGCCTGCGTCAGGGTGCGGGGGAGCCGGGGCGGCGCCGAGCTGCGGTCGGTCCAGTTGTCCTTGACGAACCGGCCGGTCTCCGAGTCGTAGATCGCGATGAAGACGTCGTCGGCGGTCGCGCCGAAGTCGAGCCCCTTCAGGTCGGCGTTCGCGCTCGGCTCCTGGCCGTCATCCGTGAAGTACTTGCGCAGGTCGCCGGACGCGATCGTGCTGAGCTTCGACTCGAGCTGCCCCTCGACGTAGGAGCGCAGCATCGCCGCGGTGCCGATGCCCGAGACGAGCAGCCCGAGCGTGAGCATCAGCACCGTGACACCCGTGATCTTGGTGCGCAGCGAGATGCGGTTCCATCGCTCGGAAATGGTCTGGTGCATGGCGGGGCGAGTCTACGCAGCGTGCCTGAGCCGCCGCTGTACTACGGCTTCGACGACTTGAGCATGTAGCCGAATCCGCGCTTGGTCTGGATGAGGGGCTCCGCCGAGTGCTGGTCGAGCTTGCGCCGCAGGTACGAGATGTAGCTCTCGACGATGCCGGCGTCGCCGTTGAAGTCGTACTCCCACACGTGGTCGAGGATCTGCGCCTTCGACAGGACCCGGTTGGGGTTCAGCATGAGGTAGCGCAGCAGCTTGAACTCGGTGGGGGAGAGCTCGACGGGCACGTCGCCCACGAGCACCTCGTGGGTGTCCTGGTCCATCGTGAGCTCGCCGGTGCGGATGACCGCGTCCTCCTCGGCGTGCATCGTGCGGCGCAGGATCGCCTTGATGCGCGCGACGATCTCGTCGAGGCTGAACGGCTTCGTGACGTAGTCGTCGCCGCCGACGGTGAGGCCGGTGATCTTGTCCTCGGTGTCGTCCTTCGCGGTGAGGAACAGGATCGGCGCGGTGTACCCGGCCGATCGCAGCCGCTTGGTGACGCCGAACCCGTTCATGTCGGGCAGCATGACGTCGAGGATGATGAGGTCGGGCTCCTCCTCGAGCACGGCCGAGATGGTCTGGGCGCCGTTGCCGACGGCGCGCACGGCGAAGCCGGCGAAGCGCAGGCTCGTCGTGAGGAGGTCGCGGATGTTGGGCTCGTCGTCGACGATCAGGATGCGGGGTCCATCGCTCATACCCACGATTCTCCTGCGCGTTGGCTGAAGCCTAGCTGGGAATTCGTTGGATCGCCGTGGCCGCCCCGTGGATGCGCACGTAACAGCGTCCCGCACCCGGATCGAGCTGCACCCGCGCGGAGTCCTCGCCGAGCCCCTCGGCCATGCCGCACACGAGGGAGTGGTTGAGCGCGCACACGACGTCCCGGTTGTCGACGGCCAGCGCGTGGAAGGGGCACACGCCCAGCACGACGTCGTCGCCGTCGGCCACGGGTTCCATGCCGGCGCGGTCGAGCGCGTCGGTCAGGTCGTCGGCCGACTCCGCGAGCCGGGCGCCGGCGTTCGCGGCGGCGGCACGCAGGGCGTCGAGCACGGTCTCGCGCTCGGGCCCTGCCGATGCGATCGCCTCGGCCATGACGTGGCCGGCGAGCTCGTAGCGCCGGCGGGGGAGCTCGACGGCGGTGTCGCGCTCGGCGCGACGGTAGACCTTGGCGGGCCGGCCCTGGCCCGGGCCGGTGCGCTCGCCGAGCCGGCGGGATTCGACATCGAGCAGCCCTTCGGCGGCGAGCCGGGTGAGGTGGAACGCTGCGGTACTCCGGGGCACGCCGAGCGCGGCGGCCACGGCGTCGTGGCCGAGGGGCTCGCCGCTGCGCGCCACGAGGTCGTACACGCGACGTCGCAGCGGGTCGGCGAGGGCCGAGACGGCACTCACGCCCCGCTCGAAATCGAGATCGTCGTCGGATGCCACGTGTCGCTCGCTTCTAAAATCAATGACCCTTGACAAAAGAGTGCCACGCGCCTACCGTCGGGCACAAGGGGAAGGGTGCAGGAGATGACCTCGATCGAACTCGCCGAATCCGGCGCCGGGCGCCCGCGACTGCACGCCGTCGCCGCCGAGCACGAGCCGGCCGACACGCCCGCCCCGTCCGTCGACCTGGACCGCGCGTCGGCCGCCATCGCCGAGCTGCTCGCGGCGTTCGGCCGCGACATCCGTTCGCCCCATCTCGCGGACACGCCGCGCCGGGTCGCGGGTGCGTTCGCCGAGCTGCTCAGCCCGCGCCCGTTCGAGGCGACCACGTTCCCCAACGAGGAGGGCTACGACGACCTCGTCGTGGTCTCCGGCATCCCCTTCGACTCGCTGTGCGAGCACCACCTGCTGCCGTTCACCGGCACCGCCCACGTCGGCTACGTGCCCGGCGACCGACTGCTCGGGCTCTCGAAGTTCGCGCGCGTCGTCGAGCGCTTCGCACGCGACCTGCAGGTGCAGGAACGGCTCACGCGGCAGGTCGCGCGGTGGATCGACACGGAGCTGCAGCCGCTCGGCGTGGGAGTGGTGCTCGAGGCCGAGCACCTGTGCATGTCGCTGCGGGGCGTGCAGGCGCGGGGCGCTCGCACGGTCACGAGCTCGTTCACGGGCGTGCTCCGTGACGACGGGCGGACGCGTCGAGAGTTCCTCGCGCGGTGCGGGTTGCGCGACACGGAATGAGATGGGTGGGTGCCATGACGGATGCAGGCCGGTCGATCGTGATCGTCGGCGGTGGGCTCGCGGGCGCGCGGGCCGCCGAGGGCGCGCGGGAGGCGGGATACGAGGGGCCGCTCGTGATCGTGGGCGCCGAATCGGTGCCGCCGTACATCCGGCCGCCGCTGTCGAAGGAGTTCCTCGCGGGCACCGGCGAGCGCGACGCCATCGACGTGCATCCGCGGGCCTGGTACGACGAGCACCGGATCGAGCTGCGGCTCGGGCGCCGCGTCGAGGGACTCGACCCGTCGACCCACGAGCTCGCGCTCGACGACGGGTCGGTGCTGCGCTACGACCGGGCGCTGCTCGCCACGGGTGCCTCCCCGCGCCGGTTCGGCGGCCCGGGCGCCGACCTCGACGGCGTGCACCTGCTGCGCACCGTCGACGACTCGGTCGCGCTCCGCTCGGCGCTCGCACCGGGCGGACGGCGCGTGGTGATCGTCGGCGCCGGCTGGATCGGCCTCGAGGTCGCCGCCGCGGCACGCGGGTACGGCAACGACGTCACCGTGCTCGGGCTCGAGACCGTGCCGCTCAACGTGGCGATCGGCGACGACGCGGGCGCGGTGTTCGCCGCGCTGCACCGCGAGCACGGCGTCGACCTGCGCATGTCGACGAGCGTCGCAGGCATCGTCGGCCACGACGGCCGCGTGACCGGCGTCGAGATCGAGGGCGGCGAGGTCGTGCCGGCCGAGGTCGTCGTCGTGGGCATCGGGGCGATCCCGCAGACCGCGCTCGCCGAGGCCGCCGGCCTCGCGGTCGACCGCGGCGTGCTGGCGGATGCCGCCTTCCGCACGAGCGACGCCGACGTGCTCGCCGTCGGCGACGTCGCGAGCGTCTTCCTCCCGTTCCTCGGGTCGCACCTGCGCACGGAGCACTGGGCCAACGCCGAGCACGCGGGCAGGGCGGCCGGGCGCTCGCTCGCGGGGGAGACACTGGAGTACGACGAGATCCCGTACTTCTACACCGACCAGTACGATCTGGGCATGGAGTACTCCGGCTACGGGCCGCTCACCGCGGGCGTCGCGCCGCTGTTCCGGGGCGACCGCGATGCGCGGGAGTTCGTGGCGTTCTGGCTCCGCGACGATCGGGTCGTCGCGGGCATGAACGTCAACGTCTGGGACGTGAACGAGTCCGTGCAGCGGCTCATCCGCTCGCGTGCCGTCGTCGACCCCGCGCGCCTCGCCGACCCCGCGGTGCCGCTCGAGGCGCTCGCCGGGCCCGCCGGATGAGTCCCGTCCCGCTGTCCGCGCGGCGCCGGATCGGCCCGCGCGAGTTCGACTTCTCGCGGCAGGTCGCCGTGATGGCGATCGTCAACCGCACTCCCGACTCCTTCTACGATCGCGGCGCCACCTTCGCCCTCGACGCCGCCGTCGACGCCGCGCGCACCGCGCTCGAGCAGGGCGCCGACTGGATCGACATCGGCGGCGCGAAGTTCGCCCCCGGCCCGCCCATCCCCGTCGACGAGGAGGCCGAGCGCGTGGTCCCCGTGGTGGCGGCGCTCGCCGGATCCGGTGCGGTGATCTCGGTCGACACGTTCCACCCCGAGGTGGCCCGGCGCGCGATCGCCGCGGGGGCGCACGTCGTCAACGACACCACGGGCATCCACGACCCGGCGATGGCCGACGTCGTCGCCGACAGCGACGCGACGCTCGTGGTCACGCACAGCCGCGCCGCGCCGCGCACGCCGTATCCTGCGCCGAGCTACGACGACGTGGTCGCCGAGGTCGGCGCATTCCTCCGCGACCGGGTCGGGCTGGCGCAGGCGCACGGCGTCCCCGACGAGCGGCTCGTGATCGACCCCGGGCACGACCTCAACAAGAACACGCTCCACTCGCTCGAGCTCACCCGACGGCTCGACGAGATCGCGGCGATCGGCCTCCCACTGCTCGTCGCCCTCTCGAACAAGGACTTCATCGGAGAGAGCCTCGGCCGCCGCGACCGTCGCGACCGGGTGGCGGGCTCGCTCGCCGCCGCCGTGTACTGCATCGGCAAGGGGGCGCGCATCCTCCGCGTGCACAACGTGCGCGAGACCGTCGACGCCGTGCGCATGGTCGAGGCGATCGAGGGCTGGCGCGCGCCGGCCTTCCTCGAGCACAACATGCCCGCCGAGGAGCGCCCGTGAGCGCCGGGTTCGACCTCGACCGCATGCGCGCCGCGTACGCGGTTCCCCACGACGGGCCCTGGCTGCGGGTGAACTTCGTGTCGAGCCTCGACGGTGCGGCCACGCTCGGCGGGCGCAGCGGCGCCCTCGGCGACGCCGACGACCAGCGGCTCATGTCGGTGATCCGCTCCACCGCCGACCTCGTGCTCGTCGGCTCGGGCACGGTGCTCGCCGAGGGCTACGGCGGCGCGGCCGTCGACCCGGCGGATGCCGCGTGGCGCGTCTCGCAGGGCATGCCCCCGCAGCCGCGGTTCGGGGTGGTCTCGTCGCGGCTCGGCCTCGGGCCGCGGCATGCGTTCTTCGCCGATGCCGTCGCGCGGCCGGTCGTCGTGACGAGCGAGTCGGCGCCCGACGCGGAGCGCGCGGCGCTCGCCGAGGTCGCCGAGGTCGTCGTGTGCGGAGCCGACCGCGTCGACCTCGTGCGCGCGGTCGTCGACCTCGCCGCGACGGGGCTGCGGTCGGTGCTCTGCGAGGGCGGTCCCGGGCTGTTCGGTGCGCTCATCGCGGCCGACCTCGTCGACGAGTTCTGCCTCACGTTGAGCCCCAAGCTCGTCGGCGGCGCAGCGGCGCGGGTCGCGGCATCCGCTGCCGAGCACCCCCGCGGCATGCGGCTCGCGCACGCGATCGAGGGCGAGCGGATGCTGTTCCTGCGCTACGTGCGCGGCGAGCACCGCGCGGGCGACTGAGCCGCGGCGCTGCCGGCTGCCGGCCCGCGACTGCCGCGCCGCCGAACGCGACTCAGGCCGCGGCCTCGAGCGAGTGCGCGTCGAGGATGGTGTAGCTGTAGCCCTGCTCGGCGAGGAACCGCTGCCGGTTCTGCGCGAAGTCCTGGTCGACGGTGTCGCGTGCGACGAGCGTGTAGAAGTTGGCCGAGAGGCCCGACTCCTTCGGCCGCAGCAGCCGGCCGAGGCGCTGGGCCTCCTCCTGCCGTGAGCCGAACGAGCCCGACACCTGGATCGCCACGGTCGCCTCGGGCAGGTCGACCGAGAAGTTCGCGACCTTCGACACCACGAGCACGGACGTGCGCCCGTCGCGGAACTCCTGGAAGAGCCGCTCGCGCTCGTCGACCGGGGTCGCGCCCGTGAGCTTCGGTGCGCCGAGGGCGTCGGCGAGCTCGTCGATCTGGTCGAGGTACTGCCCGATCACGAGGATGCGCTCGCCGGCGTGCTTCTCGACGAGCTGCCGTACGACGCCGAGCTTGGCGGGCGCGGTCGCCGCGAGGCGGTAGCGCTCGTCGTCGGCGGATGCCGCGTAGGTGAGCCGCTCGCCCGGCGGCAGGTCGATGCGCACCTCGTAGCAGGCGGCGGGGGAGATGAAGCCCTGGGCCTCGATCTCCTTCCAGGGCGCATCGAACCGCTTCGGGCCGATGAGGCTGAACACGTCGCCCTCGCGGCCGTCCTCGCGCACGAGGGTCGCGGTGAGGCCGAGGCGCCTCCGGGCCTGCAGCTCGGCGGTGAGCTTGAACACGGGCGCGGGCAGCAGGTGCACCTCGTCGTAGACCACGAGGCCCCAGTCGAGCGCGTCGAGGAGCGCGAGGTGCGCGTACTCGCCCTTCCGCTTGGCGGTGAGGATCTGGTAGGTCGCGATGGTGACGGGCTTCACCTCCTTGACCTGGCCCGAGTACTCGCCGATCTCCTCGGCGGTGAGGCTCGTGCGCTTGAGCAGCTCGTCGCGCCACTGCCGGGCCGACACGGTGTTGGTGACGAGGATGAGGGTGGTGGTCTTCGCGGTCGCCATGGCGCCCGCGCCCACGAGGGTCTTGCCCGCGCCGCAGGGCAGCACGACCACGCCCGAGCCGCCGTCGAAGAAGTTGTCGACGGCCTTCTGCTGGTAGTCGCGCAGGTGCCAGCCGGTCTGGTCGAGGTCGATCGGATGCGGCGTGCCGGGCGTGTAGCCGGCGAGGTCCTCGGCGGGCCAGCCGAGCTTCACGAGTTCCTGCTTCAGCTGCCCGCGCGCCCACGCCGCAACGAGGAAGCTCTGCTCGTCGATGCGCTCGGAGAGCAGCGGCGCGATGCGCTTCGCGCCCGCGACCTCGGTGAGCACGGCCATGTCGTCGCTGCGCAGCCGCAGCGCACCCTCGTCGGTGCGGTCGACGACGAGGCGGCCGTAGCGGGCCACGGTCTCGCGCATGTCGACGGCCACGGTCTGCGGCACCGGGAACTTCGCGTACCGCTCGAGCGTGCCGAGCATGTCCTCGGCGGTGTGCCCCGCCGCGCGGGCGTTCCAGAGGCCCAGCCGCGTGATGCGGTAGGTGTGGATGTGCTCGGGGGCGCGTTCGAGTTCCGCGAAGATCGCGAGGTCGTGGCGTGCGTCCTCCGCGAGCGGATTCGCGACCTCGAGGAGCACGGTGCGGTCGCTCTGCACGATGAGGGGGCCGTCTGACATAACGGGAAAGTCTACGCCCCGATCCTGCGTGCAGGGCCGGACGCGGCGGGCCGGGGGTTCTACCGGTCGGCGGCGCCCGGCGGCGCGGGCGCGACCGCGGCGATCGCCGAGAGCGGCAGCGTGCGCTCGATGTCGGCCTTGCGGTCGCGCGCCCGCAGGCGGCCGTTCGCGACGCTCGCGGGCGCGAGCAGGTAGTCGGCGGTGTCGCCGCCCGGCATCCGCACCGTCACCGTGAGCGTCTCCTTCGATCGCGCGGCCGCCTCGAGCTGGCGGGCGAGCCACGCCTGCTCGGTGCCCGGGCTGCCGTCGGCGGACTCGGCCACTCGGTCGAGCAGCGCCTCGATCGGATCGGGGCGGGGCGCCGGCGTCGGCACGTGGGCGACGCGGTGCCGTCGCAGCCGCACGATCGCGCCGTCGCCGTCCTCGGCGGCCACGGGGTAGCGGGCGTCGGAGAGCGCCCAGAACACCACGTCGGGCGCGAACCGGGAGAGCAGCCGGTGCGGACCCACCTGGCGCAGGCCGAGCGACGAGAGCGCCTGGTCGACGGCGAGCGTGCCGACGATGTGCGCGTCGTCGGAGCGCACCACGGCTCGCGCCGGCGCCTCGCCCGCGTCGGCGGCCGCCACGCGCACGGACCCGAATCGCGACGATGCCTCGCCGATGAGGTAGTCGAGCGGCTGCGGGATGCCGGTGAGCGAGACCTCGGTGAGGAAGGCGCGGATCGACTCGGCCGTCTCGCCGGCGGCGAGGGCGCGGTTCACGGATGCCGCGGTGACCCGGTAGCTCGACGCGAGATCGCGCGCCTCGACCTCGGCGAATCCACGGAGCCTCGAGTCGAGCCCCGGCTCGAGCGGACCCGGCGACACGATCGAGAGGTCGTGCTGCACGTACACGCGATCGACCTGGTGCGGGAAGTACTGCGCGAGTCGCGTCGCCGCGCCGGCGTCGTCGCCCGCGAGCACGAGGCGCCCCGTCTCGACCGGCTCGCCCGCGACCGCGAGGCCGAGCGCCTCGGCGTCGTCGATGAGCCGCTCCAGCCCCTCTTCGAGCCAGCGCCCGCCGCCGGGGTAGTACCAGGTCACGTCGTCGCGGAAGGAGCTCGCCGAGAGGCCGTCGCTGCGTCGGCCCACGAGCTCGCGCAGGGCCGCGGGGATGCGATCGCGCCAGCACTCGGCGAGCCTGCGCCACCGGCCGACGGTGTCGAGGAGCGCCCACGCGGCGCCCCCCTCCGACTCGAGCCAGACCGACCCGTCGCGCACCACGAGTCCAGCCTCGACGGCGCGCTGGAACAGCCGGGGCAGCGCCTCGAGCGGCATGCCTACGGCCTCGGCCAGCCGCTTCGCGTCGGGGAGCGCGAGTCCGCCCTTCGCGAGTTCGCGGGCCGGCTGCGCCGCGAGCCCCGCGAGCACCTCGGCGGTCGCCGCGATCGTCGCGTAGGCGGTCTCCGCGGCGTGGCGCTCGAGCAGCGAACGGTCGGCCCCGTCGCTGCCGACGGGCACGGGCGGGGCGGGTGCGGCGAGCTCCGCGGCATCCGGCAGGTCGGTGCCGAGCCTCGCGACGAGCCGGGCGCGCACCCCGCCGGGCACGTGCACCCGCTCGCCGTCGAGCACGACGAGCAGCGAGCGATCGAGTCGCTCGAGCAGCGCCGGAGTCGCCTCGGAGAGGTCGGATGCCGCGCCGAGCCGCACGAGCTCGGCCCGCACGCCCGCGACGGGGCTCCAGCCCGCATCGTCGGCGACGGCGACGAGCGCGGCGAGCACGGCCAGGCGGGGCCGATCGAGGCGGTCGAGCGCGGCGTCGACGGAGTCGTGGGCGACGAGCGCCTCGGCGAGATCGAACAGGTCGCGAACGCTGGAGGGCTCGAACTCACGGGTGGAGAGCGCGTCCGCGAGCGTCGCACGCGGTAGCGCACGAAGCCTCGCGGCGAGCTCGAGCATGCCGGCTAGGCGGAGCCCTGCCGGGACTCCCGTGCACGACGCACGCCATTGATGATGAGGAGCGCGACGAGCAGCAGGAAGCCGATCGGAAGGCCCACGAGGGGGAGCACGAGCACGACGGGCCAGATGCCCGTGCTGAAGCCGTCGTTCGCACCGGCTCCGAGCAGCGTGCCGATCATGACCGCGAGGAACGCGGCGATGGACAGGCCGATGATCGCCGCCACCATGAAGGCGAGGACGCGCTCGACGCGATGCTCGCCGACGGGTTGAGGGGTGCTCACTCGTCAAGGATAGGGCAGCACGGCGCTCCAGCGGACGGAACTAGACTGGATGGCGACGTCGCCCGAAACCCGGCGCGCCCATCGACACGAGCGAGGTTCCATCGATGCCCACCGGCAAGGTCAAGTTCTACGACGAGGAGAAGGGGTTCGGCTTCATCAGTGGTGATGACGGCCAGGAGGTCTTCCTCCACGCCTCGGCGCTTCCCGCCGGCGCGACCGTGCGCTCGGGCACGCGCCTCGAATTCGGCGTCGCCGAGGGCAAGCGCGGTGCGCAGGCGCTCTCGGTGCGCGTGCTCGACGCGCCGGTGAGCCTCGCGAAGATCAACCGCAAGCCCGCCGACGACATGGCGATCATCGTCGAAGACCTCGTCAAGGTCCTCGACGGCATCGGCGCCAACCTCAAGCGCGGCCGCTACCCCGACAACGCGCACAGCCGCAAGATCGCGGCCCTGCTGCGCAAGGTGGCTGACGAGCTGGATGCCTGAGCAGCCCGAGCACACGGCCGAGGTCGCCGATCCGGGCGCCGAGGCGCCCGTCGAGGCCCAGGGCGCGCCCGAGGTGGCGGGGGTGTCCGAGTCGTCCGAGTCCTCCCACCCCACCGAGTCCTCCGAGACCGTCGAGGCGGATGTCGCGAGCGAATCGTTCGAGCCGGTCGCCGTCGAGCCGCCCGTCGTGTACGCAGCAGATGAGGTCCTGCTCGGCTCCGCGTCGCTCGCGCAGCGCGCGCTCCTCGAGGTGACGAGCCCGGAGTCGGTCGGTTCCGTGATCGGGCACATCGCGGAGGGCGAGCACGTGCTGTCGCTGCACTTCGCCGCCGACCTCGCCGGCTACCCCGGTTGGCACTGGAGCGTCACGCTCGCGCGCGTCGACGGCGGCGAGCCCACCGTGCTCGAGACCGAGCTGATGCCGGGCGAACGCGCCCTGCTCGCGCCCGAGTGGGTGCCGTGGTCGGAGCGGCTCGCCGAGTACCGCGCCGCGCAGGAGGCCGCCGCCGCGGCCGGCGCCGTGTCGGACGACGCGGGCGACGACGACGAGCACGACGACGACGAGCACGAGGACGACCACGATTCGCTCGGCGACGACGCGTTCGACGGCATCGACATCGACGTGCTCGACGAGCTCGACGCCGATGTGGACTCGGACGACGATGAGGACGACGGGGACGGCTCCGACGAGGACGGCTCCGACGAGGACGACTCGGAAGACGAGGACGACTTCGACGACGAGGACGACTCGGAGGACGACGACTCGGACGAGGACGACTCGGACGAGGATGACTCGGACGACGACTCGGACGAGGGCGACTTCGACGACGAGGATCACTCGGACGACGAGGACGACGAGGCGGACTAGTCCTCCGAGCGGCGCTCCCGCCGGCGCCGCAGCTGCACCACCACGAGCCCGATCACGCCGAGCCCCAGCCCGATCGCCGCGGCCGCGGTGAACCAGCCGAAGCCGTTCGCGTCGAGCGCGGACTGCGCCACGAGGCATCCGATCAGCACGACGAGCCACGCGGCCGTGCCCACCGCCAGCGCCTTGCGCGCATCGGTGCGCGCGGGCGCAGGGTCGGGCCGGCGCTCCGCCTCGCTCAACCAGAGGCGCATGGCCTCAGCCGAGCCGCTCGAGCACGTAGTCGATCGACGCCGTGAGAGCTCGTACGTCGTCGGGCTCGATCGCGGTGAACGTCGCGATGCGCAGCTGGTTGCGCCCGAGCTTGCGGTACGGCTCGGTGTCGACGACGCCGTTCTGCCGCAGCACGGTCGCGATGGCCGCGGCATCCGTCGACTCGTCGAAGTCGATCGTGACGACGACCTGCGATCGGTGCGCCGGATCGGCCACGAACGGGGTCGCGGCCTCGGTGGCGGCGGCCCAGTCGTAGAGCACGCCCGACGACTCGCGGGTGCGGGCGTCGGCCCAGGCGAGACCGCCCGACTCGTTCATCCACTCGAGCTGGTTCTCGAGCAGCAGCAGCGTGGCGAGGGCGGGGGTGTTCAGCGTCTGGTCGAGGCGCGAGTTGTCGACCGCGTTCTTGAGCGAGAGGAACTCGGGGATGTACCGGCCGCTCGCGGCCACGCGCTCGACGCGCTCGATCGCGGCCGGCGACATGATGGCGAACCAGATGCCGCCGTCGCTCGCGAAGTTCTTCTGCGGTGCGAAGTAGAGCACGTCGAACTCGGCGGGGTCGACGAGGATGCCGCCGGCCGCGCTCGTGGCGTCGATCACGGTGAGCGCTCCGGCGTCGCCGTGCACCCGCGCGACGGGCGCCTGCACGCCCGTGGAGGTCTCGTTCTGCGGCCAGCCGTATACGTCGACGCCGGCGAGGGCCTCGGGCTCGGACCGGGTGCCGGGAGCGGCCTTGCGCACGTCGGGCGCCTCGAGCCAGGGGGCGGCGGCGGCGCCGGCGAACTTCTGGCCGAACTCGCCGAACGAGCACAGCTGCGCGCGCCGCTCGATGAGGCCGAACGAGGCGGCGTCCCAGAATGCGGTGGAGCCGCCGTTGCCGAGCACGACCTCGTAGCCCTCGGGGAGGGAGTAGAGGTCGGCGATCCCGCGTCGCACGCGGCCGACGAGCTGCTTGACGGGAGCCTGCCGGTGCGAGGTGCCGAGGAGCTTCGGGCCGACCTCGGCGAGGTGCGCGAGCTGCTCGGGCCGCACCTTCGAGGGACCGCAGCCGAAACGGCCGTCGACGGGCAGCAGCGACGAGGGGATCACGAGCTCAGGCATGCTCCGATCTTACGGCGGCCCGCGCCCGCGTTTCGGTGGGCGGCTCCGGATGACGCGGGGCCCGCCGGACCCTGTGCCGGTCCGCGTCATCCGGGCCCGCGGCGGCTCCACCCCGGGCCGGGCCGTCGGCGCGGGCCGGTAGGCTTTCGGATGCATGTGTTCCACGGCCGAGGAGGAGTGAGTTGACGGATCTCATCGACACGACGGAGATGTACCTGCGCACGATCCTCGACCTCGAGGAGGAGAACATCGTGCCGCTGCGCGCGCGCATCTCCGAGCGCCTCGGACACTCCGGGCCCACGGTGTCGCAGACCGTCGCCCGCATGGAACGCGACGGGCTCGTCGTCGTCTCGGGGGACCGTCACCTCGAGCTCACCACCTCGGGCCGCAGCAAGGCCGTGCACGTCATGCGCAAGCACCGCCTCGCCGAGCGGCTCCTCGCCGACGTCATCGGGCTCGACTGGGAGTTCGTGCACGATGAGGCATGCCGCTGGGAGCATGTCATGAGCGAGCAGGTCGAGCGACGCATCATCGAGATCCTCGGCCAGCCGCGCGAGTCGCCCTACGGCAACCCGATCCCCGGACTGGAGGAACTGGGACTGCCGCCGGCCGATGCCTTCATGGCGGGCGTGCAGAACCTCGTCGTGGCGCTCGATGCCGCGGGCGGCGCGACGAGCGGGGTCATCCGCCGGCTCGGCGAACCCGTGCAGTTCGACCCCGAGCTGCTCTCCCAGTTCAAGCAGGCCGGCATCGTGCCGGGCGCGCGCGCGAGCTTCCGCACCGAGGGCGCGTATGTCGTGGTCGAGGTCGACGGAGTCGACGGAGCACTCGAGCTGCCCGTCGAGGTCGCGGGCCACCTGTTCATCGCCCCCTGACGCGTCCTCCACAGGCTGCGACGACGGCGGGATCTCCACCGCACCGTGATCGAAATGTGACATTTGCAGGTCTGTCACGTAGTCTCGGTCGAGTCCGCCGACGACAAGCCAGTCGACGGAACAGGGTCGAGAGTCTCCATCGCCTACCGCTCGGCCCCGATACCCGTGACGCACCCCAGGGTGCACAGGTAGGGCGGCACTCCGGTGCGAGCGAGGCGGAGGACACGTTTTGGCTCGATTCCCCAAGCGCCGTTCCGGCGCACTTCCCCCACGACCCCACAACAACACGATCGCCACCCGGGCCCCGAAGCCCGCGAAGGCCGCCGCCGCCCCCGCGGCAGTCGAATCCCCGGTCGCGACCCGCCGCCCCGCGGCATCCGTCGGCAGCCGCCTGCGTCGTGGTGGCGTCGCGAACGTGACCGTCATGGCCGTCGCGGCGGGACTCGTCGGCACGCTCGCGCTCCCCGCGTACGCGTTCGCGCCCGGCAGCGACCAGCCGCAGTTCGGCGAGACCGCCGAGACGCAGCTCACCAAGGCCCAGGCGCAAGACGTGGAGGTCACCGGCGACGTGATCGCCGCCCCCGTCTCGGAAGACGGCTTCGCTGCCGTCACCGGCGAGGAGATCAAGGCCGCCGAGGCCGCCGCCGCCGCCGAGGCCGCCCGCCAGGCCGCCGAGGCTGCGATGGCCTCGTACGCCGCGTCGTACTCGGGCCCCTCCGCCGCCGAGCTCGCCGCGTCGCCCGTCTACTCCTCCGCCGACCTCGCGAGCGTCTTCTCGGTCGCGCAGCAGTACATCGGCGTGCCCTACGTCTACGGCGGCGCCACGCCGGCCGGCTTCGACTGCTCCGGCTTCGTCATGTACGTCTACGCGCAGTTCGGCATCAGCCTGCCGCACTCGGCCTCGGGCCAGGCCGCAGCCGGCACCGTGATCCCCGAGTCGGAGGCCCAGCCCGGCGACCTCGTGATCATGGACGGCCACGACGGCTTCTACGCGGGCAGCGGCATGATCCTCCACGCTCCGTACGAGGGCGCTTCGGTGCGGATCCAGCCCATCTGGACGAGCGACTACTACATCGTCCGACTCTGATGTGAACATCGGGTTACACGAGCTGTGAATGGCGTGCCGGGGGGACCCGGCACGCCATTCGTGTCGTAGCCTGTAACCTGACGATCCGAGTACCGGGTTAGGGGAGGCCGATGGTCCGCTCGCACTGCATCCATCCCACGGATGCGCGCGCGCTCTACGACCAGCGGCACAGTAGTCAGCCGAGTCGCACTCGCGCGGTGATGCCAACGGGCACTGTCTTCATGACGGTGCCCGTTCTGCGTTCTCACGGCGCTCGCGCGGCGGCGCAGCGGGGGCGGTCCGCCGCACCCGTGACCCCTCCGGCATCCGCTTCGCCGAACCGTTCACGCGGCTGGAAGCCATCCAGCCCCGATCGAAAGGCACCCCATGCGCACCCTCGTGCTCAACGCCGGATATGAGCCCCTCGCCGTCGTCTCGTTCAAGAGAGCCCTGCTGCTGGTGATGAACCAGAAGGCCACGGTGATCCTCCACGAGGAAGGGAATCCGGTGCACGGCACGAGCGGCGAATGGGATCGGCCGAGCGTCATCCTGTTGAGCCGCTACGTGCGCACGCCGCGGGTGCACTCGGTGCCCGTGTCGCGGCGCGGCGTGCTGCGTCGCGACGAGCATCGCTGCGCCTACTGTGGACGTTCGGCGGCGACGATCGACCATGTGCTGCCGCGTTCGCGCGGCGGTCGCGACACGTGGGAGAACCTCGTCGCGTGCTGCCTCCGCTGCAACAACACGAAGGGCGACCACACGCCCGCCGAGATGGGCTGGTCACTGCGATTCACCCCGCGGATGCCGCAGGGCCGCGGTTGGGTCGTGCGCGGGTTCGAGCGCCCGTTGCCCCAGTGGAACGAGTACCTGAGCACCGCCGCGTGAGCGCGCCCCGATGACACGGCGCCGCGACGTGCCCTATGGTGGAACGAGTCCGGGGCACCCCCAACGCATCCCCCTTACCCACCGCCCCGTGACAGCACGCCACCCCGCACCCTGCTGCAGCGCGGCCGGAAGCGGGCACGGGAGGTTCAACTGTTGAGCGGTGACGACGAGATCGGCCAGTCCGAGCGACTGCGGGAGCGACCGCGCTCCGAAGCCCGCAGGCGCGCCGTGACGCCGACCAGGTCGGCCGGTCCCTCGCGATCGCGCGCAGCCGTCACGTCGCTCCTTCCGCGCAGGCGGGTCGGTTCGGCAGGTCCGGAGTCGCCGGCGCCCGTCCGGTCGACGGTACGCCGGCAGAACGGCCCGGTTCGCGTCGTCGCGACCGTGCTCGTCGTGCCCGCACTCGTCGGCACCATCGCCTTGCCCGCGTACGCGATCCTGCCCGGCGGCGGGTTCACCGCGTCCGAGCGATTCAGCCTCTCCGTCGCCGAGGCCCAGGACGTGAGCGTCTCGGAACTCGCGAGCGGCGCACCCGTCTCCGTCGACGGATTCGCCGTGACCACCAAGGCCGAGATCGACGCGGCGGCCGCCGAGGCCGAGGCGGCATCGTGGGCCGCCGAGCTCGCCGCTCGCGGCAACGGGGCGTACACGACCGTCACCCAGCAGGCCGAGGGCGACGACTACCCGTGGTGGAACGAGACCCCCGACGACTACGGCGGCGGCCTCTCCCCGCTGCGCTACTACTACCGCGAGTGCGTCGACTTCGTGGCGTGGCGACTCAACCGCGACGCCGGCGTGACCAGCGCCCCGTGGAAGTGGGACTGGGGCAACCTCGCGTCCGGCAGCGCCTATGCGTGGGCCGACGAGTGGACGTCCAAGGGCTGGCCCACGAGCAGCACGCCGGTCGTGGGGTCGGTCGCCTGGTTCCCGTACAACCACGTCGCGTACGTGCAGTCGGTGAACGGCGACGGCACGGTCACGATCGAGGAGTACAACCAGAACTCCGACCACTCGTATCACGTGCGCACCATTCCCGTGGGCGAGGCGCTGTACCTGTATCCGCCGGTCTGACGCCAGTCCCCGCGACGCCGCGTGAACCCGCGCTCGGAACGGCCCGGTCGGTCGCGTGGCGCGCCCACGGCGGTCGCATGTGCGACGTCATGGCGAACTCGAGCTCGGAAGTTGGACGTTTCGTCCAATGAGGTTCGCGGCCGTCCCGCGTAGCGTTGCGGGTGATTCCACGGAGGAAACAAAGGTGACGGCGATGACGCAGCCATTGGACGAGATTCGACTCGATGACATCGGGTTCGTCGACGAGCCCTCCCCGTCGACCTCGGCGATCGTGATCCTCGGCTACAACTGAGCACGAGTCGCTTCCTCGCTCCGTCGAGAACGGATGCGTCCGCGCGCATGCGCGACATCCGTCGACCTGCGGCCCGGCCCCGGCGACACGAGCCCACGCGCGCGGGCCGGTAGAATCGTGCGGTCAGCCTCTGTAGCTCAATGGAAGAGCAGTTCCGTCCTAAGGAAAGGGTTGGGGGTTCGAGTCCCTCCAGGGGCACCGTGCGGCGCTGCCCGCATCCGCCGATCCATGCGCCGCGTCGTGGCGGCCGGGCGGCACGGATCCCGCGTGCCAGAATCCTCGCATGGCGAGGGTGCGCAGTGAGCTGAAGAGCACGGGCTACGAGATCTTCATCGGCGTGCTGTCGGTGCTCTCGATCGTCAACCTCGTGCTGATGTACGCCGTCGTGCAAGACGAGGCGCTGGATGCGGTGCTCGGCCTCATGAACGGGCTCTTCAGCCTGATCTTCCTCATCGACTTCACGTATCGCCTCGCGACGGCACCGAAACGCGGCGCCTACTTCTTCCGGCACTTCGGCTGGGCCGACCTGCTCGCGAGCCTCCCGCTGCCGCAGTTCAAGATCCTGCGCGTCTTCCGTCTCGTCCGCGTCTACCGACTGCTGGCAGCACTCGGCCCGCGCACGGTGATGCGCACGCTGGTCAAGGACCGGGCCGGGAGTGCCCTGTACGCGCTGCTGATCATGGGCGTCCTCGTGCTGCAGTTCGGCAGCCTCATGATGCTCCGCGTCGAGCAGTACGCGCCGGGCGCGAACATCACCTCGGCGTCGGACGCGCTCTGGTACACCGTCGTCACCATCTCGACGGTGGGCTACGGCGACCAGTACCCGGTCACCGACCTCGGTCGCGTCGTGGGCGGCGTCATCATCGTGGTGGGCGTTGGCATCTTCGGCACCTTCACCGGCTACCTCGCGAACCTGTTCCTGGCGCCGCGGAAGGGCGATGCTGCCGAGCCGGCCGCCCCGGATGCGGGTGGGTCGGGCGAGGAGGGTCCGGCGGCGTGAGCCGATCAGGGCGATGGCCCGAGCGCAAGCCCCAGTTCGCAACCTGTCGTCGCGTGCGCCCGCGGGCTACGCTGAGCAACGGAACGACCCGATTCCGGAGGTGCATGTGGGAAAGCTCACCTACGACTCGACCCTGGGCGTGGACTTCGACGACCGCGTGCTCGCCCACCTGCAGCTCGTGATCGGCGCGAAGCTGCGACGGGCGGAGTCCTTCTACTTCAGCTGGCGCGACGATCCGGCGATCGGCGACGGGCGCAGCACACTGTGGATGCATCCCACCATCCCGCTCTACTTCAAGTACGCGGGCGGGCGGCAGCCGTCGATCAATCGGGCCTGGATCGACGCGCTCATGTCGACGGCCAACTCGCCGGGCGGGCTCGTGCTCGTGCCCGAACCCGACGCGAACGGCAACGGCGGGGAGGCGGACTCGTGAAGCGCGTCAACATCATGTACGGCGGCAACCAGTACTCCGTGGGCCAGGCCGACGTCGAACTCATCAAGCAGGAGATCGAGGCGGCGCACACCGGGGGCGGCCCGCGCTGGATCGTCGTCAACTACGGCGAGGGTCGCCCGCAGCCCGCAGAGCTCCTCGTCGGGCCGGGCATACCGATCTCGCTCATCCCCATCCCCGGCGACCTGGCGCCCGACGAGGTCGCCGAGGCCACGGCGCCTGCCGTGGGCACCGGCGGCGACATCGAGCTCGAGCCGCCGAAGTGATCCGCCCCTGATCTCCGCGACGTCGTCGTCGCGTCAGCCGATCGGCGGATGTCGCGGCGCGGCCCTCACGCTCCCGCGGAGCCCGCTCGGACGCGCCAGACCCGGGTCCGCTGACGCGCGTGCTGCCGGTCACCGCGCGGGCGGCCACTCCAGCTCGTCGGTGTCGGCGTCGTCGATCTGCATCCGGTCGACGAGGGGATGCGGCACCAACGCCGTCGTCGCGGCGCGGAGCTCCGCCACGAGCGCGGCATCGACGAGCTCCTCGAGGTCGGTGTCGACCGGCTCGGTGACCAGTTGGCTCGCTGGGCCGACGAGCAGGTGGGCGCGTCGCGTCGTGCCGCCGTTCGTTCGCACCGGGATGTCGATGGACGCGGCCGAGTTGCTCCGCCCCAGCGCCGCCGCGTATGCCACCACCGCCTCGGCGATCTCGCTTCCGGTGAGGAGTTCGCCGCCTGCGTATCGAATCCGGTCCATGCCTCAGGTCTAACCCAGGCTTCCGGCAGGCTCAACCACTTGCGCCGAACAGCCGTCCATGCTTCCCTCTCGCGGCGAGCTCCCGAGGATGCCTCGACGCACGTTGCGACGCCGTCAGTTCCAGTGGGTGGCGTGCGTCCACCCGGCGAGGTAGGCGCGCTCGTTCGGGCCGAGTCGCATCCCGCCGTGGGGGAGTGGGCGGCCGTCGAGTTCGCACAGTTCGTAGATGCGGCGCACGACGAGGGCGCGGAGTGGCGCCGAGGGATTCTCGAGGATCTCCCGCTGCAGCGTGCCCTCGAGCATCGGCCACCAGACGCCGATCGACGGCAGTGCCGCAAGCGGGCCGCTCCGTTCGTCGTGTTCGGGGCCGTCGAGCAGGGAACTCATTGCGCGGGCTCCTCGCTCGTCTCGCCCGTCTCGGGGTCGCGTCGCACGACGCGCTCTCCGGCGTCGGCGTCCTCCTCGGCGCGGACGTGGCGCTCTGCGGCGCGGACCGCCTCATCGAGATCCTGTTCGGTGCCGGCATCGCCGGACTGCGGATCGGACATCGGTGACACTCCCTGGGTCGGCGGCCGGCCCGGACATCGTCGTCGGGTCGGCCGCGTCCGACGATAACCCGGCCCCGCAGCGGCGGGCAGGGGATTGACCCGCATTCGGGCGAGTGGTACCCGTTCGGGGTACACGCGAACGACGGCGAGCGGATGCCGCGGGCCGCTGTCGGGCGCCGCGCACGCGCTCAGCGCAGCACGTCGGCGAGGTCGTACGCGATCGGTCGATCGAGCTGGGCGAAGGTGCAGGACCGCGCTTCGCGGTCGGGCCGCCAGCGTTCGAACTGCACGGTGTGCCGGAAGCGCAGGCCCTCGAGCTGGTCGTACCGCACCTCGAGCACGAGCTCGGGTCGGAGCCGCACGAACGAGACATCCTTGCTCGCGGCGAACCGGCTGCGGTCGGTCTCGCCGGTCATCGCCGACCCGTCGGCGTCGCGTTCGACGTGGGGTGCGAGCTCGTCGACGAGCTCGAGTCGCCGCGCGTCGCTGAAGGCGGAAACCCCGCCGACATTGCGCAGGACGCCGTCGTCGCCGTAGAGCCCGACGAGGATGGAGCCGACCCCGCGTCCCGACGCGTGCACCCGGTAGCCGAGGGCGACCACGTCGGCGGTGCGCTTGTGCTTCGCCTTGAGCATCACCCGCTTGCCGGGTGCGTACGGCGCGGCGAGCGGCTTCGCCACGACGCCGTCGAGCCCGGCGCCCTCGAACTCGGTGAACCATCGGCGGGCGAGGGCGACGTCGGTCGTGATGCGGGTCAGGTGGATCGGGTGCCCGAGCGGACCGACGAGCGCTTCGAGCGCCTCCCGGCGCTCGGCGAAGGGCCGTTCGGCGAGCGAGACGCCGCCGGCCGAGAGCAGGTCGAACGCCACGAACATCGCCGGCGTCTGCTGCGAGAGCAGTTCCACGCGGCTCGCGGCGGGGTGGATGCGCTGCGAGAGCGCCTCCCAGTCGAGCTTCGCCCCGCCCGACACCTCCGTGCTCACCACGATCTCGCCGTCGAGCACGCACGGCCCCGGCAGCAGGCGGGCGAACGCCTCGACCAGCTCGGGGAAGTAGCGCGTGAGCGGCTTCGCGCCGCGGCTGCCGATCTCGACGTGCTCGCCGTCGAACGAGACGATGCCGCGGAATCCGTCCCACTTCGGCTCGTACGCGAGGCCGCCGGCCACCGAGTCGGGCTCGGGCACGTCGGGCACGGCCTTCGCGAGCATGGGAGCGACTGTCGTCTCGGGCGCCATGCGCCCACGATACGACCGGATGCCGCGTTCGGCGAGGCATCCGCTCGATGCGTGCCCGTTCAGAGCACCGTGCGCAGGCCCGCCGACAGCGCCGTGTGGTGCTCGAAGACGAGGTTCGTCTCGGTGAGGGCCACCGCCGGGTTCGCCGAGAGGTTCTTGAGCACGAACTGCCGCACGTGCGCGCTGTCGCGCACGCGCACGTGGATGAGGAAGTCCTCGCTGCCGCCGAGGAAGAAGAGCTGCGCGACCTCGGGCTCGGTGCGCAGTTCGTCGGAGATCTGCTCCATGAGGTGGCGCGCACCCGGGCGGATGCGGACGCTGATGAGCGCCTGGAGCGTGTAGCCGAGCGCGGCGGGATTGATCTCGGCGGTGTAGCGGATGATGACGCCGCGCTCGCGGAGCGAACGGACCCGTGCGAGGCACGTCGACGGGGAGACGCCCACCTCGCGCGCGAGGTCGATGTTGGGGATGCGGGCGTTGTCGTGGAGCCGCGCGATGATCGCGCGGTCGATCGCGTCGAGCACGATCGGCTCCGGCTGCTCGCTGATCTGCGGCAGATCGGTCATAGCGGGGCCCCCGTTTCGCATGAATGAATTGGATGCCGTGAGTCTACCGAATTATGTACGACACCGCTTCCATTCCAACGAACAACGGGTGACTATTGAGGTAATCACCCACACAGCATTCGGAGTTGACATGCACATCGGCGTGCCCGCTGAGATCAAGAACAACGAGTTCCGCGTCGCGATGACGCCCGCGGGAGTCCACGCGCTCGCGCAGCGCGGCCACCGCGTCGACATCCAGGCCGGCGCCGGCCTCGGTGCCGGGTACCACGACGAGGAGTACGCGGCCGCGGGCGCGCACATCGTGGCATCCGCCGACGAGGCCTGGAGCGCGGAGCTCGTGCTCAAGGTGAAGGAGCCCATCGCGGCCGAGTACGGCTACCTGCGCGAGGACCTCACGCTCTTCACCTACCTGCACCTCGCGGCCGACCTGCCGCTCACCCGCGCCATCCTCGACTCGGGCGTCACCGCGATCGCCTACGAGACCGTGCAGCTCGCCGACCGCTCGCTGCCGCTGCTCACCCCGATGAGCGAGGTCGCCGGCCGGCTCGCGCCCCAGGTGGGCGCGGCGGAGCTCCACGCCTCGAAGGGCGGCCGCGGTGTGCTGCTCGGCGGCGTGCCCGGCACGGCCCCCGCGAAGGTCGTCGTCATCGGCGGCGGCGTCGCGGGCGAGCAGGCCGCCGCGACCGCGCTCGGCCTCGGCGCCGACGTGACCGTCATGGACATCTCGCTGCCGAAGCTTCGCGAGCTCGACGCGCGCTACGACCACCGCATCAAGACGCTCGCCTCGTCGCCGTACGAGACGGCGCGGCAGGTGCGCGACGCCGACCTCGTCGTGGGCGCCGTGCTCGTGCCGGGTGCCGCGGCACCGAAGGTGGTCACCGACGAAATGGTCGCCACGATGAAGCCGGGCGCCGTGCTCGTCGACATCGCGATCGACCAGGGCGGCTGCTTCGAGGGCTCGCACCCCACGACGCACGCCGAGCCCACGTTCAAGGTGCACGACGCGATCTTCTACTGCGTCGCGAACATGCCCGGCGCGGTGCCCGCCACCTCGACGCCGGCGCTCACGAACGCCACGCTGCCGTACGCGCTGAAGATCGCCGACCTCGGCTGGGAGGCCGCGCTCGCCGCGGACCCCGCCCTCGCCAAGGGCCTCAACGCGACCGGCGGCCGGCTCACCAACGAGGGCGTCGCCAAGGCGCACGGCCTGGAGCTCGCGACGATCGGCTGAACCCAGTCGACGCTGCTGACGACGAACGCGGGACACCCACTGACGGGTGTCCCGCGTTCTGCATCCCGCCGAGGAAGCGGAGCGGCGGCGCGGGGCTTCGCCTGCGCGCAAGCCGAAGCCGAGGCCGAGGCCGGGCCCGCGCCGGCGCGCTCGCTCAGGAGAGCGAGAGGAAGAGCTTCTCGAGCTCGTCGAAGGTGAGGCGCTCCTTGCCGTCGACGGCGGCGTCCGCCCCCTCGGCGTCGACGTCCGCGGCATCCGTTGCGCAATCGCGCATCGCCGACGAGATCACGGCGAAGCCCGCCCGGTCGAGCGCGCTCGACACCGCGGCGAGCTGGGTGACGACGGTGCGGCAGTCGCCGCCGGCCTCGACGGCGTCGATCACCGCGTTGAGCTGCCCGCGAGCCCGCTTCAGGCGGTTGAGGATGCGGCGCTGCGCCTCGGCCTGGTCGGCGGCCGCGGTGCTCATGCCGCACCTCCGACGGAGACAGGGAGGCCCGCGCTGTGCCACTCGGTGATTCCGCCGTCGATGTTGACCGCGTCGATGCCCTGCTCGGCGAGGAACCGGGTGGCCTGCGCACTGCGGCCGCCGAGGGCGCACATCACGTAGACGGTGCGGTCGCGGGGCACCTCGTCGAGGCGCGCGACGAGCGAGCCGAGCGGGATGTGCAGGGTGCCGTCGACGCGGGCCCGGGCGACCTCCTCGGGTTCGCGCACGTCGATGATGAACGCGTCGTCGATGGCGTGGGCGGCGGTGGGGGAGATGGTCTGCATCGGGGGTCCTCCGGAGGGCGGGGCTGAACGGTATGGTCTCGTCGTCGGGGTCGAGCTCCCCGACGGGCGATCGGTATACCCCAAGGGTATCGCAATACCCTAGGGGTATCAAAACCCGTCGGTTCCCGGCGATGCTCCCCGGAAATGCGGCGCTCCCACCGTAGGGTGTCGGTGTGCGGCGGCTCGATCGGAACAGTGACGAGGACCAAGTCCTCGGAGACGGGCCCGACGCCGCCGCCGATCGATTGCACCCCGAACCCATGGCACACGACCTCACCAGCCCGCACGCCCTCAGCGTCGGCGACCCGCGACTGGTCACGACGAACGTCGCCGAGCCGTCGTGGCGCCGCTGGCAGGCCGAACTCGCCGAGCTCGGCGGCCGTTCGCCGCTCGTGCGATTCGACGACTCGCCGCTCACCCGCATCGAGCTCTCCACGACGCATCCGGGCGGACTGCCGCAGTTCATCACGGGCAAGTCGACGCTGCTCTCGAGCCTCATCCGCGACGAGCTCGCGCTGCGCAACGCCCGCCTCGCGGCGGCGGAGATCACCCAGAAGGGCATCGAGCTGCGCTCGGTGCGCGGCATCGAGTCGGTGCACCTCGCGATCGGACTCGCGTCGTGGCGCAACGGCGGTGAGGAGTTCCTCGCGCCGGTGCTGCTGCGGCCGCTCGCCATCCGCCGCTACGGGCGCGACTTCGAGCTGAAGCTCAAGGGCCAGCCGTTCCTGAATCCCGCGCTCGCGCGCGAGCTCCGCGACCAGTTCCAGATCACGCTCGACGCCGACGCCTTCGTCGCGCTCGCCATCACGAACGGCATGTTCAAGCCGCAGCCCGTCATCGACCGGTTGCGCGGCCTCACGACCCATCTCCCGTGGTTCCACGTCGCCCCGCGCCTCGTGGTCTCCTCGTTCGCCGAGGTCGGCCCGGCGATGGCAGCGGATGCCGCGAAGCTCGACCATCCGGTCATCGACGCGATCGCCGGCAATCCGGGGGCCCGTGCGGCCCTCGCCCGGACCCCGGAGCCGCCGCGTCTCGTGGGCCCCGACGAGCGCCCGCCGTCGACCGACCGGCTCCTGCTCGACGCCGATCCCGAGCAGGAGGCGGCCGTCGCCCGCATCGAGTCCGGGTCGTCGCTCGTGGTCAAGACGCTGCCCGGCACCGGTGGCACCCAGACGATCGTGAACGCCATCGGCGCCCTCGTCGCGAACGACAAGCGCGTGCTCGTCGTCGGCGCGCGACGCTCGAGCCTCGACGGCATCGCGCACCGGCTCGCGCAGGTCGGACTCGGCGGCGCCGCGGTGACGACGGCCGGACTCCGCCGCGAGCTCATCCAGTCGATCTCGCGCAACGAGAAGGCCGAGCGCCCGCGCGTCGCCGACGTCGACGACGCGCTCGTGCGGCTCCGCAAGGTGCTCCTCGACTACCGCGGCGCGCTGACCCGCACGGATCCGGAACTGCACGTGTCGGTGCTCGACGCGCTCTGCGCGCTCGCGGGGCTCTCCGCACTGCCCACCGCGCCCGACACGACCGCCCGGCTCGACCACTCCTCGCTCGTCGCCCTCGCGACGGGTCGCGACGGCGTCGCCGCCGACCTGGTGCGGGCCGCGGCGCTCGGCGAGTTCAAGTACGGCCCGGGCGACTCCCCCTGGTACGGGGCCGCGTTCACGACCTCGGCCGAGGCTGCGAACGCGCACGAGCTCGCGAAGCGGCTGAGCTCCGTGGAGGTCCCCCGGCTCCTGGAGCGCGGACGAGCCCTCATCGAGCAGACCCGGCTGCGGCCGTTCGAGTCGATCGCCGAGCTCGGCGTGTTCCTGCGCCTGCTGCACGACGTGCGGGACACGCTCGACAAGTTCCAGCCCTCGGTGTTCGACCGCCCGCTCGGCGAGCTCATCACCGCGACCGCACCGCGCCGCGAGTCCGAGGGCATGTCGGGAGCCAATCGGCGGCGCCTGCGCCGGCTCGCGCTCGAGTACGTGCGCCCCGGCGTGCACGTCGGCGACCTCCACACGGCACTCCGCGGCATCCAGCAGCAGCGCACCCTCTGGCAGCGCTACTCCGAGGCGGGCGCCATCCCGGGCGTGCCCGTCGGCCTCGACGACGTGCAGGTCGCGCACCAGACCGTCGCCGCCGACCTGCAGACGCTCGACGAGCCGCTCGGCATCCTCGGCACGCCGCGCCAGCTCGCGGCCCGTCCGCTGCGCGACCTGCAGTCGATGCTCGCGGGCCTCGCCGAGGACTCGGAGGTGCTCGCGAACCTGCAGGAGCGCACGGCGCTCCTCGGCCGCATGCGCGACCTCGGGCTCGACCCGCTGCTGCTCGACCTGTCGAAGCGGCACGTGCCCGAGCAGGGCGTCGCCGCCGAGCTCGAGCTCGCGTGGTGGCAGTCCGTGCTCGAGGCCATGCTCGCCGGCGACCCCGCGCTCCTCGGCGCGAACACCTCCGTGCTGGACCGGCTGGAGTCCGACTTCCGGCTCGTCGACGAGGCCCACGCCTCGGCGGCCGGCCCGCTGCTCGCGTGGCGTCTCGCCGAGAACTGGAAGGTCGCGCTCGTCGACCACCCGGAGGAGGCCGAACGGCTGCGGCGGATGCTGCGCGGCGACCGCGTGCGCCCCGAGACGCTGCACGAGGCGGCCCCCACCCTGTTCCGGGTGCTCGCGCCGGTCTGGCTCGCGTCGCCCTACGAGGTGCCCGAGATCGACGACGCGATCCGGTTCGACACCGTGATCCTCGTGGACGCCGGCGCGACGACGATCGCCGAGAACCTCGGCGCGATCCGCCGCGCCGCGCAGGTGGTCGCGGTCGGCGACCCGGTCACGCAGACGCCCACCGACTTCGAGACCGGCATCGCGAGCGACGGCCGGGAGCCCGGCGGCACGTCGACCGAGCACGGCGTCGACGCCATGCACGCCGACTCCGCGCTCGCCCGGCTCGGCGAGCTGCTGCCGACGACCACGCTCACCCGCAGCTACCGCGCGGGCGGCGAGGACCTCGCCGAACTCGTGAACCGGCGTTTCTACGGCGGCCGCATCGTCTCCCTGCCGTGGGCGGGCAGCTTCCTCGGGCACGGCAGCCTCGGGTTGCACTACGTGCCGGGCAACGGCCTCCCCGATCCCGTCACGGGCACCGTCGAGAGCCTCGACGCCGAGGTGGCGAAGGTCGTCGAGCTCGTCATGGAGCATGCCGTGAAGCGTCCCCGCGAGTCGCTCATGGTCGTGACCGCGAGCGCACGCCATGCGGCGCGCGTGCACCAGGCCGTGCTCGCCGCGTTCGCGAAGCGCAGCGACCTCTCGGACTTCATCCTGCGCGACCGCGCCGAGCCGTTCACCGTGCTCACCCTCGAGCAGGCCGTCGCCCAGAGCCGTGACCGGGTGATCTTCTCGGTCGGCTACGGACGCACGCCGCACGGCCGGCTGCTCTCGAACTTCGGATCGCTCGGCGAGCCGGGCGGCGACCGGCTGCTCGCCGTGGCGATGACGCGCGCGCGGCGATCGATGGACCTCGTGTCCGCGTTCCGCCCCTCCGACATCGACGAGGACCGCCAGAAGCACGGCGTGCTCGCCCTCGCGAACGTGCTCGCGCACACCGAGGAGCGGCGCGGCGCAGCCGAGGGCACGGGCGACGCCGATCCCATGCTGGCCGACCTGGCCGCGCGGCTCGAGCGGCGCGGCATCCGCGTGAGCCTCGGCCACCGGGGCACGCTCACGCTCGCTGCGGCCTACGCGGGCAAGGCCGTCGTCGTCGAGACCGACTCGGCGCTCGCGGGGCAGAGCCTGCGGGAATCGCTGCGGCTGCGTCCCGACGTGCTGCGCCGGCTGGGCTGGCACTACCTGCGCGTGCACAGCTTCGAGCTCTTCGGCAATCCCGAGGCGGTCGCGACCCGCGTCGCCACGGTGCTCGGCAAGGCGACGGCGCCGCAACCGGATGCCGCGCCCGCCTCATGAGCGACGAGCACCCCGCCGAGCCGAAGCCGCGCCAGCGGGTCGAACGGGCTGCGCGCGGCCGGCGCGCCCGCCTCACGCCGGCGCCCGGGTCCGACCCGGAGCCCGAGACGGCCGTGCCCGGCTCCCACGAACCCGACGCGGCGCCGAAGCCCGGCGCTGCGGCATCCGACGACGACCGCATCACGCGGGAGCGGCCGCCCCACTGGTGACCGCCGAGCCGGCTACTGCTCGTGGCGGCGGGTGCCCGAATCCGCGCTCATGGCGCGCTGCTCGGCGAGGAGGTCGCGGATCTCGGCGAGCACGGTGAGCTCGGTCTCGGGGTCCTTCGCCGTGGACTCGCCCGCCTTGCGCCGGGCCTCGGCGTGCTCCTTGAGCAGGTTCATGGGCATCACGAAGACGAAGTAGACCACGGCGGCGACGATCAGGAACGTGATGATCGCGCCGAGCACCGCGCCGAACCGCACGTCGGCGGACTTGCCGTCGAGCGTCGGGATCGACAGCACGAGCGCGTCGTTCAGGCTCTCGGCGTTGAACAGCGCGCCGATGAGCGGGTTGAAGACGTTCTGCACGATCGAGTTGACGACCGCGGTGAACGCGGCGCCGATGACCACCGCCACGGCGAGGTCGATGACGTTCCCTCGGAGGATGAACTCCCTGAAGCCCTTGATCACGCGTGCGCTCCTCGATTCGGCCTGCATGGTGTTCAGGAGACGCTAGCCGACGACCCGCCGCTGGACGAACCGCCCGAGCCTCCCGAGCTGCCGGAGCCGCCGGAGCCGCCGGAGCCTCCCGAGCTGCCGGAACCGCCCGAGGACCCGGAACCGCCGGAGTCGCCCGACGACGAGCCCGACCCCGAGCCGCCGCCCTCGGAGCCCCCGGAGCCCGCGCCGCCCGCGCGCGAGTCGGTGCGGTAGAACCCCGACCCGTTGAAGGTCACGCCGATCGTGTTGAAGAGCTTCCGGAGCCGGCCGCCGCAGACGTCGCACACGGTGAGCGAGTCGTCGGTGAAGGCCTGGTGGATGTCGAAGGCGTTGCCGCACTCCGTGCAACGGTACGAATACGTGGGCATGTGGGGCTCTCGGGTGTCGGCGGCGGCAGGCGAACGCCCGCCGGGAATCAGAAGGCGACGATGCGGGTGGGGGTCACGACGCCGTCGACCGGCTGGTCGTGCACCTCGCGCGGCACCGATTGGATGAACTCGCTGTCGAAGACGACGGCGTACACCGGGGGACATTTTTGCATCGAACCCAGGGTCTTGTCGAAGTAGCCCCGGCCCCAGCCGAGCCGCATGCCCGTCGCGTCGACCGCGGCGGCGGGCACGATGATGAGGTCGACGTCGTTGATCGCCATCGGGCCGAGCAGTTCGCCGACGGCCTGGGGCTGCCCGTGCAGTCCGGCGATCTCCGTCTGCTCCTCGCCGACGGTCCAGTCGAGCAGGCCGTCCTCCCGGGTCACGGGGAACAGCACGCGGATGCCGCGGGCCTCGGCCCAGTTCACGAACGGTCGCGTGTTCGGCTCGTTCGGCATCGACAGGTAGCACGAGATCGAGTCGGCGTCGGTGGATCCGATGAGCTCCTGCAGGCGCGAGGTGAAGCCCGCCGTCGCGAGCTCGCGCTCGTGCGACGGCATGACCTGCCGGCGCTCGCGCAGCTCGGCGCGCAGGATGCGCTTCACCACGGTCGGATCGTCGGGCATGCCTGCAATCCTAGGACGCCCCGCTGGGGTGCGCGGCAGGCCTTCCGGCTACGCTGATGCGCATGACTGATCGGATCACGAAGGCCGTCATCCCCGCCGCCGGCCTGGGCACCCGGTTCCTGCCGGCCACGAAGGCCATGCCCAAGGAGATGCTCCCGGTGGTCGACAAGCCCGCCATCCAGTACGTCGTCGAGGAGGCGGTGCGGGCGGGGCTCACCGACGTGCTCATGATCACGGGCCGCAACAAGAACGCGCTCGAGAACCACTTCGACCGGGTCGCCGAGCTCGAGGCGACGCTCGAGGCCAAGGGCGATACCGCCAAGCTCGAGAAGGTCAACGAGTCCACCGACATGGCCGACATGCACTACGTGCGCCAGGGCGACCCGCGCGGCCTCGGGCACGCGGTGCTCCGGGCGCAGATGCACGTCGGCGACGAGCCCTTCGCGGTGCTGCTCGGCGACGACATCATCGACGAGCGCGATGTACTGCTCACCCGGATGCTCGACGAGGAACGCAAGCGCGACGCCTCGATCGTCGCCCTGCTCGAGGTCGACCCCGACAGCATCCACCTCTACGGCGCCGCCGCCGTCGAGCCCACCGACGATCCCGACGTCGTGCGCGTCACGGGGCTCGTCGAGAAGCCCGCGAAGGAGGTCGCGCCCTCGAACTACGCCGTGATCGGCCGCTACGTGCTGAAGCCCGAGGTGTTCGAGGTGCTGCGGCACACGGAGCCCGGCAAGGGCGGGGAGATCCAGCTCACCGACGCGCTCATGGAGATGGCCGGCGACATCGAGGGCACCGGCGGCGTCTTCGGGGTCGTGTTCCGGGGTCGCCGGTACGACACCGGCGACAAGCTCGACTACATCAAGGCCGTCATCCAGCTCGCGAGCGAACGCGACGACCTCGGACCGGAGCTCCGGCCGTGGCTCATCGCCTTCGCCGCCGGTCTCAGCCGGGACTGACGGTGCCCGCGGCGAACGTCCCGACCCTCAGCGACGGTCCGGTCACCCTGCGCCCGATCCGCCAGCGCGACGCGAAGGCGCTCGAGCACGTGCTGCTCGACAACCGCGGGTGGCTCCGGCAGTGGGAGGCGACGTTCCCCGGGGGCGGGTCGATCATCGACACGCGCGCCAGCATCCGCAACCTCACCGCCCATGCGCGCAGCGGCAGCGCGCTGCCGTTCGTCATCGAGTTCGAGGGCCGGCTCGTGGGGCAGCTCAACGTCTCGTCGATCACCTACGGGTCGCTGTCGTCCGCGACCATTGGCTACTGGGTCGCGCAGTCGTCCGCGGGCCGTGGCATCACCCCCACCGCGGTCGCCCTCGCGACCGACTACTGCTTCCACAGCCTGCGCCTGCACCGCATGGAGATCTGCATCCGCCCCGAGAACCGGCCGTCGCTCCGCGTCGTCGAGAAGCTCGGCTTCCGCTACGAGGGATTCCGTCGACGGTTCATCCACATCAACGGGGAGTGGCGCGACCACTTCGCGTTCGCGCTCGTCGCGGAGGAGGTCCCTCGCGGGGTGCTCCGGCGGTGGCAGGAGGGGCGCGTGCCCGAGGATGCCGCACGCGTGAACGCCGAGGACCTCGCGGCATCCGCGTACCCTCTTCGGGTGGGGGATCGCTGACACGCCCGCTCCGAGTGGAGCGCCCGTCGCGCCGTGACCTAGCGTTGACGCATGGACGTGATCGGCGGGGGCGTGCTCGTGGCAGTGGCCGCGACGCTGTGGATCGCGTACCTGCTGCCGAGCTGGTTGCGGCGCCGCCAGTACCTCGCGACCGAGCGCAATGCGGTGCGGCTGCAGCAGACCCTACGCATCCTCGCCGAGACCGCTGAGACGCCCCACGCGGTGCACGTCGAGGCGACGGCGCGCGAGGTCGCGGTGCAGCAGCGCATCCTGCACGAGCATGAGGAGGTGGCGCGGCTCGAGGCCGAGGCCGCCACGAACCTCGCGATCGCCGAGCGGATCGCCGCCGAGGAGGCCGCCGAGTCGGCCCGTGCCCTCGCCGTGCACGCCATGGCGACGCATCCGATCGTCACGGTGCCGCCTGCCGATGCCGCCGCGGCCGCCGCGGCTGCCGCGGTGCAGGGCGGGGCTCCGGATGCCGCGACGCCTGCTTCCGCGGCGGGGCTCACGCCGCGCGCGCTCCGTCGTCGTCGCGGGCTCTGCTCGCTGCTCATGCTGTGCTCGCTGCTCGTCGGGGTCGGCGGACTCGTCGCCGCGCCCTTCGGCGCCCCGCTGCTCATCGCCGCGGGCGGCGGCGCGGGCATGATCGCGGGCTTCTCGGGCATCGTGATGCTCGCGCGCCGTCGTCCCGCGCCGGTCGCGGTCGCACCCGTGGCGCTCCCCGAGGCGCAGCCGTTCGAGCCGATCGAGGTCGAGGCGGAGCCCGGCGCCGTGGCCGGCTGGACGCCCCAGCCCCTGCCGCGTCCGCTGCACCTGTCGCGCGGCACGATCGCGGCGACGGCCATGGCGTCGATCGTGGCGGCCGAGGAGCTCAAGCGCGTCGCCGCCGAGGCGCAGATGGCGGCGCGTGCCGAGCGGCGCGAGCCGGCGGTGCCGGTGCTGCGGCCGCAGGCCGCGCCCGCGGCATCCGCCGGTCAGGCAGCCCAGGCGACGGATGCCG